>NZ_JBFTJT010000010.1:0-314613 GCF_056395565.1 Paenarthrobacter sp. 10L412 | reverse complement strand
GTCCTGACCCCGGCCGACTACGTGAACCACATCGACAAGTGGAACTTCACCGTTCCCTTCGTCTGTGGCGCCACCAACCTCGGTGAGGCCCTGCGCCGCATCAACGAAGGCGCGGCGATGATCCGTTCCAAGGGCGAAGCCGGCACCGGGGATGTTTCCAACGCCACCGGCCACATGCGCAAGATCCGTTCCGAGATCGCCAAGCTCGCAGCCCTTCCCGAGGACGAGCTGTATGTTGCGGCCAAGGAACTGCAGGCCCCGTACGAACTCGTCAAGGAAATCGCCGCCACGGGCAAGCTCCCGGTGGTGCTGTTCACCGCTGGTGGCATCGCAACCCCGGCTGATGCTGCGATGATGATGCAGCTCGGCGCCGATGGTGTGTTCGTTGGTTCGGGTATCTTCAAGTCCGGCAACCCCGCAGAGCGCGCTGCCGCCGTCGTGAAAGCAACCACGTTCTACGACGACCCCGACGTCATCGCCAAGGTCTCCCGCGGCCTGGGCGAAGCCATGGTAGGCATCAACGTCGACGAAATCCCGCAGCCCCACCGCCTCTCAGAGCGCGGCTGGTAAGTCTCTTTCGCTACGGCGGAGGCTGATCCTCTGCGTGCTATTCCCCGCCCTCGCTGCCGCCATTTTGGTGGTGGCTGGGGCGGGGGCCCTTTTACGCACGCTGCCGGATCAGCCTCCGTCGTTTCGTTTTAATGGTGGGTTAGTTGAGGCCTCGGCGCTTTAGGAGGGGTTCGAGCTCAGCATCGCGCCCACGGAACGTGCGGAAGGATTCCAGCGGATCCCGGCTGTTTCCACGGGCGAGTAGCTCCGAACGGAACCGCTCGCCGTTTGCGCGGGTAAGGCCGCCGTTTTCCTTAAACCACTCAACGGTGTCCGCATCCAGGACTTCGCTCCAGATGTAGGAGTAATAGCCGGCCGCATACCCGGCGCCGGCAAAGATGTGCTGGAAGTAGCCGGTACGGTAGCGCGGCGGAATCAGCGGGTGGGCGATGCCGGCGTCGGCCAGCGCTTTGGCTTCAAAGGCAAGGACGTCGTCCGGAACTTCGGACTCTGTCATCACGTGCCACGCCACATCCAGCAATGCTGCTCCGAGGTATTCGGTGGTGGCCAATCCCTCACCCCACAGCAGGGATTCGTTGATTCTGTCCACGATGTCCTGCGGGAGCAGTTCTCCCGTCGCATGGTGGCGTGCGTAATTAGCCAATACCTCGGGCCACATGATCCACATTTCGTTGACCTGGGACGGGTACTCCACGAAGTCCCTGGGCACGGACGTTCCGGAGAACCGAGGATACTCCACATCGGAGAACAGGCCGTGGAGCGCGTGCCCGAATTCGTGGAAGACGGTCCGGACCTCGTCCAGGGACAGGAGAGCGGGTTCGCCCGGCGCTGGCTTGGTGATGTTGAGGTTGTTGATCACTACGGCTTGCGTGCCGAGGAGTCGGGACTGTTCCACGAGCGAGTTCATCCAGGCTCCTCCGCGCTTGGATTCCCGCGTGTAATAGTCCCCAAGGAAGAGACCCAGAGCGCTGCCGTCTTCGTTTCTGACCTCCCAAACCCGGACGTCCTCGTGGTACCCGGCCAGATCCGTCCTCTCACGGAACGTTACGCCATAGAGTTGGGTCGCTGCGTAGAAAACGCCGTCGGCCAGGACCGTTTCGAGGCTGAAGTAGGGCCTGATGGCCTGTTCATCCACTTGGTACTTTTCCCGCCGGACCTGGGCGGAATAGTATGCCCAGTCCCAAGGCTCCAGTGGGTGGCCGGCGGACTCCGCCAAAGCGAGGTCTTCGGCTTGTGCGTTGCGGATCGCTGCAGGTGCCAACCGCCCCAACATTGCCTGCACGGCCTTGAAGTTCCGTGCCGTTTGCTGGTCCACCACGAGTTCCGCGAAGTTTTGAAAGCCAAGAAGGCCGGCTTTTTCCGCGCGTAAGCGAACCGTTGCCGTCACCAGATCACGGACATCCAGGCTTCCGCCGTCCGTGCCGCGAGCGAGGGACGCTTCAAACAGGCGACGCCGAATGTCCCGGTTTTCGAGCGAGGCGAGGGCGGGTTGGTTGCTTGGCTGGATGAGCGTCAGGAGGAACTGGCCATCGTGCCCGGCGGCCTTGGCGGCCTCGGCAGCGCCAGCGACATCTTCTGGGGACATGCCAGCCAGGTCCGCTTCGTCGTCGAGGAGAATAGCGGCAGCCTTCATCGCCTCCTTGACCCGCTGGCCGAATTCGGTGCCCTGACGTGAGAGTTCGGCGTTGATTTCCCGAAGGCGCGCCTGGCCGTCGTCGTCAAGTTGAATGCCGGACTGCCGAAACTCTTTGAGGTATTCCTGGACCAAGCGCGCAGACTCGTCATCTAGGCTGGCGGTGTCAATGGCATTGAAGCGTTCATACAAGCCACGGTTCATGTAGACGGCGTCTTGATGCGCGGCAAACCTGGGCGCGAAGGCGGTCTCCAACTCCCTGATCGCGTCCGATGCGTCGGCCGATACAACCGTAAAGAACGACGCCGCGGCCCGGTCCAGCAACCGCCCGGACCTTTCCATGGCCACAGCCGTGTTCTCAAAAGTCGCTGGTATTGGGTTCGCCGCAATCTGCTGGATCCCGTGGAGGTGTTCGTCCAGTCCCGCGTCGAGGGCTTCGGCGTAGTCCTCTGTGGTGATTGCTTCAAAAGGTGGAAGGCCGAACGGCAGGGGGCTCGGACTCAAAAGCGGATTGGTCATGAAGGGACTCTTTCACTTAAGAATCGTGTCCTCAAGGGCGGCTCGCCGGAATCCCGCCCGTCTTGCGCCGTAGGATTGCGGTTATGGGGAACATCACATCTTGCGGACGTCGCGGGGATTACAGGCGTCACAGGCGTTCGCGGCGAACGGGCGCCCTGCTGGCGGCCTCAGTACTTGCCTTGTCGTTGAGCGCCTGCGGAGTAATTGCAGAGAAGGACTCCAGGGAGAAAAGCAGCGCCGCTACTGCCCCCGCGTCTCCTGCGTCCACGCCAACGCCGACTCCTACGCCAACCCTAGGCAAGGGCCCAGTTTGTCCCGAACTGCGTTGTACTTCCATCACAGTCACGGGCGACATGCTGATCCATACACAGCTGTGGCAGCAGGCCCGGGCGGACGCCGCAGCTGCAGGTCAGCCCGGTTACACCTTCATACCGCTCCTTGAGGGCCAGCGGCGCTACATCCGGAACAGCGATCTCGCTATTTGTCATCAGGAAACCCCTGTTGGCACCCCGGACGGTCCGTTCTCCGCGTACCCATCCTTCAATGTCCCGCCGCAGATCGTTACCGCATCCAAGGATGTGGGGTACCAAGCCTGCACAACAGCCAGCAACCACACCATAGACCGGGGGACGGAAGGGCTGCTCCGGACATTGGATGCGCTGGATGCTGCCGGGCTCAAGCACACTGGTTCCTACCGGACTGAAGCTGCATCACAGGAAATCCTGATGCTCAAGACAGACGCCGCAACGGTAGCAGTCATCGTTGGCACCTACGGCCACAACGGACAGATTCCGGAGTACCCGTGGCTTGTGGACGAGCTTGATCCCACGGTCATGATTGCGAAAGCCACCAAGGCCCGTGCGCTCGGGGCCGACATCGTGCTGGGAGTCATGCACGCCGGTGATGAGTACGCCAGCGAGGCCAATGCCCAGCAACAGGAAGTCGCCCACGCCTTGGTGGACAGTGGCCAATTCACCATGGTTTATGGACACCACACGCACTCGGTGCTGCCGATCGAAAACTACAAGGGCACGTGGATCGTCTATGGACTGGGTAATGGCGTGACGGAATTGTCGCCCTGGTATGTGGTCAACAATGAAGGACTGCTGGTCCGTGCGCAGTTCAGCCAGAACGCGGCTGGCGTTTGGACAGCCTCGGATCTCGCATGGGCGCCGTCGGTGATTGTCCGGGATCCCTACCGCTGGTGCTCGGTTGCCAGCGATGCACCCCAGGGAGTCTGCGCTTCGCCGGCTGCCGATGCAGAGACCCACCAGCGCACCAAAGGCGTGGTCGAGTCGATGGGTGCAGCAACTGCCGGCGCCCACGAGTTGCTCATTACCAAGGAGAAGTAAGGGCGGCAGGTAGTCGAACCACCCGGCTAGCGTGGGCGGCGGGCAGCGTGCTCGCGCGCGAGGCGGGCGTAGTCGTCGTCGGGCGTTCCAGGCACGAAAGTGCCATATTTCCGTTCCACGGCCGTCCGGATCAGGAAGTCGGCGATCGCCGGGTTCTTGGGCAGCAGCGAACCGTGCAGGTAGCTGGCCACCACGTTGCGGTAGCGGGCTCCCTCGTGACCGTCCTTGCTGTTGTTCCCTGCACCCTTGGTGACTGTCCCCAGAGGCTGGACGCCCGGGCCGAGGGTGGTCTGTCCACTGTGGTTCTCGTAGCCCAGGACGTCTCCGAATTCGGAGGACTTGAGCGTGACATTGCCGATCAGCCGCTCATCCGTGCCATGTGTTTCGACATCGAGGATACTGATCCCGGGAATGACAGGGCCTGCGCTGGTCTTGAAGAACTTTCCGAAGAGCTGGTAGAGACCACAAATGACCAGCATTGGTGCGCCCTCGTCCGCGAGCTCCCGCAAATGATCGGCGCGTGCCTGAAGATCATCCTGAATAACCAACTGGCCGCTGTCCTGCCCGCCGCCGCCCACGATGATGTCAATGTCCTCGGGAAAGTCGTCGCCTACGTTGTATTCAAGCAGCTCCGGCGTGTAGCCATGCCACTTGATTCGCTTCTGGAGGACCAGGGCATTGCCCCAGTCGCCGTAAATGTTCATGTCCCGCGGGTACAGCTGGAGGACGCGGACGGTTCCTTTGGTGGGCTGTGCTTCCGAGGTCATGAGACCACCTCAACTATGGTGATTTTGGCCAGTTCGCGACGGATCGCGAGCATGGCGGTGTACGTGCAGAAAATCCGCTTGGGCTTGCCTCGCGAGCCGTCGATAAATGCATGCAGGGCCGCGGTTATGTCGGTCTCGACTGTACCGAAGCGGACTTCGTCGTATTGCAAGCGCAGGGCCATATCGTAGGCGCGCACGCCGGTAAGGACCTCGACGCCATCTTCCCTGAGTGATTCGAAGTCAACGTCCCAGAGCCAGGACATATCCCTGCCATCTGCATAGTTGTCGTTGATGGCGATCATGGTAGCGTATCCGCCGGCAGGGAAGGACTTCAGGCCGAGCCGGAAGCCACTGGGATTCTTAACGAGCACAAGTTCCAACGGCTGGCCATCCACGGTGAGGCTTTCGCCGCGCCCGAAAGCAGGAGCCACATCACCGAGTGCTTTGACCAGTTTGGGAGTGTCAACAGCTCCCGTGCCCAGGATCGCCCTGGCCAGGGAGAGCGCGGCCGCCGCGTTGAAGATGTTGTAGACACCCCGCAGCTTCATGCTCGTGGTGACTGTTTCGCCGTCGAACTCAAAGTCAGCGTCCTGGGCACCCACGCGACGGAGTACGACGTCGGCAGCAGGGCCGTCGGGTACCTCACCTGCGGTGCCGGGTGCCGGGGTGTTCGGGGACGAGGGTCCGGTGGTGGCGGTCCGCATATCGTCGTCGTTGGGAAATGTGCTGCGCAGCGATTCATCGAGGCCGAAGTAGCGGACGCTGGGATGGTGGAGGGTCCCCGGACCATTGAGGGTGTTGGCGATGCGTGCCACCCGGGGGTCTTCACGGTTCAGCACCACGGTATCCGTGGTTTTCCGGGCGATGTGTTCGAGCAAGCGGGCGGTCTTGTCAATCTCGCCGAAGCGGTCAAGCTGGTCGCGAAGGACGTTGAGCAAGAGGCTGAAACGCGGGGGCACTTTGTTCACGAAGTGCACGGCATGTGCTTCGTCGAGTTCCAGGATGGCGACGTCGGCGTCGAGCCGGCCACGCCAGTCAACATCGCCGAGGAGGGAGGCGGCCACGCCCCGGGTGAAGTTACTGCCTGTGCGGTTGGTGAAGACTTTCAGGCCCTGGCTTTCCAGCAGCTCGACCACCATTTTGGTGGTCGTCGTCTTTCCGTTCGTGCCGCTGACAACTGCCACGCCGTGGGGAAGGCTGGACAGCGTTCTCTGCATGAAACCGGGATCGATTTTTTCGACCACCAGGCCGGGGAAAGCAGAGCCGCCACCCCGGAGCCGGGACAGTGTGCGGACCAGCTTGCCGAGGGGAACGCTGAAGGAAAACATGCTCTGTAATATATCCCAGTTAGGGCATGGAACTTGGCGTGGGGGCTCCTCCTGCTGGCACTCCCGCTTGTCCTCCGGGAGGAGATTCCGGGCCGGGCCACTATGATGGCCTAATGACCAACCCCCTTTCCGACGCTTCATCACGCGTGGGTGCAGGACTCCGGATCGGCGTACTGGCCCTTCAAGGCGACTTCCGCGAGCACATCCACGCAGTGGAAGCCGCAGGCGCCACGGGTGTGGGCATCCGTCGCCCCGCTGAGCTGGATGACGTTGACGGCCTTATCATCCCCGGTGGGGAATCCACCACGATCGACAAACTTTCAAGGATCTTTGAACTCGCGGACCCGCTGCGGAAGCGCATCGCCGAAGGCCTCCCGGTGTACGGCTCTTGTGCCGGCATGATCCTCCTTGCCGATGAGATTGCCGATCCCGCTACTGATCTGGATGGAAACCCCCAGCAGACCTTCGGTGGACTGGACATCACGGTGCGCCGCAATGCCTTCGGGCGGCAGCGCGAGTCCTTTGAAACCGACCTCGATTTCAAAGGACTAGAGTTCAGCGCGGGGGAGTCCGGCGTGGATCCGGTGCACGCGGTCTTTATCCGTGGACCTTGGGTGGAACGGGTTGGCCCAGGAGTCGAGGTCCTGGCACAGGTTGATCCGGAGCATGCCAGCCACACCGCCACTTTGCACGGATTGGCTAGAATTGTTGCAGTGCGCTCCGGCCAGCTGTTGGCCACCTCTTTCCATCCGGAAGTCACAGGTGAGAAGCGCGTGCATGAACTCTTTATTCGAATGATCAGAGGAGAAGCGTAAAGCATGTCAGGCCACTCCAAATGGGCGACTACCAAGCACAAGAAAGCCATCATTGATAGCAGGCGTGCAAAGTCGTTCGCAAAGCTGATCAAGAACATCGAAGTTGCTGCGCGCATGGGCGGCCCGGACCTCGCCGGCAACCCAGGCCTGGAACTCGCGGTTACCAAGGCGAAGAAGACCTCGGTTCCCAACGACAACATCGACCGCGCCATCAAGCGTGGTGCCGGCCTCACGGGCGAAGTGGTCGACTACACCGAAATCATGTACGAAGCCCGTGGCCCCCAGGGCTCGGCGTTGTTGATCGAGTGCCTGACCGACAACAAGAACCGTGCGGCTTCCGAGGTTCGACTCGCGATTTCCCGCAACGGTGGCACCATTGCAGATCCCGGCTCGGTCAGTTACCTGTTCACCCGCAAGGGCGTCGTGGTGCTGCCAAAGAATGGGCTGAGCGAGGATGACATCCTGATGGCCGTCCTGGACGCCGGCGCAGAGGAAGTCAAGGACAGCGGCGAGAACTGGGAAGTGCATTCCGAGCCCTCCGATCTGCAGGCCATCCGTGACGCCTTGAAGGATGCCGGCATCGAGTACGAATCCGATGAAGCTGAATTCGTGCCCTCCATGCAGGTGGACCTGGATGTTGATGGTGCCCGGAAATTCATGAAACTCGTGGACGCCCTCGAAGACCTGGATGACGTCCAGAACGTCTACAGCAACGCCGACTTCAGCGAGGAAGTGCAGGCTGCCCTCGACGCCGACTAGGCAGGGCAGCACCTTTATTTTGACAACAAACAGGGAGGCCCGGACTTGACTCTTCGCGTATTGGGAGTCGATCCGGGCCTCACCCGTTGCGGCATCGGTGTAGTGGATATCGAGCGGAATCGCCGGGCCACCATGGTGGCGGTTGGAGTGGTGGGGACTTCGGCCGAGTTGACGCTGGACAAGCGGCTTTTGGTCATTGCACAGGCAATCGACGAATGGCTGGACCTGCACGAGCCGGACGTCGTCGCCGTCGAGCGCGTTTTTTCGCAGATGAACGTCAGCACTGTGATGGGCGTGGCCCAAGCCTCGGGCGTTGTCATCGCAGCGGCCGCGCGTCGCGGCATTCCCGTCGCCTTGCACACGCCTTCTGAAGTCAAGGCGGCCGTCACCGGAAGCGGTACTGCCAACAAGGATGCGGTCACCAAATTGGTGACCAAAATCCTGCGGCTCGATGCACCGCCCAAGCCCGCCGACGCCGCAGACGCGCTTGCCCTGGCCCTGACGCATGCTTGGCGGGCAGGCAGCGGCATGGGTGGAATCAGCGGGAGTTCGGGCACGGATTCCCTCACCCCGGCTCAGCGGGCCTGGGCCGAAGCGGAAGCGAAAGCGCGCCGCGGGCGGTGATTGTCGGTACCCCTTGCTAGGGTATTCGTAGATATGTTCGGATAGTCCGTTTGGCTGCCATGGATTCATGGCAGTACAGCAGGCAGTACCTCAGGAGCCGGGTCTTGATCAGTTTTCTCCGTGGAACAGTTGCCCACGTTGGCTTGTCGACCGCCGTGATTGACCTCAACGGTGCGGGAATGAGCGTTTTTGCTACACCGCAGACCTTAAGCCACCTAAAAGTAGGCGCCGAGGCCAAGCTTTTCACTTCCATGATCGTCCGTGAAGATTCGCTCACGCTGTTCGGATTTGCCGACGACGACGAACGCGAAGTCTTCGACGTCCTGCTCAGTGTCAGCGGGGTTGGGCCCCGTTTGGCACTGGCCGTACTTGCGGTGCACGAGCCCGAGGCGATCCGCGTAGCTGCGCATACCGGCGATGGCAAGGCGTTCACCAAGGTTCCGGGCATTGGGCCCAAGGTTGCCGGCCGGATTGTCCTTGAACTGGCGGGCAAGCTGGTCCCTCATGGCACGGGTACAGGAACGGCCCCTGCGGTGGTCACTACTGTGGAATGGAAGCCCCAGGTAGTCGCGGCCATGACCAGTTTGGGATGGTCCGAGAAAGACGCCAACGGCAGCATCGACAAAGCCATGGCCGACTCGCCGGAACTCGTAGACGCAGGAAACGTGGCCCAAATACTTCGGGCTACGCTGCGCTGGCTTGGCCAAGACGGGGCACGCGCCGGCAACCGCGTAGGCAGCCGTGGCTGAGCAGTCACTCGTCAGCGGGGGAGAGGAACCGGAAGAGCGGGTCATTGAGGCTGCTCTCCGCCCCAAGAACCTGCACGACTTCGTAGGACAGCATCGGGTCCGCAAGCAACTTGCCTTGGTGCTTGAAGCCTCGAAGATGCGTGGCCGCAGCGCCGATCACGTACTGATGTCCGGACCTCCTGGACTCGGTAAGACCACACTTGCCATGATCATTGCAGCGGAGATGAACGCGCCGCTGCGTATCAGCAGCGGACCGGCCATCCAGCACGCAGGGGATCTCGCAGCCATCCTTTCCTCGCTCTCGGAGGGCGAGGTCCTGTTCCTTGACGAAATCCACCGCATGTCCAGGCCCGCAGAAGAAATGCTGTACATGGCCATGGAGGACTTCCGCGTGGACATCGTGGTGGGCAAGGGCGCAGGCGCAACTGCAATTCCTTTGGAGCTCCCGCCTTTCACCTTGGTAGGTGCCACCACCCGCGCAGGACTTCTTCCGGGCCCCTTGAGGGACCGCTTTGGTTTTACCGGGCACCTTGAGTTCTATTCGGTGGCCGAACTCGAACTTGTCCTCCGCCGTTCTGCCGGGCTTCTGGACCTGAAGGTAAACTCTGCAGGTTTCACCGAGATTGCCGGACGCTCCCGGGGAACACCACGTATAGCCAACCGACTCCTGCGCCGCGTTCGTGACTGGGCGCTCGTTCATGGCATTGAGCAAATCGACGCCCGGTCGGCGTCAGCTGCCTTGGATATGTACGAAGTAGACGAGCGTGGCCTGGACAGGCTGGACCGGTCCGTTCTTGAAGCCCTCATTACCAAGTTCAACGGTGGCCCGGTTGGCTTGTCCACCTTGGCGATTGCCGTGGGCGAAGAACCCGAAACGGTAGAGACCGTGGCTGAGCCGTTCTTGGTGCGCGAAGGACTGCTTGGGCGGACACCCCGTGGGCGCATCGCCATGGCACCAGCATGGACACACCTCGGTTATGCTGTGCCGGCGGGCGTATTCGGCCAGGAGACCCTTGCCTTGTTTGACGAGGATGAAAACCACGCTGAAAGCGTAGATACCATCGGTTAACACGCTGTATTCAGCTTTTCCCACTAGACTGGTATGACGCTCGGCACGTTCGAGTCCTTGATCCATGCGCCCGCTTCGCGGTGAAGCGCGTTGCTATGCGGGTTTGGTCCCGTGGCCGCAGGATCTGCCGGGGACGTTGCCGTGAACCAAAACGTAAGTAAAGAACGGAACTTCCCTGTGGATCCAATGACCATATTGCTGTTCGTCATGCTTGGACTCTTTGTCTTCATGATGTTCCGCCGCAACAAGAAGACCCAGCAGCAGCAGGCTGCGATGCAGTCCAAGTTCGCTCCGGGCGTCGATGTCATGACCAGCTTTGGTCTTTTCGGACGCATCGTGTCCATCGATGAAGCTGAGAACAAGGTCGTTATCGAGCTGTCTCCCGGAAACGAAGCTACGGTTCACCGCCAGGCCGTCACCAAGGTGGTCGAAAAGACTGAAGAGGAAGCCCCTGTTGTTCCGGACGACGCTTCTTCGCTGACCGTTGCCGATGAGACCCCGGCTGCGACTGAGACGCCGGATGAAACCATCGCGCGCCTCAACAAAGAGGACAAGAAGGACAACTAGCACCGTCAGTCGCGGCAACACCGCGCAAGGACACTTCTACGGCAGCGGAAGGCCGCCGGCAGACGCTCACCAGCGTCCGCCGGCGGCTGTCCGGCGATAAAAGGAAGATCGATAATGGCACGGACCGGCCCCAAAAACTCAGCCCGCAGGGTGCTGACTTGGCTTGGAGCAATATTCGTTGTACTCACCGCTGTCCTGGGTGGCGGAGTCATTTCCGGCCATGCAAGCTGGGCTCCCAAACTTGCCTTGGACCTCGAGGGCGGCACCCAGATGATCCTGGCACCGCGGGTAGAGGGTTCCAGCGAGATCACTGAGGAACAGCTCAACCAGGCAGTTGCCATCATCCGGCAGCGTGTAGACGGCTCCGGTGTTGCCGAAGCCGAGATCAGCACCCAGTCGGGGCGCAACGTGGTGGTGAGTCTCCCGGGAACTCCGTCCAAGGAAACCCGTGATCTTATCCAAGCGTCGGCGGACATGAACTTCCGCCCGGTGATCGCTGCGGCTGATCCTGCTGCCGTCCCTGTCGAATCCCGTACACCGGATGACAAGCTGCCCAAGCCCACCGCAGAGCCCACCAACGCGAGCGACACCAACTGGGTGACTCCTGAGATCTACAAGGAATTCGAGGCGCTCGACTGCGTCAACCCTTCCACTGAGAAGCGGGAACGTTCTGATCCGGCGAAGCCTCTGGTGACCTGCGAACCGGCAACGGACAAGACTCCCGCCATCAAGTACATCCTTGGTCCGGTCGAGGTCAAAGGCCAGGACATCAGCTCCTCGTCCTTCTCGCAGGTCCAGGGCGCACAGGGATCGGTGACGAACTCCTGGGGTGTGAACATCACGTTCAACTCCGAGGCAACTGCCAAGTTCAAGGAAGTTACGGAGCGGCTGAACCAGTTCTACACCGCGTCCCTTGCCCAGGGCGGCAACGACCCCAAGGCACAATTCGCCATTGTCCTTGATGACAAGGTCATCTCAGCACCGAGGTCCCTTGCTGTCATCACTGACGGAAAACCGCAGATCACGGGTAACTTCACCCAGGCCTCAGCAAAAGCACTGTCCGACCAACTCCGCTATGGTGCTTTGCCGATCTCCTTCGAGATCCAGTCCCAGGAACAGATCTCTGCCACGCTCGGTGGCGATCAGCTCCGGCTCGGCCTGCTTGCCGGCCTCATCGGCTTGTTGCTGGTGGTTGTGTACTCGCTGTTCCAGTACCGGGCCCTTGGCTTTGTCACCATTGCTTCCCTGGTTGTCGCCGGTGGTTTGACCTACCTTGCCATCGCCATTCTGGGGTGGACTGAAAACTACCGCCTTTCCCTCGCTGGTGTTGCAGGCCTGATCGTGGCCATCGGACAGACGGCCGACTCGTTCATTGTGTACTTCGAACGAATCCGCGATGAACTTCGCGAGGGCCGCGGGCTCGTATCCGCCGTCGAAAATGGCTGGAAGCGTGCCAAGCGGACTGTGCTGGCTTCCAAGGCAGTGAACTTGCTGGCAGCCTTGGTCCTTTATTTCGTGGCTGTAGGCAATGTGCGTGGCTTCGCGTTCACGCTTGGCCTCACGGCTGTGGCTGACCTCATTGTGGTGTTCATGTTCACGCACCCCATGCTGCAGGTCCTTGCCCGCACAAGGTTCTTTGGCGAAGGCCACAGGTTCTCCGGCCTGTCACCTGACCGTCTGGGAGCTGTCCCGCTGTATCGGGGAGCCGGACGTCTCCGCACACCTGCTGAGAAACCGGCCGTTGTCCGTGCACGCAATACAGGTGCCGCGGCTGAAGCCGAACGCCGCATGACCATCGCCGAACGGCGCCTCGCCGAGAAGGGCCAGTTGACCGGTCCTTCCAACGGCACCAAGGAGGAGAAGTAATGACCACGAGCTTCGCAACCTTCGGCAACGAGCTTTACACGGGCAAGCGCTCTTACAACTTTGTTGATTCCAAGAAAATCTGGTTCATCATTGCTGCGGTCGCTGTGGCCCTCTCCATCCTGATCCCGGTCTTGAAGGGCGGCTTCAACCTCGGTATCGAGTTCCGCGGCGGCTCGGAGTTCACCGTTTCGAACGTGAAGACCACCGATGCCGGTCTGGGCGAAAAGGCTGTCCATGACGTCGTATCCGGTGCCATTCCCCGTGTTGCGAACGTGGCGGGCAACACCATGCGGATTCAGACGGATCAGCTGACCGATGACGAGACCAACCGCATCAAAGAGGGCCTGACCACCGCTTACGGTGTAACGGACAACGAGGTGACATCAAACTTTGTTGGTCCCACGTGGGGTCAGGATGTCACACGCCAGGCACTCATTGGGCTGGTCGTGTTCGTCGGCCTGGCTGCTGTCCTCATGGCTTTGTATTTCCGGACCTGGAAGATGTCACTCTCTGCCTTGGTGGGCATGCTCGTCACCATGTTCACCACAGCGGGCGTCTACGCCCTGAGTGATTTCGAGGTGACGCCATCGGCCATCATCGGTTTCCTGACTGTCCTGAGCTATTCGCTGTATGACACCGTGGTGGTCTTCGACAAGATCCGCGAGAACACAGCGGACATTTCCACCTCCACGCGCCGGACCTTCGGTGAAGAGGTCAACCTTGCGGTCAACCAAACCCTGGTCCGGTCCATCAACACCATGATGGTTGCCGTCCTTCCGGTTGCGGCGATCCTCTTCATCGGGGCTGGACTGCTGGGCGCAGGAACGCTGCGGGACCTCTCACTGGCGTTGTTCGTCGGAATCCTCATCGGAACGGCAGCGACCATCTTCATTGCGGCACCGCTCTACGCCTGGCTGCGCCAGGGCGAGCCGGACCTCGTGAAGCAGGCCAAGAAAGTGGCCCACCGCCGGGCCGAGGCCACTGTTTAGACTATTTCCATTGGGCATTACGTCCTGGAGCAGGACCCCGCTTTACAGCGGGGTCCTTTGTCTTTGACTTGCCGGGGCGTGCGTCATGTGCTGTCCGGTTGCGGAAGCATTCGCCTGCGGGAATAGACTGGAAGAATTAAATAGGTCGTGAGGGGTACTTCTGTGGAAGAACGTGCGACGTCGGCACCACCGACGGGCGGGGAGGACAGTCACCACGGTGTGACGGTTCCGGCAACAAGCGTGGCTGGACGGACTGCTGGTACGGTTCCAGTCGATACTCCCGGCGTGCGTCCTACCTTTCCGGGTAGGCGGGAGCGCACGCGTTCCCGGCTTGCGCGATTGACCGGCCGGGGGATGGCGCCGTACTCGCCGATTCTGGAACCGCTCCTGCGAACGGTGCGGGCCAATAACCCCAAAGAAGACTTCGACCTCATTCAGCGCGCATTCGCCGTAGCAGAGCGCAGCCATCAAGGGCAGAAGCGCAAGAGTGGTGATCCGTACATCACCCACCCGGTGGCAGTAGCCACCATCCTTGCCGAGCTTGGGATGACAGGAACCACCCTGGCCGCTGCATTGCTCCATGACACGGTGGAGGACACCCCGTACACCCTGCATGACCTGACCCGCGACTTCGGCCCGGAAGTGGCCATGCTTGTGGACGGCGTGACCAAACTGGACAAGGTCAGCTTCGGAGAAGCAGCCCAGTCGGAGACAGTCCGCAAGATGGTCGTGGCCATGGCCAAGGACATCCGGGTCCTGATGATCAAACTTGCCGATCGGCTCCACAACGCCCGTACATGGCGGTTCGTTTCGGCAGAGTCGTCGTCACGTAAAGCCCGAGAGACGCTGGAGATCTTCGCTCCCCTGGCACACCGCCTGGGTATGAACACCATTAAGTGGGAGTTGGAGGATCTGTCCTTCGCGGCGCTCTACCCCAAGGTGTACGAGGAAATCGTCCGCATGGTGGGGGACCGCACCCCCGAACGCGAGAAGAGCCTGAGTGTCATCCGCAACCAGATTGCCGATGATCTTCGGACTGCGCGGATCAAGGCGACCATCACCGGCCGGCCCAAGCACTACTACTCGATCTACCAGAAGATGATCGTCCGCGATAAGGACTTTGACGACATCAACGACCTCATGGGCGTTCGCGTCCTGGTTGACTCGGTGCGGGATTGTTACGCGGCACTTGGTACCCTGCACTCGCGATGGAACCCCCTCCCCGGGCGGTTCAAGGACTACATCGCCATGCCGAAGTTCAACATGTACCAGTCCCTGCACACTACGGTGATCGGCCCGGGTGGAAAGCCCGTGGAAATCCAGATCCGTACCCATGAGATGCACCGCCGGGCTGAGTACGGCGTCGCAGCCCACTGGAAGTACAAGGACCAACCCAACCGTACTGCGGTGGGCCCTGGCAGCCCACGCGACGGCGATATGGGCTGGCTGCGGTCCTTGGTGGACTGGCAGCAGGAAACGTCGGACCCGGGCGAATTTCTCGATTCACTGAGGTACGAGATCAACGCAAGGGAAGTCTTCGTCTTCACGCCCAAGGGCGAAGTCATGGCCTTGCCTGCTGGATCGACTCCCGTGGACTTCGCCTACGCGGTCCACACAGAAGTGGGTCACCGGACCATCGGAGCCCGCGTTAACGGCAAGCTTGTGCCGCTCAACAGTGAACTGAACCATGGCGACTGGGTCGAGATCTTCACCTCAAAGGCGGAGGGTGCAGGCCCAAGCCAGGACTGGCAACACTTCGTCAAGTCGGCAAGGGCCCGGAACAAGATCCGCCAGTGGTTCACCAAGGAACGCCGTGAAGAAGCGATTGACCGCGGCAAGGACATGCTGACGCGGGCAATGCGAAAGCAGAACCTCCCACTGCAGCGGCTGATGACGCACGATGCGCTGTCTGCCGTCGCCGAGGACTTCCACTACGTTGACATCTCCGGGCTGTATGCAGGAGTGGGTGACGGCCACACGTCTGCCCAGTCCGTCATGGAGAAGCTCGTAGAGCATCTTGGTGGGCACGAGACCCCGGATGAGGACCTTGACGAGGTCAGCATCCCCACGCAGGTTGCCAAGTCCAAATTTTCCGATTCCGGTGTCATCGTTCGCGGCGTGGGAGACGTGTGGGTCAAACTTGCCCGGTGTTGTACCCCTGTGCCCCCTGACCCGATCCTTGGATTTGTCACTCGTGGTTCCGGAGTGTCGGTCCATAGGACCGATTGCACCAACGTCTCCGGGTTGCGCGACCAGCCGGACAGGATCGTCGAGGTCGAGTGGGCACCAACACAGTCCAGTGTCTTCCTGGTGGAGATTCAGGTGGAAGCCCTGGACAGGAAGTCACTCTTGTCCGATGTCACGCGTGTCCTGTCTGAAAACCATGTCAATATCCTCGCGGCCTCGGTCCACACCTCAAGTGACAGGGTGGCGATCTCCAAATTTGCCTTCGAAATGGGTGATCCAAAGTATTTGCACCATGTCCTCAGCGCGGTGCGGCGTATCGACGGGGTCTTCGACGTGTATCGCACCACGGGTAACAGGCGCAGGAGCTAGTTCGGGGACACGAGCCGTGCGAGCGTAGCGAGCGCACGCTTCTTGTGGGGAACCCGCGGCGCTGCCTCCACGGCAAGGGTGAGTAAACGGAGCCTGATGCCGAGCTCCGGGTGGTCCAGGAGTCGCCGCAGGGCCGGCAGGGCCTGATCCGACTCGACGTGCAGTGCAATATCCGCTGCTGTTCTCAAGGGGCTGCTGACCAGCATCCCACCAAGGCTTACGACGTCGAGTTGGCCGAGCCGGACCTCATGGAGGTTGCACCCCCGGGCACTGCGCACGCTTGAGATACGATGCTTGACATCCACCAGGAGTGATAGCCGCTCCGGAGGGCTGGCGCATCCGTAGATCCAGGCCGCGGTAAGCCTGCCCGCGACCACCTTGGTCCGCATCCGGTCCGGGACAGTCAGGGCAGCCGCACGGGCGCGGAGGCGGGGCGTGACTGCAATCCCGGGCGACGCATAGCTCTTTCCGTACAAGGGAAGCAGGATGCCATCCAGCGCCATGCCCTGCAATTCAGGCCAGGTGAAGATGCGGCTGGGTGCGTAGAGCTCGGGAAGAACGGGTTCCTGCAGTTGCGGGGCTGTGACGGGTGGGACCATTCATTGATCATTCCGTGTCCTGGCCGCAACAGTACAGGCCCCGTACCGGGCATGTGGATAACCGGTACAGGGCCTGCAGAAAAAACATGGGCTCACCATGAACCCAAAGCTGGGTCAGGCGAGATCGCTCGCTGAGCGCTGGATCTGGTCCAGCCACGCCTGACGTGCTTCGAGAGCTTCACGCGCAGCCTTGATGCGGCGCTGGTCTCCGGCCTTTTCAGCCTTCTCCAGATCCTCCTTGAGCCCGGCAATAGCAGACTCAAGCTGCGACAAAGCGCTGTTGGTGCGGGCCTTGGTCTCCGGATTGCTCCGGCGCCACTTCTCCTCCTCGGCCTCGCGGACTGCGTCCTCCACCTTGCGGAGACCGGCCTCGATGCGGCCCATGTCCGCCCTGGGGACCTTACCGGCATCTTCCCAGCGGTCACGAATGGACTGCAGGGCCTTCTTCGTTGCGTTGAGATCGTTGATCGGCAGCAGCGCCTGGGCCTCGGCTACCAACTGCTCCTTCACTGCAAGGTTGGCCGTGTACTCCTGGTCGATCTGCTCGTTCGCAGCCTGCCGGTTGCTGAAGAACACATCCTGCGCGGCGCGGAAACGGCCCCAGAGCGCGTCGTCATCCTTGCGGCTGGCGCGTGGGGTGGCCTTCCATTGATCCATGAGCCTGCGGTACTCCCCGGCGGCATAGCCCCAGTCAGTGGAAGAGGAAAGCGCCTCAGCCTCTGCGATCAATGCTTCCTTGGCCACCTTGGCCGCAGAATTGTTGCTGTCCAGCTGCGAGAAGTACGCGCGGCGGTGGCGATCGAAGACAGTGCGTGCCGAGCGGAAGCGCTTCCAGAGTGCGTCTTCATTGCTCCGGCCAAGACGGACCCCGCTCTTCTGCGCAGCCTTCCACGTCTCGAAGAGTTCGTTCATTCGCGCACTGGACGTCTTCCATTGGATTTGCGCAGGATCCTGGCCAGCGATGGCCTCTGCCTCCGCCACAATGGCTTCGCGCGCGGCAAGCTCGTTGGCGCGGACGGCCTCATGGGCTGCTTTCTCGGACTTTTCCAGTTCGGCGATCTGCTCGGACAGCGTGTCCAGGCGTGCTTCGGCCGAACGGATATCGCCCACCATGTTGCGCTCCGCGAGCTGCTCGCGGAGGTGGGTCACCGTTTTCTGCATGTCCGTTGCCGGCGCTTTGGATTCCACGCGGTGTTCCAGCAGGACTATCTGGGCAATGACGTCATCGAACTTCCGGGCGAAGTAGCCCAGGGCTTCGTCAGGGCTAACACCCGGGTACTGGCCAACGGCAATCTCTTCGCCATCCAAAGTGAGGAATACGTGGCCGTCGCCTTCGGCGCGCCCCCACTTGGCCGCCTCTGCAAGCGAGGCTGCAGACACGGCGGGTGCAGCCGGAACGACGGCGGCAGGCGCCTTGGGGCGGGCCGCGAAGGCAGCAGGGGAAGGAGCGGGACGCGAATCGGCAGGCTTGGTTTCCTCCGGTGCAGGTGCCGCCTCAGCCGCTGGTGCCTCCTCTACTGCGGGTGCCGCCTCAGCCGCTGGTGCCTCCTCTACTGCGGGTGCCGCCTCAGCCGCTGGTGCCTCCTCTACTGCGGGTGCCGCCTCAGCCGCTGGTGCCTCCTCTACTGCGGGTGCCGCCTCAGCTGCTTCTGCAGGCGTTTCTTCTGTCGCAGGCGTTTCTTCAGCGGCAGGGGCTTCGGTTGCTGCCGGTGTATCGTCGGCCGCAACTGCGGGAGTTTGTTCAGCCGCAGGTGCTGCTTCAGTGCCGTTCGGGCTGTTTGCCTCGACTGCGTCTTGGTTGGCCACTACTGCTGTTTCGTCGGATTTCTGACTGTCTGTCACCGCTAAAAGTCTTTCGCTTGGAGGGACTGCTAAGGTACTGCACCCCGGACCGGGGCCAAAGGCTGGTTACTTCAGAGAAAACGAGTCTATCGTGACAGGTGCCACAGGGGCGCCGTCGGTCGCGTTTTCGCCCGGCTTCAGGCCTGCTGCAGCGATTTTCGTGACCACGTCCAAACCACTGGTAACTTTGCCGACCACTGTGTAACCACCGGCCGTGTCCGCAGGAATTGTTGTGTCCTTGTAGACAATGAAGAACTGATGACCATTGCCGTAGGCGTTGTTTCCCGAGCGTGCAACGGCGATTGTTCCAGCCGGGTATATGTTGTCCGATGGTGTGTTCTCCAGGGGACCCCAGCGGTAGTTGGGATCGTCTGCGCCGTCTTCGGACTTGGCGCCGCATTGCAGCAGGCCGAACGTTTCTGAGGTGGTAAGGCGGTGGCAGAAGGCTCCGTTGTAGTAACTGGCGTCGGTGAGGGACTTGATGACGGCCGCCGCCTGCGGGGCAGCAGTTCCGTTCAGTTCCACTCCCACGACGCCGCTGTTCAGGCCGAGCTCGCCGGTGAAGGTTTTACCGGCTGCGGTGTCCGGGCTGGGTATGTCTGCGCTGTTGGATGCCGAAGGAGAAGCCGACGGGGAGTTCAGTCCGGCCTCTGCGGCGGCGAACTCTGCCTCAGTGGGGTTGGAACTGAAAACTGTAAGTTGCAGCACCACAGCAATGATCACAGCGGCAGCGCCCGCGCCGATGGCAACAGTGTTGTCGCGTTTGCGCCGCTTGCCCTGTTCCTGCCGCAGGGCACGCTTGGCTTCCATCTGCCGGATGCGGCGTCTCGCTTCGCGGTCATCCCGCGACCTTGTTGCCAAGAGTCCTCCTGATTGTGTCCACGTTCGCCGGCTGCCTGCAGGGACCGGGCATGCTGCATTAGATGTGCACGCGCGGAAAGCATAAACTGGCTGCCGCACATAGTTTATGCATGACCGGCTGGACGCCCGCCCCATAATCGCCGAAAAGGCCTTTAAAGCTGCGGTGCTCATTCCTGAGTCAGCTTTCTTCGAGGAGATTTATCCACCATGGCACGTACCGCCTCCCTGTCCGGATTCCCCGAGTGGCTTCCCCAGGAACGGTTGGTGGAACTCCATGTGCTGGACACGCTCCGGAAAACGTTCGAACTGCATGGTTTCTCCTCGATTGAAACGCGAGCTGTTGAAACGGTCGGCCAGTTGCTGCGTAAAGGCGAGATCGACAAAGAGGTCTATGGCCTGAGCCGCCTGCAGGACGACGAAGCTGAAGCATCCAGGTCAACCACCACGGACAAGGCAGACAAAGCCGATCCGAATGCGCTTGCCCTGCACTTCGACCTCACTGTTCCCTTCGCCCGGTACGTCGTGGAAAACGCGGGTTATCTCGCCTTTCCCTTCCGCCGGTACCAGATCCAGAAGGTCTGGCGTGGCGAGCGTCCACAGGAAGGCCGTGCCCGCGAATTCACCCAGGCAGATATAGACGTGGTGGGCGATGGCGAGTTGCCGTTCCGCTACGACGTCGAAATCGCGTTGGTCATCGCTGAGGCGCTGAGCGCCCTCCCGATTCCGGACTTCCGCCTCCGGATCAACAACCGCAAGCTGGCTGAAGGCTTCTACCGCGGTATTGGCTTGACTGATACGGCCGGAGTCCTGCGGAGCATCGACAAACTGGAAAAGATTGGCGAAGGCAAAGTCGCTGAGCTGCTCAAGAGCGAGCTCGGCGCCTCGGATGAGCAGGCGGCACTGGCGCTCAAGCTTGCCACCATCCGCACGGAGGACACCTCGTTCGTGGACCAGGTACGTGCCTTGGGGGTGACTGATGACCTCCTCGAGGAAGGATTGAGCGAGCTCCAGCAGGTCATTGAGGCTGCGGTCCAGCGCGCGCCCGGCAAGGTGGTCGCTGACCTCAGCATCGCCCGGGGACTGGACTACTACACCGGAACCGTCGTCGAAACTGTCCTGGTAGGCCATGAACAACTGGGTTCGATTTGCTCGGGCGGCCGGTACGACGCCCTGGCCAGCAAGGGAAACCGGAAGTTTCCCGGCGTCGGCTTGTCCATCGGCGTCACCCGCCTGGTCTCGCGGATCCTGAGCCAGGAGCTTGCCACGGCTACCCGGGCAGTGCCGACCGCTGTCCTGGTCGCTTTGAATAACGACGACAGTTGGTCCGCGGCACAGGACGTCGCGGCACAGCTTCGCGGCCGAGGTATTGCGACTGAAGTTGCTGCGAAGGCTGAAAAGTTCGGCAAGCAGATCAAGTTCGCGGATCGTCGGGGAATTCCGTTTGTTTGGTTCACTGACGATGACGGCAAGCACCAGGTCAAGGACATCCGGTCCGGCGCGCAGGTGGACGCTGACCCGGCCAGTTGGTCGCCGTCGGAGGAAGATCTGCACGTCCGGGTCATCACTGCCTGATCCAGGCCAGGTGATTCAGCCGCGGCCGGGGCGGGTAAACTCGGACGGGATCGTCTTTGCAATGATCCCTTGAAAATTCATGCTGAAAGGAATGCTGTGCTGCGCACACATGACCTCGGATCACTTCGCTCCGAGCACATTGGACAAACCGTTACCCTGGCCGGCTGGGTGGGCCGCCGCCGTGATCACGGTGGCGTTGCATTCGTTGATCTTCGTGACGCTTCCGGTGTCGCCCAGGTGGTTGTCCGTGAAGAAGAGGTCTTCCACGGCCTGCGGAACGAATACGTCCTGCAGGTGACGGGTACCGTCAACAAGCGTCCTGAAGGCAATGAAAACCCTGCGCTAGCTACTGGCGAGATTGAGGTCATGGCGGACAAGGTCATCATCCTGAACACCTCGGACCCCCTGCCGTTCCAAATCGACGAGCACGTCGAAGTTGGCGAAGAAGCGCGCCTTAAGCACCGCTACCTTGACCTTCGCCGTCCTGGCCCGGCCCGGAACCTCCGCCTCCGCTCAGAGGCAAACCGCATCGCCCGCGAGTTGCTGCACCAGCGCGGCTACGTCGAGATTGAGACACCCACGTTGACGCGTTCGACGCCGGAAGGCGCCCGCGACTTCGTCGTCCCCGCCAGGCTTGCCCCGGGTTCCTGGTACGCGCTGCCGCAGTCGCCGCAGCTTTTCAAGCAGCTGCTCCAGGTGGGCGGATTCGAAAAGTACTACCAGATTGCCCGCTGCTACCGTGATGAAGATTTCCGCGCGGACCGCCAGCCCGAATTCACCCAGTTGGACATCGAAGCCAGCTTCGTTGACCAGGACGATGTCATCGAGCTCGGTGAAGCGATTGTGAAGGCCCTGTGGCAACTGATCGACGTCGAGGTCCCCACGCCGATCCGACGCATGACGTACCTGGACGCCATGGCAAAGTACGGTTCCGACAAGCCGGACCTGCGCTTCGGCCTGGAGCTGACCGAGCTGACTGAGTTCTTCAAGGACACCAACTTCGGCGTCTTCAAGGCACCTTACGTTGGCGCCGTCGTCATGCCCGGTGGCGCCTCGCAGGCGCGTCGTGCCCTGGATGCCTGGCAGGAATGGGCCAAGCAGCGTGGCGCAAAGGGACTGGCCTACGTTCTTTACAAGGAAGACGGCGAACTCGCCGGCCCCGTGGCAAAGAACCTCACCGACCAAGAGCGGGCAGGCCTGGCCGACGCCGTGGGTGCCAAGCCGGGTGACTGCATTTTCTTCGCCGCCGGCGAGAAGTCCGCATCACGGGCCCTCCTTGGTGCTGCACGTGTTGAAATTGGCCACCGCACTGGTCTGATCGATCCCAAAGACTGGGCTTTCGTATGGATCGTGGACGCGCCGATGTTCGAGCCCGCTGCCGCTGCAGTTGCCTCCGGTGACGTTGCTGTGGGTGCCGGCCAGTGGACAGCTGTGCACCATGCCTTCACCTCGCCGAAGCCGGAGTTCCTTGACACCTTTGACAAGGATCCCGAGTCGGCGCTGTCCTACGCCTACGACATCGTGTGCAACGGCAACGAAATCGGTGGCGGCTCCATCCGTATCCACGAGCGCGAAGTTCAGGAACGCGTCTTCCAGCTCATGGGCCTGGACAAGGAGGACGCCGAGACCAAGTTTGGCTTCCTGTTGGAGGGCTTCAAGTACGGCGCGCCGCCACACGGCGGCATCGCGCTTGGTTGGGACCGCGTAGTGGCTTTGCTCGCCGGCGTCGAGTCCATCCGCGACGTTATTGCCTTCCCGAAGACCGGCAACGGCTTTGACCCGCTGACCGCCGCTCCTGCCCCCATTACGGCACAGCAGCGAAAGGAAGCCGGCGTCGACTTCAAGCCGGAAAACAAGCCTGCGGCCAAGCCGGAGACCAAGTCCGAATAAGACGGTAGCCAAAGGCTCCCCACTGATGTGGGGGGCCTTTGGTGTTCCTGCAGATGAAAGGTGCCGCGATGTTGGAACAAGCATTCTTGGAAACCCTCATGGATAAGGCGTGGCCGGCCGTAGAGCGCGAAGCCCTTGACTCGGGAAGTGCGGGGGAGTGGGTGCTCCGTGCGTCCGCTGGGGTTACGCAGAGGGCGAACTCCGTGTGGGCGAGGAACGTGCCTGGGGTGCTGTCCGGCGCGCCGGACATGGCAAGCAGTCCGGACCTGGAAAGCATTCCGGATCTGGAGCGGTCAGTCAGTTCGGCGTCAGCGTGGTACAGGCAGCGGCGTCTCCCGCTCATTTTCCAGATATTCGATGACTCCCGTAGTGCAGGCCTTAACGCCGTCCTGGACGGGCAACGCTTCACCAGGCAGTCCGAAACCCTGATTATGGTCCGGGGCATGGACGCCTTGGAAACCTTGGATGCCGGGCCCCAGAGGGTAGAACTCTCGGACGCGCCCACCGATGAATGGCTTCGCTTGTGGTGGTCCGTGGATGGGCGTGGTGGCCAGGCGGAACTGGAGGTTGCCCGCGCCATTCTTACCGGATGCGAGTCTGTGTACGCACTGGTGAGGGACGACGACGGCGTACCGGCCGCCGTCGGGCGCCTCGCCCTGGTGAACGGCTGGGGAGGCCTCTACACGATGGCGACCTCGGCCACCCACCGCAGGCGGGGATACGGAACGATGGTCCTGTCAGCGCTACTGGATCAGGGAGCGGCCCGCAATCTCCGGGGTTTTTGGCTGTTGGTCACTGCATCCAACCGCGGTGCCCAGGCGTTGTATTCGCGGGCCGGGTTCGTGGAACAAGGGAGTTATCTGTATCGGCAGGCTCCCTTGAGGCGGGCGCCTGGAGGCTGCTGAGCGGCAGTTGCTGTCTCGATTTAATGGGACTGGTGGATTACCTACGCCGGTGGATCAGTCACCAGGATCCGGAGGGAACAAGCATCCGAAGCAGCTTTTGCAAGCGCAGCAGTTTTGGGTTCCTGTACGTCCAGGAAAGCAAGTTGGCTTCGGCTGGCCAGAGCGCGCATGGAGGGTTGCGCCAGAACCAGGTCCACCAGTGCTCTATCCCCGCCGGGTACAAGGTACTCAACACGGTGGCTGGCAAAAATACGCGCGGCGTGTTCCGCCGCGGAGTCCACCAAGGCGTCCGCCTGGTTGGAGCGGCGCCGGGCATACCGTTGTTGTGATTGGCCACCTGCAGCGGTTCTGGACTGAACGTAGCGGTTACCGCTTTTGGATTCCAGGACCTTGCTGCCGCTCGCCACAGCCACGGCGAAACCGCCCCGACGCACCAGCAGGATACCAAGGCCACGTTCCTGGCCTGCAAGAGCGGCAAGCCGTTCGATGTCAGTGGTGCCCCGGCCTGGACGTCCATCGACCGGCCACGGTGCCTTGAGGAGGGCAGAAGCCCCGTCAGCGGCGCGGAGGAGGATTCCGCCGTCGTCAGTCTCTTCAGTGAGTGGGCCATGGCTCTGGGCAAAGCGATCCACCCAACCGGACAGCCGTGATGCGGGGACGAGGGCCGTGCGGCTGGAGGCCTTCGGCTGCCGTTGTTGCGGGGCGGATGCGCGGCGGTCCACGTCGATGTCTCCTTTGTTGGAACTATGAGTAGCCTATCCATGTGGAAGATCTCTTTGGTGCCGGTGCAAACAACGACGACGAGTCGGAGGATCTGCCTGCCGCCGGGGGAGCCTCCGACGCCGGATGGATGGCGTCCCAGCGGAGCCCCCTCGCAGTTCGGATGCGGCCCCGGACCCTGGATGACGTGGTGGGCCAACAGCATCTGCTGGGTCACGGTTCCCCGCTTCGGCAGCTCGCCGCCGGTGCAGAAGCTGCGGGGCCGGCCGGGCCGAGCTCCGTCATTCTGTGGGGGCCTCCGGGCACCGGGAAGACCACGCTGGCGCATGTCATTGCCCGCGGACCGGGGCGGAAGTTCGTGGAACTGTCCGCCATTACTGCTGGCGTAAAGGATGTTCGCCGGGTGATGGATGAGGCCTTGACCGCCCGGGACCTGTACAAGAAGACCACTGTCCTGTTCCTTGATGAAATCCACCGATTCAACAAGGCGCAGCAGGATGCACTGTTGCCTGGCGTTGAAAACCGGTGGGTGGTCCTGGTGGCGGCCACCACCGAGAACCCATCGTTCTCGGTGGTATCACCGCTGCTGTCCCGCTCGCTCTTGTTGACGTTGAAGCCACTGACGGATGACGACATCGCAGGGCTGTTACAGCGGGCTGTTGCCGATGCCCGTGGGCTCGCCGGGCGCGTGGAACTCAGTCCCGAGGCTTTGGATCATTTGGTCCGGCTCTCCGGAGGTGACGCCCGAAGGGCGCTGACTGCCTTGGAGGCTGCGGCTGGCGTCGCTTTCGGAGACAGCAATGCCGTCTCAACCGCCGTCGAGGAGGAAACCGCCGCCGGGACCCACACTGCCGCGGAGACCAATGTCACCGACGACGGCGAACCGGGGCTTGCCGGCGACGGCGCCCCCGACGCTCCTGTACTGGTGGAACTCAGGCACACCGAGCGTGCCCTGGATGCCGCTGCTGTTCGTTATGACCGGGCCGGCGACCAGCACTACGACGTCGCCAGTGCGTTCATCAAGTCCATCAGGGGTTCGGACGTTGATGCCTCCCTTCACTATCTGGCGCGGATGCTGGAGGCGGGGGAGGACCCGAGGTTCGTGGCACGGCGCATCGTCATCTCCGCTGCGGAAGATATCGGCATGGCGGATCCCACCGCTTTGCAAACAGCTGTGGCAGCTGCGCAGGCCGTCCAGTTGATAGGGATGCCGGAAGGCCGGATTGTCCTGGCGGAAGCTGTCGTCCACCTTGCCACCGCACCCAAGTCGAATGCGGCGTACATGGGCCTGAACAAGGCAGTTGCAGACGTCCGTGCCGGTTTCGGCGGCGGCATCCCCATGCATCTGCGCGACGCGCACTATCCAGGTGCCAAACAATTGGGACATGGCAAGAGCTACAAGTACGCGCATGATGAACCGCATGGGGTGGCAACACAGCAGTACCCGCCGGATGACCTCGTGGGGAAGGACTACTACGAGCCAACCAACAACGGCGCCGAACGCGATATAGCCGCCAGGCTGGAACGGCTCCGGAAGATCATCCGCGGACAGTAGCGTGGTAGGATAGTTGCTTGTCTGGCATGACCCGACGCACAATCCCTTTGAAGATTCCTTCAATGGAGCTGTGCCGCGGGCCAGTAGCAAAAGGCAGCGGTTGGCCGATGCTCTCCCTGATGGAGGCCAGTAACACTGACACACCGCAGTAATTTGGAAGGACACAAGTGGCTAACAACACTCGTGCTCGCCGTACCGCACGCCTTTCGCGTGCACTCGGCATTGCTCTGACCCCCAAGGCCGCCAAGTACATGGAGCGCCGCCCGTACGGCCCCGGTGAGCACGGCCGTGCCCGCAAGAAGCAGGACTCCGACTACGCCGTACGTCTGCGCGAAAAGCAGCGTCTGCGCGCCCAGTACGGCATCCGCGAAGCCCAGATGACCCGTGCCTTCGAAGAAGCACGCCGCACCAAGGGCCTCACCGGTGAAAACCTGGTTGAGCTGCTCGAAATGCGTTTGGACGCCCTGGTACTGCGTGCAGGCTTCGCCCGCACCATTGCACAGGCCCGCCAGCTCGTTGTGCACCGCCACATCATGGTTGACGGCATCCGCGTGGACCGCCCGTCCTTCCGCGTTGGCGAAGGCCAGCTCATCCACGTTCACAGCCGCTCCGAGGTCATGGCTCCGTTCCAGGTCGCAGCTGCTGGTGCCCACGCCCTGAACAACGTGCCGGCATACCTGGACGTCAAGCTCGACGCCCTGCAGGCCCGCCTGGTTCGCCGCCCGAAGCGCTCTGAGGTCCCCGTGATCTGCGAAGAGCAGCTCGTCGTCGAATTCTACGCTCGCTAAATTCAAGCAGCGCTTACAAGGAAGCCCGTGGCACACGCCACGGGCTTTCTTTTTGGATAGGGTACTGGGGAGGCCTTGGCCGAAGCCGGATTCCGGCCGTGCGGGGCAGCGCAACAATCTAGGAGATGAATTCTATGTCTGGTGGCGACATCGCCGGCCTGATCGCAGCAGGAGTGTTCGCACTGCTGGTCCTGCTGTTGGCCGTGCCTATCTTGAAGCTGGGTGGCGTCTTTGACGAAGTGCGCACCACCATCCGATCCATCAGTGACGGGGCGACGCCCCTCATGGATGAAGTAACCGCAACAGTTTCCACTACCAACCAGCAACTGAAAAAGGTCGACGGCATCGCCTCGAACGTGTCTGACGCATCGGCGAACATTTCAGCCCTGTCATCCCTGGTGGCTGCCACTGTTGGTTCGCCGCTGATCAAGGTCGCAGCCTTCAGCTATGGTGTCCGTTCGGCCTTCGCCGGCCGTCGCGCTCCTTCCTCCGGCCGTCGCAGCCGCTGAACCAATTGGAGACCAGGAACACATGAAAAGAATTGTTTGGATGGGCATTGGCGTCGCCATTGGCATTATCGCCTTCCGCAAAGTCACCGAGGCCCAGGCCAGCATCGGCCCCGACGGCCTGAACCGTGCGGTTGGCCGCCTGGCGGATGGCTTGTTCGATTTCGCGGACGCCGTGCGTTCAGGCATGCATGAACGCGAAGAGGACTTGAGGTCCGCGTTGGGCATTTCCAGTACGGATAACAACCCCAACGCCGGCCGGCGCTAGCGAACACGGTTCGCTCCCGCGCCCGCAACAGGGCAGAATGGAAAGCTGCGGAAGGGCAACAGCCGGTTCCGCGCACAACGTGTGCAGTGAATTGAGAAGGGTAAGTAATCAGCTAATGAAGTCGCAGGAGATCACCAAGCGCTGGGTGGACTTTTTTGTCAGCAAGGGCCACACCGCCGTTCCCTCCGCGTCGCTCGTTTCAAGCGACCCGTCACTTCTCTTCACTGTGGCCGGCATGGTCCCATTCATTCCTTATCTGACCGCGCGCGAAGAACCTCCCTACAAGCGCGCCACCAGCGTCCAGAAGTGCATCCGCACGGGCGATATCGAGGAAGTCGGCAAGACGGCCCGGCACGGCACGTTTTTCCAGATGTGCGGCAACTTCTCCTTTGGCGACTACTTCAAGGAAGATGCCATCAAGTTCGCCTTCGAGCTGCTCACCACGAGCGTTGACGACGGCGGCTATGGACTTCCGGCCGAGCGCCTTTGGGTGACGGTCTACGAAGAAGACGACGAAGCCAAGGAACTGTGGCTCAAGAACACCGGCATTCCGGCCGAGCGCATTCAGCGCATGGGCAAGGCTGACAACTACTGGTCCACTGGCCAGCCAGGCCCCGCCGGCCCCTGCTCGGAGATCTACTACGACCGCGGCCCTGCCTACGGCATTGAAGGCGGACCGCTCGCTGACGAGACCCGGTATATCGAAATCTGGAACCTCGTGTTCATGCAGTACCAGATTGAGAATGTCCGCTCCAAGGTGGACTTCGACATCGTCGGCGAACTGCCGCAGAAGAACATCGACACCGGCCTTGGCATGGAGCGCCTCGCGATGATCCTCCAGGGCGTCGAGAACATGTACGAGACCGATCAGGTCCGTCCTGTCATTGACAAGGCTGCCGAGCTGTCCGGCCGTGAGTACACCTCTGCAGAGTCAGCCGATGATCCCCACCACACTGACGATGTCCGCATGCGCGTTGTTGCAGACCACATCCGTTCGGCCCTGATGCTCATTGCCGATGGCGTGGCACCGTCGAACGAAGGCCGCGGCTACGTTCTGCGCCGCCTGATCCGTCGTGCTGTTCGCGCCATGCGCTTGCTCGGTGTTGAAAAGGCTTGCCTGCCGGACCTTCTTCCGGCTTCCCGCGACGCCATGAAGGGTGTTTACCCGGTGGTGGAGACCGACTTCGCACGTATCAGCCGTATTGCCTACGCCGAAGAAAAGGCGTTCCTGCGCACCATTGCTTCGGGTACGGCACGCCTTGAGGATGCAGTGGCCGAATCTAAGGCTGCCGGCGTTCCTTTGTCCGGCGCCGACGCCTTCGCGCTGCACGACACCTACGGCTTCCCCATTGACCTCACATTGGAAATGGCTGAAGAAGCCGGCCTCAAGGTTGACGAAGCCGGCTTCCGCTCGCTCATGCTTGAACAGCGCCAGCGCGCACAGGCAGATGCCAAAGGCAAGAAGGGCGGCCACGCCGATCTCAGTGCTTACCAGGAAATGCTGGGCCAGGGCGAGACCACCTTCACCGGTTATGACGAACTGGATGGCGAGTCCAAGGTTCGCGGCATCCTCAGCGCCGGTCAGCGGGTGGCACATGCCTCCACGGGCGACGAAATCGAAGTGGTCCTCAATGAGACGCCATTCTACGCAGAAGCCGGTGGACAGTCGGCCGATACCGGCCTCATCACCGGCGACGGATTCGTCGTCGAGGTCCTGGACGTCCAGCGCCCGGTCAAGGGCCTCAGCGTCCATAAGGCAATCGTCCGCGAGGGTGAGATCGCCACCGATGCCCTGGTGCGCGCCGCCGTCGACCGTGAACGGCGCCACGCAGCCGAACAGGCGCACACGGGTACGCACATTGTGCATGCCGCGCTGCACCAGATCCTGGGCCCGGAAGCTACCCAGCGTGGTTCCTATAACAAGGCCGGCTACCTCCGTTTTGACTTCGCCTGGGGTGAGGGCCTGAGCCCCGCCACGCGATCGGAAATTGAAGAGGTTTCCAACATCGCTATCCGGAACAACTACCGGGTGGACACCAAGGTCATGGGACTGGCCGAAGCCAAGGCGCTGGGCGCCATGGCCCTGTTCGGTGAGAACTACGGCAGCGAAGTGCGTGTGGTGGAGATCGACGGCGCCTGGTCCCGCGAGCTTTGCGGTGGCACCCACGTGTCCAATACCTCCCTCATTGGCAGCCTTTCCCTGTTGGGTGAACAGTCCGTCGGCTCGGGAAACCGCCGTGTGGAGGCCTTCGTGGGCTTGGACGCTTTCCGCCACCTGGCCGCCGAGCGTGCACTGGTTACGGAACTCACGGAACTGCTGAAGGTTCCCTCCGGCCAGCTCGCGGACCGCATCTCCAGCACCTTGAACAAATTGAAGGCAACAGAGAAGGAACTCGACCGCCTTCGCAAGGAGCAGCTGGCCGCAGCAGCCGCCAACCTGGTGGGTACCGCCAAGGACGCCGCGGGTGTGCGGGTTGTAGCCCACGATGCCGGCCAGGTGGGTGGAGCAGACGATCTCCGGAACCTTGCCCTCGATCTCCGCAACCGTCTGGGCTCCGAAGCCGCCACTGTTGCAGTTGCCGGTGTCAGCAATGATCGCCCCGTCATTTTGATTGCCACGAATGAAGCCGCCCGTGAATCCGGTGTGAAGGCCGGAGCGTTGGTGCGCCTTGCCGCGGGCATCCTTGGTGGTGGCGGCGGTGGCAAGGACGATGTCGCCCAAGGTGGCGGCACCGACGCTGGGAAGGTCTCTGAGGCCCTCACAGCGGTGGTGGATGCGATAGCCAAGCGTTAACGGTGAATTCCAGTACGAACAGCGGCGTCTACCCCCAAGGCATCAAGCTGGGGGTAGACGTCGGCACCGTCAGGGTTGGGCTGGCCATTTGCGACCCCGACGAAATCCTGGCCACGCCCTTCAAGACAGTGAGCCGCGACGCCAAGAAGAACTCCGATGTTCGCGTGGTGGTTAAACAGGCTGCGGAGATGCGGGCCGTGCAGATTTTCGTGGGCCTTCCAAAGACCATGAAGGGCGAGGAACGAAGCTCCGCGCAGATGGCAACGGAGTACGCCGAACTGCTGGTGGGCGAGCTTGCCCGCGCCGGTTTGGACGTTCCCGTGAACCTCGTAGATGAGCGTCTTTCCACTGTTACGGCGCACCGGAACCTGCACGAAGCTGGCATGAGCAGCAAGAACCACCGTAAAGTGGTTGATCAGGTTGCCGCTGCTGGAATACTTCAGCACGCGATCGACATGCAAAAAGCCAGAGGAACGGACGTTGGCCGCCGCGTAAATGCACCGGCGCAGTCCGATACATCCAGCAGTGCCCCAACGCTGCAGGCTTCCTCCGGCCCTGAACCAGATTCTTCTACGAGGGGACTGCAACTGTGAGCCCGGTCAACAACGACCCCTCCAGCGGGACCGCCGGCGGCGGCATGCCGCTGACCCGCAAGGAACTGCGGGCGCGGGAACGATTCCTCGCCACCCAGAACCAGAACGTCGTACCCGTTCCCGAAGCGACGCCGGGGGAAGCAGCGCCTTCGGCTGACGTTGAGCCTGAACTGCCCCGCCCGATTCCCGCTGTTCCCAGGCCAGCAGCTGCGCCTGCACCGGTTGTGCCGGAACGCGTTGCGCCTGAACCCGTTGCGCCTGAACCGGTTGCGCCTGAACCCGCGCGGGCGATCGTAACTCCGCCCGTTCCGGAGGCATTACCGCCCGTTGCGACGCCGGCTCCCAGTGAACACGTGGATGCCAGTGAACACGTGGATCCCAGTGAACACGTGGATCCTGTGCTTTCGGAAGAGGAGCACCATGACGATGCCCTTCCGGTACCAGCCGTTGCACATGTCTACGCCGGTCATGCCAACGAGGCCCACCATTACGGTGTCCACGAAGGCTCTGTCCACGAAGGCTCTGTCCACGTTGACGATCACGCATTTGCAGAACATGCGCCCGAGTACGATTACGAGGCCAATGAAGGGCACATGGAGCTTCATGACCAGCTTCATGACGAGCACCACCATCTCATCGCTCCAGTAGAAGTTACGGCGGCGTCCAAGGCCGCGGCCAAGAAGGCGCGGCGTCGCCGTCGCATCCTTGCGTTGCTGATTACGCTGGGTGTCTTTGTTGCCGCCATCGCGATCGGCGCGCAATTCCTCAAGCCCCTCCTTGGCATGGACAAAGTCACCGATTACCCCGGTCCCGGCACGGGCTCCGTCAGCATTACGGTGCCGGAAGGGGTCGGCCCCAAGGCTGTGGCAACCGCCCTCGTGGAAAACCACGTCGTGGCAGACGCCGATTCCTTCGTCAAGGAATTCGTGAGCGAGGGCGGTGAACTCTCGCCGGGGGAATTCACGTTCCGTACCGAGATGAAAAACTCCGACGCCGTTGCGGTCCTCGCCAACAAAGACGCTTCCAAGGTGATCTACTTCGCCTTGAGCGCAGGCCTCCGGATCAACGAGTCGTTGGAGGCAATCTCCAAGGGGTCCGGTATTCCCATGGCCCAGCTCAATGGCTTCAACCAGGCGCCCGGACAATTCGGGGTGCCTGCGAAGGCCAAGAACCTGGAGGGCTTCCTCGCTCCCGGAGAGTACCGCTTCCCGCTGGGCACATCGGGTAAGGACATCATCCAGAAGCTGGTCTCCAGCACCCTTGGTGAGCTGAAGGCCCAAGGAATTACGGATCCGGCCAAGCAGTACGACACCGTAACCATCGCCAGCATCGTCCAGGCGGAGGGCGGCCAGGCCGACTACGGAAATGTCGCCGGCGCGATTTATAACCGGCTCAAGCCCAACAACACCGAGACCAACGGCCTCATCCAGTCAGACGCCACAGTCACCTATGGTCTGGGCAAGAAGTCCTTCCACCTCACGGATGAAGAGAAGGCTGACAAGTCCAACACCTACAACACCTATGCAAACCCAGGGCTGCCAGCCGGTCCGATTGGTTCCCCGGGCAAGACGGCGATCGATGCGGCGGCCAAACCGACGCAAAATGATTACCTGTACTGGGTGACCATCAACCTGGACACCAAGGAAACCAAGTTCTCCAAGACACTGGCTGAACACAGCACTTACGTTGAGCAGTACAACGCATGGTGCCAGGCCAACGCCGGACGGTGCGTGTGAGTCGTCGCGCCGCTGTCCTCGGGCACCCGATCTCACATTCGAAGTCCCCGGCGATGCACACTGCTGCCTATGCCAAGCTCGGTGTGGACATCGAATACTCGGCCATCGACCTGACAGTGGATAGGCTTCCGGCGTTCATGGACTCCCTTCGCGGGGATGGGTCGTGGTGTGGGCTTTCGGTAACCATGCCGTTGAAGTCGGCCATGGTCAGGGAAGTCGACGAGGTTCGTGGCGCTGGCGCCCACTTGGGTGTTATCAACACGGTCGTCTTCGAGAACGACGGCGGATCGGTCCGCCGCGTCGGCTACAACACCGATGTCAAGGGCATCGTGGAGGCAGTAGGTTACGCAGGAATCGCTTCTGCACAGCATGCCGCCGTTCTTGGCGGTGGGGGTACCTCAGCTGCCGCGATCGCTGCCATCCACGAGCTCGGAGCTGAACACGTCGACGTTTTCGTTCGGGACACAACACGTGCCGTCGACGCGCAAGCCGCCGCGGCCGCCGTCGGAATTTCCCTGCGGCTCCGCCCCCTCAGTGAGGCGGCTACAGCAGTGGCCGGATCCGGGCTGGTCATCTCCACCTTTCCTCCGCGCGCGGCCGATGCGCTTGCGGAGGAACTCGCTGCCCTGCCAGGAACAGGGGCGGGGGTTTTGCTGGACGTCGCTTATGACCCTTGGCCGAGCCGCCTCGCCGAGGTTTGGCACGGCCATGGTGGAGCGGTGGTTCCCGGACTTGAAATGCTGATGTACCAAGCGGCGGAGCAGATCCGGCAGTTCAGTGGCTGTGACGTTGACGCCTCCGTCATAGATGTGATGTGCGACTCAGTTGGGCTTCCCCGGCGAGTGTTCTAGAGGCCTTACATGGCAGGATTGGTTATATGTTGCGTTGGTTGACTGCCGGTGAATCCCATGGTCCGGCTCTGATCGGAATTGTTGAAGGCGTGCCTGCCGGTGTTGAGCTCACCAGCGGGCAAATCCGTGATGCTTTGGCGCGTCGTCGCCTGGGCTACGGACGTGGCGCCCGCATGAAGTTTGAGCAGGATGAAGTCACGATCCTCGGTGGCGTGCGTCACGGCATCACCCAGGGTGGTCCGGTTGCCATTCAGGTGGGCAACACCGAATGGCCAAAATGGGAGCAGATTATGTCTGCTGATCCAGTGGACCCTGAAGTCCTTGCCGACCAAGCCCGGAACGCCCCGCTGACCCGCCCGCGCCCTGGGCACGCCGATTTCACCGGGATGCAGAAGTACGGCTTTGACGAAGCCCGCCCGGTGCTTGAGCGCGCAAGTGCGCGTGAAACCGCCACCCGTGTTGCTCTCGGTACCGTTGCCGCCCAGTTCCTTAAGCAACTGGGCGTGGAACTGGTCAGCCACACCGTTTCCATCGCCAGCGTCACCGTACCCGAGGGCAAGGCGTTGCCTCTGCCCAAGGACGTCATCGCCCTTGACGCAGATCCCCTGCGCTGCTTCGACCGCGAAACTTCGGACGCCATGGTGGCCGAGGTGGATGCCGCCCACAAGGAAGGCGAGACCCTTGGAGGCGTGGTTGAGGTCCTTGCCTACGGACTTCCCCCTGGATTGGGCAGTTACGTCCATTGGGACCGCCGCCTCGATTCCCGCCTGGCCGCAGCGCTGATGGGTATTCAGGCCATCAAGGGCGTGGAGGTCGGTGACGGGTTCCTCACTGCTGCCCGCCGTGGTTCTGCAGCGCACGACGAAATCCTCAAGGATGAGAACGGCAAAATTATTCGTCAGACCAACCGTGCCGGCGGCATCGAGGGTGGCATGAGCATCGGCGAAGTTCTTCGCGTCCGCGCCGCCATGAAGCCCATTGCCACAGTTCCCCGCGCGCTGCGCACCATTGATGTCAGCACCGGGGAGCCAGCGAAGGCGCACCACCAGCGTTCGGACGTCTGCGCAGTTCCGGCAGCTGGCGTTGTGGCGGAGGCCATGGTGGCCCTTGTCCTTGCAGAGGCCATTGGCGAGAAATTCGGCGGTGACTCTGTTGCCGAGACCACGCGTAACCTGCGGAGCTACCTGGATAACATTCCGGCAACCCTGGACTCGGTCGGCCCGTAGTGGGCCGCACTACCCAGGACGGCTGCGCTGGCCGTCCCGTTGTCCTGGTGGGCCCCATGGCAGTTGGCAAGTCTGCGATCGGCCAGCAACTTGCGCAGCAGCTCGGCGTTCCCTTCGTGGACACAGACGCCGTGGTGGTCGCAGCGCACGGCAGCATCGCTGACATTTTCGCTGGTCGGGGAGAACACGCGTTCCGGGAAATTGAAGCCCGGGCGGTGGCGAAGGCCATCGAGGGCGCCAAGCAGCAACCAGCGGTGATTTCGCTGGGTGGCGGAGCCGTCCTGGACTCGGGAACCCAGCAATTGCTGGGGGAGTGCACCGTGGTTTACCTGGAATGCGATGCCTCGACTGTTGCGGACCGGATCGCGCGAAACACCGGAAGGCCTTTGCTGCAGGGCGACGCTATGTCCCGATGGGAGGCCCTGTTTGCCACCAGGCGTCCGGTCTATGAGCGTCTTGCAGATATCGTCCTGGACGTCCGTTCGGGATCCGTGGCTGAAATCGGCCTCCAGTTGGAGGAGCGGCTGCGCCAGCATGCAGCCTTGAAAGAGGAAGTTGAAAAGTGAGCAACGAAGCAACTGTCATCAAGGTGACCGGCCAATCAACCGCGGAGAACTACGACGTCGTGGTGGGCCGTGGCCTGCTGCAATCCCTTCCCGCCAAACTTGGCGAGCGGGTTCGGCGCGTGCTTGTCATTCACCCGCGTGCCCTTCGCCTGACCGGGGACACCGTCCGCGATGAGCTCGAAGCTGCCGGCTTCACCGCACTGACAGCCGAGATCCCGGATGCCGAAGAAGGCAAGCACATACAGGTTGCCGCTTTCTGCTGGCAGGTACTGGGACAGAACGACTTCACCCGCTCGGACGCTATTGTTGCCGTCGGTGGCGGCGCCGTCACCGACCTCGCCGGATTCGTTGCAGCCACGTGGCTGCGGGGAGTCAAAGTCATTCACATGCCCACCAGCCTGCTGGGTATGGTGGATGCCTCAGTTGGCGGCAAAACGGGTATCAACACTGCCGAAGGCAAGAACCTGGTGGGATCGTTCCATCCTCCTGCGGCTGTACTGGCGGATCTGGACACGCTCAAGACCTTGCCCAGGAATGAGCTGATTTCCGGAATGGCAGAGGTCATCAAGTGCGGCTTTATCGCCGATCCCGTGATCCTTGACCTCGTTGAAAAGAACACGGACGCAGTGATGGACCCGGAATCGGACGTTGTCCGTGAACTTATCGAGCGTGCCATTGCGGTCAAAGCCAACGTTGTCTCCCAGGACCTCAAGGAATCCGGGCTGCGCGAAATCCTGAACTACGGACACACCTTGGGTCATGCCATTGAACTCGTGGAACGGTACTCCTGGCGCCATGGTGCGGCCGTTTCGGTAGGCATGATGTTCGCTGCTGAACTGGCGCGAAGCGTTGGACGGCTCTCCGACGCCGACGCCGACCGGCACCGCACCATCCTTGAGAGCCTTGGATTGCCCATCACCTACCGCAAGGACCGCTGGCAAGGCCTGCTGGATGGCATGCGCCGGGATAAGAAGTCCCGTGGGGACCTCCTGCGCTTTGTTGTCCTGGATGGCGTAGCCAAGCCCGGCATTCTGGACGTCCCCGACACGTCCCTGTTGTTTGCCGCCTACCAGGAGATTGCTTCATGATGACCGTCCTCAGAGAAGGCGTCAGCGACTGGCCAACCGGCGGATTCCCGGGTGTCCGCACGAACCCCGATACGTTGCTGCCCGTTATCGTCAACGAAGACGCACTGGAATCTGCCTTGGCCGCTTCGGAAGACCCTGCCGACCGCATCATGGCGCTGCTGCTGGAAAACCAGCCCAAGGAAGCGGCGGAATTGCTCGCCGAAGCCCGCTACAAGGACCCCGAATCCTTCCGGTTGCGGATTTTTGAAGCTGAAGTCCACCGGGCTACCAATCGCCTGGATCGTGCCATCCAACTGTTCCGCCAGCTGCTGCAGGAAGTCCAAGGCACGTCCAAGGAAGCGATCGTCCATCAGTATTTGGGCCGGGCCTATTTCGTGAGCGGAAATGCGCTGGCAGCATCCGAGGAGTTTGCCAAGGCACTGGACCTGAGGGTTGCGAAGGCCGCCGATGCCGCACTGATTTACTCCTCCGCGGTGGCACTCCAGCGAGCCAGGGACGTGCTGGAACTAGCATCCTGATCCACGCTGGAACCACCCGAAGCCAAGCCTCTTCCCATTTGCCGGTAGAATGGTTCTTGGATTTTTGATAAATACGCGCTGGCACGCCTTTCGGCATGCTGGCTGGCATACCCGGCTGGAAGCTAGAAACCGTAGCTAGAACCAGTGAGAGAAACCAGAGGATACGAGTGGCAACCACAAACGACATCAAGAACGGAACCGTACTGAAGCTCGAGGGCCAGCTCTGGAACATCATTGAGTTCCAGCACGTCAAGCCGGGCAAGGGTGGCGCTTTCGTTCGCACCAAGATGCGCAATGTCATGTCCGGCAAGGTGGTTGACAAGACCTTCAACGCCGGCCTGAAGATCGAGACCGCTACGGTTGACCGCCGTGACTACCAGTACCTGTACCAGGATGGCGAAGACTTCGTCTTCATGGACACCCAGGACTACGACCAAATCACCGTTTCCGGTGCTACGGTCGGCGACGCCACCAACTTCATGCTTGAGAACCAAATGGTGAACATCGCCATCCACGAAGGCACGCCGTTGTACATCGAGCTGCCGCCGAGCGTCGTTCTCGAAATCACCTACACCGAGCCTGGCCTCCAGGGCGATCGTTCCTCGGCAGGCACCAAGCCGGCAACCGTGGAAACCGGCTACGAAATCCAGGTTCCGCTGTTCGTGGAGCAGGGCACCAAAGTCAAGGTTGATACCCGCGACGGCAGCTACCTGGGCCGGGTCAACGACTAGTGAGCGCACGCGGTAAAGCCCGTAGCAGGGCACTTGAAGTACTTTTCGAGGCGGAGCAGCGTTCCGTTTCGGCTTTTGACGCGCTCAAGGCGCGTCGGGAGAAGACGGATCTCGTCATTAACCCTTACACGATGGAAATCGTTGAGGGTGTCGTCTCCATGCAGCCAACTATCGATGAGTTCCTGCAGACCTATGCCCAGGGCTGGACGCTGGAGCGGATGCCTTCGGTAGACCGCATCATCCTCCGCATTGGTGCCTGGGAGCTCCTCTACAACGACGAAGTCCCGGATGGAGTGGCAGTCAGCGAAGCTGTGGCCCTCGCCAAGACGATGTCCACGGACGAATCACCGGCCTTCATCAACGGCTTGCTTGGCCGGCTCCAGAAGCTCAAGCCGTCACTGCTCGCGTAACTGCACTGCCGGACTGCTTCAGAACCGACAGGGCCAAGTCCCCGTCAGGCTTGAAAGGACCCGCATCCACTCAGGATGCGGGTCCTTTTCTTTTGAGTTCGCATCTTACAAACCCTCTCAAAACTCCTAGTGCAGCACTGCCGCCCGGAGCCCTGGAATCGCGCGAAGATGGTCAAGTTCATCCTGCTGATGAACCGGCACATCGCGGCCGCTGAGGATGCGTTGGCGCGTGAACGCCAAGGCTGTGGCACCCTTGATGAATGCCCGCATCTGCCCGGCACGGCCACGCGAGGCTGCCCAGCGAACCGCCTGTCGCCTTCCTTGGGATGTGGCCAGCATTTCAACTTCGGCTGGCGTGAACCATCCGGCCCTGGCATATTCGAGCAGCCGCTGGCGCGTGAGTTTGCCTTCGGCCACGCGCAGGAAAATGATGCCGAGGGCCGCGATCAGGAAGATCGGCACCTGCACCACGAAGTAGTCCAGCAGGAAGTCCTGGCCCATGCTGTTCCACCGGTTGTGCAGGAACATGGCCGGCAGGAGGCCGATGACGAAGGCCAGCACTGCGTAGCCGGAATGCCATCGACGGGCGGCGAATCCCATGATCAGGCCGGCTGTCCCCGTGAAAATGGCGTGAGCGAAGGGTGACATGACGCCGCGAAGGATGAAGATGCGGACAAGGTCCGTGCCGGGCTCAGATGAGGAGGCGATCTCACGGCCGAAGTAGAGGATGTTCTCCGTGAAGGCGAAGCCGGCGGCGATGGTAAAGGCAAAGACCACACCATCCACGGGACCATCGAAATACTTCCGGGCGCCAAGGATGAGAAGCAACAGGCCAAGCGATTTGGTGAATTCCTCCACGATGGGAGCCTGGACCGTGGCCATGAAATAAGTGAATGCTTCTTCGCTGGTGGTAGGAGCTGCCAAGGCGAAGAGGGGCTGGATCAACAGGGTTCCGGCAATCGAGACTGCGGCTCCCCACGTGAAAGCGAACCAGAGCAGCCTGTTCGGTTCCGGCTCCCAACGGTCAATGAGCCGTACGGTCAGCAGCACCACCGACAACGGGACCAGGGAGGCGATGAACCCGATCACGAAGCCTGTGATTCCTGTATTGCCCAGAAGGAAGGGAACCACCAGGAGAAGGCTGCCGAAGACCAATATCGCGCCCGCCAGGAGCAGGGGGAGTGTGCTCGGCGACCGGCGTCCCCGGGATGCCGGTGGAGCCGCCCAGGTCTGTGGGGGAAGGTTCCCGGGGTTCCCGGGGGCTGGTTGGTAGTTTCCGGGCTGTACGCGTCCGATCCACGTCGGATTGGCTGCCGGTTCCAGGTAGGGCCGCGGGTAGGGTTGGTGTCCGCCGGAGTGCCCAGGATGGTCGCTGCTCATGGCCTAGAGCCTATTGCACGGGCGGATGTGAGCTTTAACTCACGCCTCTTCTGCGGCCCGGTGAGGCTGCCAGTTTCCGCTGTGGTAGTTTTGAAAGGCAAATATTCCTTTTTTAATTCCGTCCCGTGAGGCGGGGAAAGGGGAGACGAGCGAATGACTGAAGTCACTTCAGCGCAGGTTCCGTCGCGGGTTGTTCTCAACCAAGCGGACATCGATCGCGCGCTGACTCGTATCGCCCATGAGATCCTCGAAGCCAACAAAGGTTCCCAGGATCTGGTTCTTTTGGGCATTCCCAGCCGCGGTTATCCCTTGGCCGTGCGGCTTGCCGACAAGATCGCTGCAGCTGACCCCAGCGTCAACGCGGAAACGATCGTCGGGCAACTCGACGTCACCATGTTCCGTGACGATCTTTCACACCAGCCCACCAGGCCGCCCCACCACACGCGCCTGCCACTATCCGGCATTGACAACAAGGTTGTTGTCCTCATTGACGACGTCCTGTATTCCGGCCGCACCATCAGGGCAGCGCTTGACGCCTTGGTGGACCTTGGCCGTCCCAGGATTGTTCGCCTGGCCGTCCTGGTGGACAGGGGTCACCGTGAGCTTCCCATCCGTGCGGACCATGTAGGCAAGAACCTACCAACTTCCTCCGCGGAAAAGGTCCGCGTCCACCTTGAGGAAATCGACTCCGTGGACGGCGTTCCGGTCAACGAAGTAGTAATCGAGGCCGGAAAGTGAAGCACCTCCTCTCCACTGAGAACCTCAGCGCTTTCGACGCCATCCGCGTCCTGGACACTGCCGAAGAAATGTCGGCCGTGGGCGACCGCGAGGTCAAGAAGCTCCCTGCCCTCCGTGGCCGCACGGTAGTGAACCTCTTCTTCGAGGACTCCACCCGTACCCGGATCTCCTTCGAAGCTGCAGCAAAGCGGCTTTCAGCCGATGTCATCAACTTCGCCGCCAAAGGCTCCTCGGTTTCCAAGGGCGAGTCCCTCAAAGACACTGCGCAGACGCTGGCCGCCATGGGCGCGGATGCGGTGGTCATCCGCCATTGGGCCTCCGGCGCTCCGCACCGGCTTGCTGCCACGGACTGGATCGACGCCGCAGTGATCAACGCAGGCGATGGCACCCACGAACACCCCACGCAGGCGCTGTTGGATGCGTTCACGATGCGCCGCCACTGGTCCCAACTCAACGGGACGAAGTCCACCGGGGCGGACCTTCGAGGGATGCGTGTGGCGATCGTCGGAGATGTCCTGCATTCCCGGGTGGCGCGGTCCAACGTCTGGTTATTGCGCACGCTGGGTGCAGAGGTCACGTTGGTTGCGCCACCCACACTGCTGCCGATCGGCGTCGAGCACTGGCCTTGCAAGGTCAGCTACAACCTGGACGAAACGCTGGAAGCGGGCGTCGACGCGATGATGATGCTGCGAGTCCAGGGTGAGCGGATGCATGCCTCGTTCTTCCCGTCTACCCGTGAGTACTCACGGCGCTGGGGCTTCGACGACGCCCGGCTTCGGGCACTGGATGACCTTGGCATGAAAGACACCATCATCATGCACCCCGGCCCCATGAACCGTGGCCTGGAAATTTCCTCGGCCGCCGCCGATTCGCCCCGCTCAACAGTGCTTGCACAGGTGCGGAACGGTGTTTCAGTGCGCATGGCCGCCCTTTACCTGCTGCTCTCCGGGGATTCCCGCGAAGCAACTGCCGCATCGGCAGCAACCCCCCACGCTGTAAGCCAGCCCACCAAGGAGAGCAACTGATGGCCGAGAACACGTACCTGATCCGCGGGGCCGCCATTCTCGGCGGCGAAGCTGAAGACCTGCTGATCCGCGACGGCATCATCGCCGCCCGGGGCAAGGATCTGCACGACGACGACGCCACAGTGATCGACGGAACGGGCCTGGTTGCCCTCCCCGGCATGGTTGACGTCCACACGCACCTGCGCGAACCCGGCCGCGAAGATGCTGAAACGGTCGAGACCGGCACTCGTGCCGCAGCCCTGGGTGGCTTCACGGCCGTCCACGCCATGGCCAACAGCAACCCCGTTGCTGACACGGCAGGCGTCGTCGAACAGGTCCACAGCCTCGGCCGCGCGTCCGGCTGGGTGGACGTGCGTCCTGTTGGCGCTGTCACGGTTGGCCTGGCCGGTGAACAACTTGCGGAACTGGGTGCGATGGCGGATTCCCGCGCCCAGGTGCGGATGTTCTCCGATGATGGCATCTGCGTGCACGATCCCGTGCTGATGCGCCGCGCGCTGGAGTACGTCAAAGCGTTTGACGGCGTGGTTGCCCAACACGCGCAGGAACCCCGCCTTACCGCCGGGGCACAGATGAACGAAGGCGCCGTCTCGGCGGTGCTGGGTCTCGCCGGTTGGCCGGCCGTGGCAGAGGAAAGCATCATCGCCCGCGACGTCCTGCTCACGCAGCATGTGGGTTCCCGCCTCCACGTTTGCCACGTCTCCACCGCTGGATCTGTTGAAATCGTCCGCTGGGCCAAAGCCCGGGGGATCAACGTCACAGCCGAGGTCACGCCCCACCACCTGCTCCTCACTGACGAACTGGTCCGCAGCTACGATCCCGTGTACAAGGTCAACCCGCCGCTGCGTACGGATGCCGACGTCCAGGCGCTCCGCGAAGGCCTCGCCGACGGCACCATCGATGTTGTCGGCACGGACCACGCCCCGCACCCCAGCGAGCACAAGGAATGCGAGTGGGCGCAGGCGGCCATGGGCATGACCGGCCTGGAAACGGCATTGTCCGTGGTTCAGGAAACCATGATCGAAACCGGACTCATGACATGGGCAGACTTCGCCCGGGTCACGTCCTTCACTCCGGCAGTTATTGGCCGCGTAGCGGACCAAGGCCGGCCGTTGGAGGAAGGCGAGCCCGCCAACGTCATCCTGGTGGACCCGGCTGCGCGCTGGACGGTTGACCCCCATAAGATGGCCACCATGGGCCGCAATTCACCGTTCAAGGGCAAAGAGCTGCCCGGATCTGTGGTCGCAACCTTCTTCAAGGGCCACCCCACCGTTCTCAACGGCAAGCTCAACACGCCATACAGGTACGCCGGAAACTACCCAACCCCGGATGCCGCCGGGGCAGTCAGCGGTAGCTGATGAACAACCAGACACTCACCGTGCTTATCACGGTGCCGTTGATCATCATCGTCCTGATGATGATCTGGCTGGGGTGGCGGAACCGGCTCAGGCGACAAGCCGACGTCGAACGCCTCCCGGAGGTGCCGCAGCAACTGACGCCGGCCACGGTCGTAGCTGAGGGCCAGTACGTTGCCACCACCACGGCAGGTGACTGGCTGGACCGGATCGCAGTGCAGGGCCTTGGAATCCGCACCAACGCGGAACTGAGCATCCATGCTGAAGGCATCTTGTTCGACCGCTCAGGCGCCGCCCCGGTGTTCATCCCACGCTCCGCAGTGGCTGACAGCCGCCAAGCAGCCGGCATGGCCGGGAAGTTCGTGGAAAAAGACGGACTCCTGGTCATCAGCTGGAAGCTGGGCGGCAAGGAACTGGATACCGGATTCCGGACCAGGCACGCAGCCGACAAAGAGCTCCTCCTCGAAGCCATCCAAGAATTGATCTCCGCAGCCCCTCAGGCAGATGCCGATAGTGGAAAGTAATAAAGTGACGGACAGTAAAGCAGCCACCACACCCACCCCCTCAGCAGCAGTACTGGTGCTCGAAGACGGCCGCATGTTCCGCGGCCGTAGCTACGGCGCCCAGGGAACGGCCCTCGGTGAGGCAGTCTTCGCCACCGGAATGACCGGCTACCAGGAGACCATCACCGATCCCTCCTACGCCCGCCAGCTCGTGGTGCAGACCGCACCCCACATCGGCAACACGGGCGTCAACAGCGAAGACGCTGAGTCCCGCCGCATCTGGGTGGCTGGCTACGTCGTGCGCGACGCCGCCCGCCGCCCCTCCAACTGGCGCTCGGAACGCAGCCTCGATGATGAACTCGTCGAGCAAGGCATCGTGGGCATCCAGGGCGTCGATACCCGTGCCATCACCCGCCACCTCCGCGAGCACAAGACCATGCGCGCAGGCATCTTCTCGGGTGAGGCCGTACAGGCATCGGACAAGGAGCTACTGAACACCGTGCTGGCAAGCGCCCCGATGGAAGGCGCAGCGCTGGCTGAAGAGGTCTCCATTGACGAGGCTTACGTCGTGGAACCCAAGGACCACGGCTGGGAAGGCGAGCCCAGGTTCTCCATTGCCGCCGTGGACCTCGGCATCAAGGCCATGACCCCGGTTCGTTTCGCCGAACGCGGCGTGCGTGTGCATGTCCTTCCGGCGACGTCCACCCTGGAGGATGTCAACGCGGTCAACCCGGACGGCTTCTTCATGTCCAACGGGCCCGGTGACCCCGCTACCGCAGACCACCAGGTCTCGCTCCTGCGTTCGGTGCTGGACGAGAAACTGCCCTACTTCGGCATCTGCTTCGGCAATCAGATCCTTGGCCGGGCCCTCGGCTTTGGAACCTACAAGCTCCGCTACGGCCACCGCGGCATCAACCAGCCGGTGATGGACCGCCGCACGGGCAAGGTTGAAATCACCTCGCAGAACCACGGCTTCGCCGTCGATGCACCGCTGAACGGTGCCACGATCGCCCCCGAGGAGCGTTACGGCCGCGTCGAAGTCAGCCACGTCTCCTTGAATGACGACGTCGTTGAAGGCCTTGCGTGCCTGGACATCCCGGCGTTCTCGGTCCAGTACCACCCTGAAGCTGCGGCTGGCCCGCACGATGCTGCGTACCTCTTCGACCGCTTTATCGACCTCATGGCCGAAACCAAATCGGCCACCGCCGGCGCCTCCAACTCCACCGAATCCAAGACTGAGGACAAGAAGTAATGCCCAAGCGTACAGATCTCAAGAGCGTCCTTGTCATCGGTTCCGGCCCCATCGTCATCGGCCAGGCAGCCGAGTTCGACTACTCCGGTACCCAGGCTCTCCGCGTCCTCAAGGAGGAAGGCCTCCGGGTCATCCTCGTGAACTCCAACCCCGCCACCATCATGACGGACCCCGAGTTCGCCGACGCCACCTACGTCGAGCCCATCACGCCCGAGGTTGTTGAGAAGATCATCGCCAAGGAGCGTCCGGACGCCATCCTGCCCACCTTGGGTGGCCAGACGGCTCTGAACACTGCCATCGCGTTGGACAAGAACGGTGTGCTGGAGAAGTACAACGTGGAACTCATTGGCGCAAACATTGCTGCCATTGAGCTCGGAGAAGACCGCGAGAAGTTCAAGGGCGTCGTTGAGCGCTGTGGCGCCGAATCGGCCCGCAGCCACATCATCCACACCATGGACGAGGCCTTCGCTGCGGCCGAAGACCTCGGCTATCCGATGGTCGTTCGCCCGTCCTTCACCATGGGTGGCCTTGGCTCAGGCCTGGCGTACAACGAGGACGATCTCCGCCGCATCGTCGGCCAGGGCCTCCAGTACAGCCCCACCACCGAGGTCCTGCTCGAAGAGAGCATTCTCGGTTGGAAGGAATACGAGCTTGAGATGATGCGCGACAAGAACGACAACGTCGTTGTTGTTTGCTCCATCGAAAACTTCGATCCCGTAGGCGTCCACACCGGTGACTCCATCACGGTTGCTCCGGCACTGACCCTCACGGACCGCGAGTACCAAAAGCTTCGGGACGTCTCCATCGCCGTTATCCGCGAAGTCGGCGTGGACACCGGTGGCTGCAACATCCAGTTCGCTATCGACCCCGCCACGGGCCGCGTAGTGGTTATCGAGATGAACCCGCGCGTATCCCGGTCCTCCGCGCTGGCTTCCAAGGCAACCGGCTTCGCCATCGCCAAGATCGCCACCAAGCTCTCACTTGGTTACACCCTGGACGAGATCCCGAACGACATCACCCAGAAGACGCCGGCGTCGTTCGAGCCTACGTTGGACTACGTTGTGGTCAAGGTTCCGCGCTTCGCCTTCGAGAAGTTCCCGGCAGCCGACAACACTCTGACCACCACCATGAAGTCTGTTGGCGAAGCCATGGCCATGGGCCGCAACTTCACCGAAGCCCTGCAGAAGGCCCTCCGTTCATTGGAGCAGAAGGGCTCGCAGCTGGACTTCAGCTCCGTGCCGGAGTACGAGGTTGCCGAGCTCATCGAGAAGGCCAAGCGTCCCACGACGGACCGCCTGCACCAGGTGCAGCGCGCGCTCCTGGGTGGCGCCACGGTGGAAGACCTCTTCGAGGCCACCAAGATCGATCCTTGGTTCCTGGACCAACTGCAGCTCCTTAACGAGACCGCGCAGGAGATCCGCAAGGCCGGCGTCCTCACCGAGGAAATGCTCCGCAACGCCAAGCGCCACGGCTTCTCCGACGAGCAGATCGGTGCCTTGACGCACAACAATGAGGCAGTGGTCCGCGGCGTCCGCCAGGCCTTGGGTATCCGTCCGGTCTACAAGACGGTGGACACCTGTGCCGCTGAGTTTGCCGCTTACACCCCGTACCACTACTCGTCCTACGACGAGGAAGATGAGGTAGGCCTGCACGCCAAGCCCTCCGTCATCATCCTTGGTTCAGGGCCCAACCGCATTGGCCAGGGCATCGAGTTCGACTACTCCTGCGTCCACGCCTCCATGGCGCTGCGCAAGGCCGGCTACGAGACTGTCATGGTCAACTGCAACCCCGAGACCGTCTCCACCGACTACGACGTTTCCACGCGACTTTACTTCGAGCCGCTGACCCTTGAGGACGTCCTCGAGGTCATCGCCGCTGAAGAGCGCACCGGCGGCGTCATGGGCGTCTTCGTCCAGCTCGGCGGCCAGACACCCCTGAAGCTCGCACAGCAGCTTGCCGACGCCGGCGTGCCGATCCTGGGCACCTCGCCTGAGGCAATTGACCTCGCAGAGCACCGTGGCGCCTTCGCCCGCGTCCTGGACGAGGCAGGCCTGACCTCCCCGAAGAACGGCACCGCCGTTTCCTTTGAGGATGCCAAGAAGATCGCTGACGAGATCGGTTATCCCGTGCTTGTCCGTCCGTCCTATGTCCTGGGCGGTCGCGGCATGGAAATCGTCTACGATGAAGCCAACCTTTCCCGCTACATTGCCAATGCCACGGAAATCACGCCGGATCACCCCGTGCTGATCGACCGCTTCCTGGAAGACGCAGTCGAAATCGATGTCGACGCCCTCTTCGACGGCACGGACATGTACCTGGGCGGCATCATGGAGCACATCGAGGAAGCCGGTATCCACTCCGGAGACTCCGCCTGTGTCCTTCCTCCGATCACACTGGGCAACAACGTGATCGAGCGCGTTCGCACTGCAACGCGGGCCATCGCTGAGGGCGTGGGTGTCCGTGGTCTCATCAATATCCAGTTCGCGCTGGCCTCCGATGTCCTGTACGTTCTCGAAGCGAACCCGCGTGCTTCGCGTACGGTGCCCTTCGTTTCCAAGGCAACTGGCGTTCAGATGGCCAAGGCTGCCGCACTGATCGGCACCGGTGTCACCATCAACCAGCTGCGCAGTGCCTACAAGATGCTGCCGGAAACCGGTGACGGTTCCACGTTGCCCCTGGACGCTCCAGTCGCTGTCAAGGAAGCTGTCCTGCCGTTCAGCCGCTTCCGTACGCCGGAGGGCAAGGTTGTCGACTCCTTGCTCGGCCCGGAAATGCGGTCCACAGGTGAAGTGATGGGCATCGACAAGCACTTCGATACCGCATTCGCCAAGAGCCAGGCGGCCGCAAACAACGCGCTGCCCACCGAAGGCAAGATCTTCGTTTCCGTGGCCAACCGCGACAAGCGCTCGGTGATCATGGGCGTCAAGCGCCTCTCGGACCTCGGCTTCGAGATCGTCTCCACGGGAGGCACGGCTGACGTTCTGCGCCGCAACGGCATCCAGGCGACTCCGGTCCGTAAGGTGGCCGAGGGCAGCAGCGCCGAAGGTGAAGGCACCATCGCCGACCTCGTCATTGCCGGCGAGATCGACATGGTCTTCAACACCCCGTCCGGCGGAGAAGCCCGCAGCGACGGCTACGAACTTCGTGCCGCGGCAACATCAATCGGCATTCCCTGCATCACCACCGTGGCTGAATTCAACGCAGCCGTGCAGGCAATTGAGGCACTGCGCACCTACGAATGGTCTGTCACCAGCCTGCAGGAGCACGCTGCAAACCTGGCCGCGGCCCAGGAAGCTGCCAATGCCTGAGTCTGTTGACGCAACGGTTGCACAGCAGCCGGCCCGGGAGTCCTTTGGCTCCCGGCTGGCTGCCGCCATGGCCGCCCGAGGCCCGCTTTGCGTTGGAATCGATCCCCATCCCCAGCTGCTGGCTGACTGGGGATTGAACGACGACGTCGCCGGGCTGGAGCGCTTTTCGCTCAGCGTTGTGGAGGCCGTGGCTTCCCTCGCTGCCGCGGTGAAGCCGCAAGTGGCACTTTATGAGCGTCATGGCTCTGCGGGCATGGCTGTCCTGGAGCGGACGTTGGCCGCAGCTGCTGATGCGCATGTGCTGAGCATCGCCGATGCCAAGCGCGGTGATATCGGGTCCACCATGGCCGCCTACGCAGATGCGTGGCTGCGGGACGGTTCGGCCCTGGCTGCGGACTCAGTGACCCTTAGTCCCTACCTGGGCTTCGAATCCTTGCGTCCGGCGCTGGACCTTGCTGCGCAAAATGGCAGGGGAGTCTTTGTGCTCGCATTGACATCCAATCCGGAGGGAAAGTCTGTCCAGCACGTCGGCGGAAGCCATTCCGTGGCCCGGGGGATCGTCAATGCGGCCGCAGCTGAGAACCAGCGGTACGCGGGTGTCCTGGGTTCAGTGGGACTTGTTGTGGGCGCCACCATCGGTTCTGCACTCAAGGATCTGGACATTGACCTTGGCGCGGTCCGCGGAGCGATCCTGGCGCCCGGCCTGGGGGCGCAGGGTGCTACGCCCGCGGATCTCCGCTCGACCTTCGGCGCCGCCTATCCCACAGTGCTGGCTACGTCGAGCCGGGGCATCCTTGCCGCCGGTCCAACGAGCGCTGCGTTGCGGGCGGCAACCCAGGAAACGCTGGACGGCCTGCTGGCGGAATGATTCGCTGGCGCCTCATTGCGCAACCCGCCGCCTGCCGGTAGGTTCAGGATCAGTTTCGCGTGACGTGAATCACAAATCCGATCTGACAGGGGTTTGGCCGTGGGTCTGAAAGAGCTGACACCGCAGGAGCGTTCCGATGCTTTGGATAAGGCTGCAAAGGCGCGCGCTGTGCGGGCCGCGGCCAAAGAGCGGCTCAAACGCGGTGAAGTGAGCATTGCTGAGCTGATCTCTTCAGGCACCACGGATGAAGCCATTGCGCGGATGCGGGTGGTGGAGCTCCTGGAGGCCCTCCCAGGCATAGGACCTGTACGTGCGGCCGGGATCATGGCGGAGATAGGCATCGCCGGATCCCGGCGCATCAGGGGGTTGGGAATTCACCAGGCCCGGGCGCTGGTAGATTTTATGGATACCCAGCAAAGCGTTTGACGCATCTCCCCGAAGGAATCCGTGAGCAAGAAACCTGGACTGACTGTCCTCGCAGGCCCAACTGCTGTTGGCAAGGGAACCGTATCCACCTACATCAGGGACAACTATCCAGAGGTTTGGCTTTCCGTCTCCGCCACTACCCGCGCCGCGCGTCCAGGGGAGAAGGACGGGGTTCACTACTTCTTCAAGTCTGCCGAAGAGTTTGACTCGCTGGTAGCCGATGGCGAACTCCTGGAGTGGGCCGTGGTCCACGGCCAGAACCGGTACGGCACGCTCCGGAGCACCGTGAATGCTGCCATTGCGGAGGGGAAATCGGTTCTGCTCGAGATTGACCTCCAAGGTGCACGGCAGGTAAAGGCTGCTGTGCCGGATGCCAAGTTCGTCTTCCTGGCACCGCCCAGTTGGGAAGAAATGGTGCGTCGGCTTGTGGGTCGCGGCACTGAATCTGCCGAGGAACAGCAGCGCAGGCTGGAAACCGCTAAACTGGAACTTGCTGCTGAACCGGAGTTTGACCACACCGTCATTAATGACGACGTTCGCCGGGCAGCGGACGAGCTTGTTTCACTCATGGGGCTAACCCCGCACGAGCGCTAAGCGCTTGCACTTGTCGGCCCGCTAGAATTTGGAGATTTCGTGTCCACGAACCTTGAAGGCATCATCAACCCGCCGATCGATTCGCTGCTTGAGGCTGCCGATTCCAAGTACGGCCTGGTGATCTTCGGCGCCAAGCGTGCCCGCCAGATCAACGCCTACTACGCCCAGCTGCACGAGGGCCTCTTCGAGTACGTCGGTCCCTTGGTAGACACCAAGCTGAACGAGAAGTCATTGTCGATCGCCCTCCGCGAGATCAACGAAGGCCTCCTGGTTTCCACGCCGATCGAGCCCGCAGAATAAAACAGACTGCCTGTTGACGGAGGTCACGTGCGCATAGTCCTCGGAGTCGGGGGAGGGATCGCAGCCTACAAGGTTGCATCGCTCCTCCGGCTTTTTACTGAAGCCGGTCACCAGGTGACGGTGATCCCCACCGAAGCAGCCACCCGTTTCGTCGGTGTTGCCACGTGGGAGGCGCTCTCCGGAAACCCGGTCAGCAACAGCGTCTTTGACGACGTCGAGAAGGTCAACCATGTCCGTTTGGGCCACGAGGCTGACTTGATCGTCGTTGCACCGGCCACTGCGGACCTCCTGGCAAAGGCAGCCACAGGCCAGGCTGGTGACCTCCTGACCAACACGCTCCTCATGGCTCACGGTCCGGTGCTGTTCGCTCCTGCGATGCACACGGAAATGTGGCAGCATGCTGCAACCCAGGCCAACGTGGAAACCTTGCGGAGTCGTGGCGTCACAGTTCTGGAGCCTGCCAGCGGCCGCCTGACCGGTGCCGATTCGGGTCCGGGCCGCTTGCCCGAACCTGAGGCAATTTTTACGGCAGCCATGGCGTTGGCCGAGGCCGCCACCGAGGCGGATGCGCCCAAGGCTGTACCGGCAACACATGCTTCCCTCGCCGGCCGAACGGTGACGATTTCGGCCGGTGGTACCAGGGAAGCGTTGGACCCGGTGCGTTTCCTGGGTAACCGTTCGTCAGGGAAGCAGGGTGCGGCCCTGGCCGCGGCTGCTTTGGCCGCCGGTGCCACCGTTCGTTTCCTTGCCGCGCATATGGACGTCGAGCCGCCCGCCGGCGTCGAGCTCGTCCGCGTTGAGTCCGCTCTGGAACTGCGTGAGGCAGCGCTGAAAGCGGCAGTGGATTCCGACGTCGTCATCATGGCTGCCGCTGTGGCGGATTTCCGTCCCGCAGAGGTTTCGGACACCAAGATCAAGAAGGTCGACGGCGAGGACGCACCCTTGGTGCGTCTGGTTCGGAACCCGGACATCCTGCATGAGCTCGTCGAACGGCGTAACGCCGAGGGTGGCCAGCAGCTGATCGTGGGCTTTGCTGCCGAGACCGGCGATGCCCAAGGTGACGTTCTGGAGCATGCCACGGCGAAGCTCAAGCGCAAGGGCTGTGACCTTCTGGTGGTCAACCACGTCGGGGTTGGTCGCGTCTTCGGGCAGGACGACAACTCCGTAGTAATCCTTTCCGGGCATGGGGCCGAACCGCAGTCGGCGTCCGGATCCAAGGCTGACGTCGCCGCGGCAGTTGTGGATCGGGTGGGCTCCGAACTGGCAAGGGTTTTTCCCGCCCGGTAACATCCACCGGCGGTAGCCTCCGCCCGCAATTCTTAGCATAGGGACACACGGCAGATGCCGCCGCCCCGCAACACAGTAAGGTGGTCGAGTGACTTTACCGCTGCACCATGAACATCATGGCACCCCGTCCAAGCTCCGGCTCTTCACGTCCGAGTCGGTCACTGAAGGGCACCCGGACAAGATCTGCGACCAAATCAGTGACGCCATCCTGGATGGGCTGCTGGCTGCTGATCCTGAATCCCGGGTGGCTGTCGAGACCATGGCCACCACCGGCCTGGTCCATGTGGCCGGTGAAGTAACCACTGACGCTTATGTGGAGATACCGCAGATTGTCCGGGAGACCATTCTCGGCATCGGCTACGACTCTTCGGCCAACGGTTTCGATGGTGCCCGCTGTGGAGTCTCGGTGTCGATCGGGCAGCAGTCCAACGACATCGCCGGTGGCGTCTTCAACTCGCTTGAGGCGCGTGAAGGCCGCCAGGAGGACGACTACGATCTCCAAGGTGCGGGCGATCAGGGCATCATGTTCGGTTATGCCAGCGATGAGACTGCGTCCTACATGCCGACGCCCATCTGGCTTGCCCACCGTTTGTCGGAGCGCCTCACCGAGGTCCGCAAGAGCGGCGAACTTGCGTACCTCCGTCCGGATGGCAAAACGCAGGTCACGGTAGGGTACGACGGCGATCGCCCGGTTTCCGTTGAAACGGTAGTGATTTCCAGCCAGCACGCGGAAGACGCGAGCCTGGAGCAGCTGCGCGCCGACCTCGCGAGCCACGTCATCGATCCCGTTCTGGCGGCATCGAACCTTGACATCTCCCATGTAGCCAACATTCTGAACCCTGCGGGTGCATTCGTGATCGGCGGCCCGGTTGGCGACGCCGGGCTCACTGGTCGCAAGATTATTGTCGATACCTATGGCGGGTTCTCCCGGCACGGTGGAGGCGCCTTCTCCGGCAAGGACCCGTCCAAGGTAGATCGTTCGGCTGCCTACGCCATGCGCTGGGTTGCCAAGAACGTGGTAGCTGCAGGTCTGGCCAAGCGCGCGGAGATCCAGATTGCCTATGCCATTGGCCAGGCACGTCCGGTCGGAACGTATGTAGAGACCTTCGGCACGGAAACTGTTGACCCGGCCCGCATCAGCGAGGCCATCAACGAGCTCTTCGATCTCCGTCCCCGGGCCATCATCGACGCCTTGGACCTCAAGCGTCCCATTTACACCAAGACGGCGGCTCACGGCCACTTCGGCCGCGACGAGCCCGACTTCACGTGGGAGCGCCTGGACCGCGTGGCGGACCTGAAGGAATTCTTCAACGCCTGATCTCCCGCTCATCCGCGTGTGCCAGCCGGTGTTTGTAACTTTGTCGGTGGCCCATGGTTGGCTGGAGCCAGAGAGATGCCCGCAGTGGGTCGATCCCGCTGTGGGCATCCTTCGTTCCTGCGTGGAAAGTCCGCGCAATTGAGTTGGAGGTGACGAGCATGGCCGGACACGAAGCCCAGCCGTCGCTGCTTCAACCTTCTTTGCTTCAAGGTTTCCCTGACAAGTCTCCCGTGAGTGGACCCCCGCTGGCAGCAGTAAATCCCGTGGCCCGCGTGGTGCTGGAATCCTCCCTGCCACACCTGGACAGGCCCTTCGATTACAGCGTGCCCGCTGAACTCGCTGATTCTGCTGTTCCCGGAGTCCGCGTGAAAGTGAAGTTCAACGGCCAGGAGCTTAACGGCTTCGTGCTGGAACGCGTCGATACTTCGGATGCCGGTCACCCGCTGACCCCACTTCACAAAGTAGTGTCACCGCTGTCGGTCCTGACGCCACACATCGCTGAGCTGGCTGGAACGGTAGCTGCGCGCTACGCCGGAACCTTGAGCGATGTCCTGCGTACTGCTGTTCCCCCGCGCGTTGCCAAAGTGGAGAAGGAGCTGCTCTCCGGGGACGCAGCACAGGAATCGGAGCCACCGTCACATGCGCCGGACGCCCAGACCTGGGGTTCCTACTCCAACGGAGCACCGTATCTCCATCACCTGGCCAGCGGCGGGTCGCCCAAGGCTGTCCTCACGGCGTTGCAGGGATTTGGCCCCGGGGGTTGGCCTTCGTTGGTTGCCTCGGCGGTTGCCGCAGTTCGTGCATCCGGCCGTGGTGCAGTGGTGGTTGTTCCCGATTACAGGGATCTCGAACAGCTGGAGGCGGCCCTCGCCACAGTCCTGCCAGCGGGTGACGTCGCGCGGCTGACGGCTGACGATGGTCAAACTCCGCGCTACCGGAGCTTTCTGCGAATCCTCAGCGGCGAAGCGCGTGTGGCCATCGGCACCAGATCCGCCGCCTATGCGCCGGTCCGGGAGTTGGGACTCGTGGTCTGTTGGGACGACGGTGATGACCTCCACATCGACCAGCGGGCTCCATACGCGCACACGCGCGAAGTTCTGCTCCTGCGGGCCGAGCAGGAGAACGCAGCGTGCCTGATGGCATCCCACAGTCGCAGCACTGAACTCCAGCGCCTGGTTGAAATGCAATGGGCTGTGCCGATCGAGGCTCCGCGAACGGTCATTCGCTCCACTGTTCCGCGTGTCCTGAACACAGCTGACAGCTTTGAACAGGAACGTGATCCCCTGGCCCGGATTGCACGTTTGCCCGGAGCAGCATGGCGTGCGGCCAAGGAAGGCCTAGAACATGGCCCTGTGCTGGTGCAGGTTGCACGTGCTGGCTACGCGCCCTCTTTGGCTTGCGAGACGTGCCGGGAGCTGGCGCGCTGCAACAACTGCCAAGGACCGCTGGCTATCTCCAGCAGTTCCGCCATGCCGCTTTGCCGCTGGTGTTCCACGCCGGCTCCGCAGTGGCGCTGCAACCATTGCAATGGCACACACCTGCGCCGGGTTGCAGCAGGAGCCGTGCGAACGGCGGAGGAACTAGGGCGGGCTTTTCCTGGAAAGACGGTTATCACCTCGTCGGGGGAGAACATCAAGGCAACGGTGCCTGATGCTCCGGCATTGATCGTCGCTACAGTTGGCGCCGAACCCGTGGCTCCCCAGGGGTACGCGGCCGCGCTGCTTCTGGACGGCAATTCATTGCTCCGCCGGGAAAACCTGCGGGCCGGTGAGGACACTGTTCGGCGGTGGTTCAACGCTGCGTCCCTGGTGAGACCCTCCAACCAGGGTGGGCTGGTCATCATCACGGCAGACGACACAACCGCTACCGGAGCCCTGCTGCGCTGGGACGCACCGGGCTACGCGTCGCGTGAACTGGCACTCCGGAAGGAACTCCAGCTTCCCCCGGCAGTGCGGGTAGCTTCAGTGACCGGGCAAAGGGCCGACGTCGCGCATTTTTCCGATACCTTCGAGGCGAGCGTCAAGCTAAAGTCCGGTACGAAGCTCCGCAGCGCCGGTCCGGCGCCACTTCAGCTGTTCTCCAGTGGTGCCCAAGGCGCCGGAAGTGAGGCCGAGGCAGACGTCCGCACTCTGTACTTCATTCCCTACGCAGACGCCGCAGACGCTACCCGTGCCATGCGTGCCGTCAAGGCAGCGAACGCGGCGAAACGCACAGCCGGACCAGTTCAACTGCGGCTCGACGGCGTGGACGTCTTGTAGCGTTTTCGAAGTTCTACGACCTCCTCTGCCGCGGCCAGCAACTGCCGGGCGGATTCGTCCCAGTTGAAGTCTCCAGCACGTTCCACGGACCTGCGGGAACGTTGTTGCCACAATCTGCCATCGCCCAACGCCGTGACAGCCGCAGCGAACTCCGAGGGCGACTCGGGGTCAACATAGCTGACCGCATCGGCGCCTACTTCCCGGAAAATCGGAATGTCGCTGGCGATAACAGGAGTTCCCAGTGACATCGCCTCCACCAGGGGCAAGCCATATCCCTCGGCCCGGGACAAGCTGATGAGTGCAGTCGCCCTGGTCAAAAGCTCTTCATACTCGGCATCTGTTACACCGTTGTGGAACTGGACCTTAGCCCCGTGAGGGATCATGGCCTCGAGTTCCGCCCGACGCTGGGGAGTAATCCGGCTGAGCAAGTGCAGTGTGTATTCCGGCAGGCCTGCCATTCCCCGAATCATGGTTTCCACGTTCTTGTAAGGCATGAACGAACCCATGTACAGCAGGGTCTTATCCGCCCCTGCCGAAGGATCGCGGGGGGTCTGGCCGGGCTGCGGGGCATTGCCAACGATCCGCACGGGGCGGCGGGTCAAGGTGTACTTGGCCATCAAAGCCTCTGTGGTCCTGCTGATGGTAGCCACCACGTCAGCCCGGTTCAGCAGCAGGCGTTGCGGCCAGAACGCCTTGTGGTACAGCCTCCAGAGCAGGCGCACCGGAGCCGGAAGGAAACCCGGGGGAGCGGGGTGTTCGTAGTAGATGAGGTCGTGCAGCGTAAGGATCAGGCCATACTTCCGCCCCAGGGTTCCCATGGTCTGCATCGGGCACACCACGACGTCCGCACCCAAGGAGTTGACCTTGGCGGCAACGAACAGCTCACGTGGGGACAGCGGGCTGTTGACCATCACATAGGGCACGTCGGGAAGCAACGCGAGTTGGCGTTTGTCGTTGATGAGCATGGTGACATCGGCAATTTTGGATGTCGCTGCAATGAGGCTTGAACCGTACCGGCTGATGCCATCGTGGTGGTCCGTCCTGGTGAAGCGGGCGTCGATGACAATTTTCACGCGGGGTGTTCCTCCAGGAAGGTGCGGATAGCTGCGGCCGCCGGGGCCGGCGTCTCGTAATGGATCAAATGCCCGACGTCGGGAATCACTTCCAGGGTGCCCTCGGGAAGGCGCTCCATCAGTTTGTGCTGGTTGGGCAAAGTGGCGATCTCGTCTTTTTCGCCGGCTATCAGCAGTACGGGGAGGCGCAACTCCCCGGCGACGTCTGCCACAGTGCCCGACACGGATGCCTTGAAGGATTCGAGCAGGCTCCTTCGGTCCGCGAACGCGCTGAAGTAGGCATCATGCTGGCCATGGATGAAGCGGCGCAGGTCTTTGTCTTTAGTCTTGGCCATGGTGACGCTCATGATCCGCACAATGGCCCGATTGCGCAGGAGGGCAAGTCCAAGGCGCTTTGGAAGCTTGGCGGACACTTGGTAGTAAAACACCGCGAGCTTGGTCATGATCCCCTTGGGTCCCTCCAAAGCGGGTGCAGCGATGGGGTTGATCAGGATCAATGGATAAATGGCGCCCGGATTCCGGGCTGCAAAATGGCTCGCGACGATGGAGCCAAAGGAGTGGCCCAGCAGCACGGTCTTGGGGCCCAGGCCCAGTGCGGCCATGAAGCCGGAGATGAAATGGCCGTAACGCTCAACCGTGTGTTCGTCCTCACGGAAAGGATCTGAACTGCCAAACGCCGGGAGGTCCGGCATGATGATCCGCATGTCCGGAAGCAGGTCCGCTACACGGAGCAATCCATGGTGGTCGCCCCGAAAACCGTGAATGACCAAAATCGTGCGGGTATCCTGTGTGGCTTTGACGGGTTCGTACGTCCAATACGCTACGTTGCTGCCATCGACGTCCACATCAGAGGCGATAGTGCGTCCCTGCAGGGACTTGCTGATGAATTCAATCGGGGCATCTGCGCCTTCCGGAGTATGCGCGGTGTCCACTTTTTCCATTCGGCCGTTCCTAATTCACGTTGTCCGGGTGCGAGCCCGTGCGGTGGTGGCGTTCAAGCGCCCCCATGCCGTCCATGTCTTCTGCCTCGAGTTCGAAGTCGAAAACGGCAAAGTTCTCCTTGATCCGCCCCGCGGAACTGGCTTTGGGAATGACGAGGTTCCCAAGCTGGAGATGCCACCGGAGGATTATTTGGGCCGGTGTCCTGCCGTACTTGTGAGCCAAATCCACGATCGCGGGGTCGGCAAGGACTTGCCCACGGCCAAGGGGGCTCCATGCTTCGGTTCGGATCCCGAGTTGTTCATGCAGTGTCCGCAGCCTGCCCTGCTGAAGCCAGGGGTGCAGCTCTATCTGATTAACGGCCGGGACCACTTCGGCTTTCTGCATGAGTTCTTCCAAATGCCCGGGCTGGAAATTCGAAACCCCGATGGCCCGGACTTTGCCTTCCCTGTACAGGGTTTCCATGGCTTTATAGGTCTCCACGAACAGGCCTCGTCCGGCACACGGCCAGTGGATGAGGTAAAGGTCCACGTAGTCCAGTCCGAGGTTGGCCATGGACGAATCGAAAGCGCGGAGCGTGGTGTCGTAACCGTGGTCGTCATTCCAGACCTTGGTGGTGACAAAGACGTCTTCCCGGGTCAGGGCATGCACGGATTCGCCGGAACCACCCGTGCCGAGGTTTGCCTCGTTGGCGTCGCCGATTGCACCCCCGATCGCGCGGCCTATGCCCACCTCGTTGTGATACATGGCGGCGGTATCGAACCGCCGATAGCCTTCGCCGAGGGCAGTGCTCACCAAAGCTTCAGCTTCTTTTGGCGGCACCTTATAGAGTCCGAATCCCAAGCGGTCCATCATCACGCCGTTGTTCAAGGTCAGCCGGGCCGGGAATCTCATATCAACGACTCTACCCATTCCGCAGCGGAATGCCTCAGGACTGGCCACTGAAACTCACCAAACGGCGCGCCGAGGCTTCATCCAGGATGAGGTCAGTGGCAAGTCCGGCTGCCAAGGCGCCCTCCAGGCCGTTTATTTTGGAGGCGCCGGACACGACGCAAATCCGGCGTCGTACCTGCCGTAGCTGTTCATGGCTTGGGCCGGTTGACCGTTCGTTCAGGGTAATGCCGTCAGATGATCCATCACTGCGGAAGAAGACAGTGGCTACGTCACCCACCACGTCGTCGGCAGCCAACATGCTGAGGTCTTGTTCGTCGAGGTAGCCGCCAGCGTACACATGGCTTGGATAGTCCGAATCAACGGATCCAACACCGAAAATGGCGATGCTCATGCGCGCCTGCAGATCCAGGATGCGTTGAACGCTGCGCTCATTCCACATGGCCGTCTTGGTAGCCGCGTGATCGAAAAACGCGGGCACGGGGAATTGTTCCACCCGCGCTCCGTAGGCGCTGCCAAAGCGCCGCATGATGTCGCTGGCGTAGGTGATGCCGGTTGTTTGCATGTTCCCGGCGCCGTTGAGTTGGACAACGATGGTGTCGTGCGTGAGCTTCCTGGTCAGGTGCCGGCTCACAGCGCTGAGCGTGGCACCCCAGGCAATGCCGATGATGGCATTGGAATCCACCAGGGGTCCTATGGTCCGCGCTGCCTGCATGGCCACGCGGTCCAGCGTCTCCGCCTCGTTCAAGGTGTCAAGCACCGGCACCACGTGGACGTCCACTTTGAACTTGTCGCGAATCTGGCTCTCCAGCTCGGGGGCGGTATCGAACGGGCTGCGGATCTGGACCTGGACCAGGCCTGTTTCCCGGGCGGAAGACAACAGCCTGGAGACGGTGGAGCGTGAGGTCCTCAGTTCCCGCGCGATCGCGTCCATGGTCAGGTCCTGCAGGTAGTACATCTGTGCGGCCCGGAGGGCATCCGAGTGACGTGAGCGTCCCATCTCATTTCCTTACTGCACGTTTGTGCAAATAGCTTGACTCCATTTTCCACCTTCGCCAGATTAGTGGTGAAAGGTGCAGCGAACGTAACGCCGCGCACAAACCAAGCCCAAGGGAGCAGTTTTGGGACACAACAGGATTTCCGGTATCTCCTCTGATGCGCATCGGCGTGAGTCTGTAACCGCCTTGCGGGAGCGGCCTTCGGCGAAAGTACTCATCATCGGTGGCGGTATCAACGGCGTAGGAACCTTCCGGGACCTTGCCCTGCAGGGCATTGACGTCGCGCTCGTGGAGCGTGGGGACTACTGCCAAGGAGCCAGTGGTGCATCGTCGCACATGATCCATGGCGGCATTCGATACCTGGAGAACGGTGAGTTCCGCCTTGTCCAGGAATCAGTCGTGGAGCGCAACCGTCTCCTTCGGATCGCCCCGCACTACGTCAAACCGCTCCAGACCACCATTCCCATCTTCAGCACCTTCTCGGGAATCCTGTCCGCGCCCATGCGCTTCCTCACCCACAAGCAGGGCAAACCGAACGAACGCGGCGCCTTCCTCATCAAGCTCGGCTTGAGCATGTACGACTTCTTCTCCCGTGACGGCGGCAGCGTCCCCCGGCACCAGTTCCGCGGCAAGGACAAGGCTTTGGCGGAGCTACCCAAGCTGCACCCGGGAATCAAGTACGCGGCAACCTACTTTGATGCGTCCGTGCACAACCCTGAGCGGCTCACCCTGGACGTGCTTCAAGATGGCGAGAAGGCAGGGCGCGGCGGTGGCCTGCCTGGTGGGACGGCCCGCGCCAGCAACTACGTCTCACTGGTTTCCATGGGCACCGATGGGGTGCGGCTCCGCGATGAATTGAGCGGCAAGGAGTTCGACTTCCAGGCCGACGTCATCGTCAACACCACCGGTGCGTGGGTGGACCTCACCAACCAGGCCATGGGAGCCGCCAGCCAGTTCATGGGCGGCACCAAGGGCTCGCACATTGTGTTGGACCACCCTGAACTGCTGGCCGCCTGCAATGGCCGGGAGATCTTCTTTGAGCACACAGACGGCCGCATCGTCCTTATTTACCCCATGGGGGACCGGGTGCTGGTCGGCACCACAGACGTTGACGCAGACATGACAGAAGACGCTGTCTGCACCGAATCCGAAATCGACTACTTCTTCGAGCTGATCGGCCATGTCTTCCCCACCATCAAGGTGCACCGAGGCCAGATCGTGTACAGCTTCGCCGGAGTCCGTCCCCTGCCGCGCCACGACGCCACCCAACCGGGATTTGTCTCAAGGGACTACAGGATCGAACGCAGTGTCCGGACCGGCGAAGGTGCCATGGCGACGCCAGGCGGTAAGGCCGCCGTCGTACTCAGTTTGATAGGTGGCAAATGGACCACCTTCCGGGCGCTTGCCGAACACATGACCAACGACGTCCTTCGCGAATTGGGTCTGGAACGGAAAGTTTCGACGGCGAAACTCGCCATCGGCGGCGGCGCTGGCTTCCCTGCTACGGAACAAGGCGAGCAGGAATGGATCAAGAAGCACATGGGCCCCGGACTGGACGCGGATCGCGTGTCTGGTCTCCTGACGCGGTATGGAACACGGGCAGAGGCCGTCATCGATTTCCTGAACGCCGGACACGACGCGCCGCTTCGTTCCACCCGGGAACTCAGTGTTCGTGAATTGGCATTCATGGCCGAACACGAGCAGGTCGGGCATCTGGTGGATGTCCTCATCCGACGGACGTCCCTCGCGTTCCGCGGCCTGGTGACCGGCGAGTTGCTGAACGAGATTGCTGCAGCATTGGCTGAACCGCTTGGCTGGGATGCCGCTGTCCGTGAGGCAGAAGTGCGCCACGCCCAGGAAGTGCTGCGTCGGTTCCACAAGGTTGACGTGCACAGTCTCGTAGCCTGAGGGCGACTGCACACAATGCTTGACCGTCCCACTGCGCGACAGGGACGGGAAACGGGGTAGGTGAGCCCCTTGGGGCTCACCACGCCGGGATGGTTGCGGAAAACGGAACTGTCCCAACGGCCTCTTCAACCCGCGAGGAGGCTGTCAACAGAAAAATGAGGAGTCAAAGATGTCTCTTGGAATAGTTTTCCTTTCCGAAGTATTCGGAACCATGATGCTGACCCTGCTGGGTTGTGGCGTCGTGGCCAACGTTGCGCTCAAAGGCACCAAGGGCAACAACGGTGGATTCTTGATGGTGACGTGGGGCTGGGGTATTGCGGTCTTCGCGGGCGTTTTCGTGGCCGCAAAGTCCGGTGCGCACCTGAACCCGGCTGTCACCTTGGGCCTGCTTGTTAAGGGAAGCAAGGAATACGCGCCCGATGTCAGCGTGGACTTCGCTTCCACCTTGACGTACTTCGGTGGCGAACTGCTCGGGGCATTCCTGGGCGCCGTTGTTTGCTGGCTCGCTTACAAACAGCACTTTGATGAGGAGCCGCTGGCAGCCAACAAGCTGGGAACGTTCTCCACCGGTCCTGCCATCCGTTCAACCCCGTGGAACCTCATCACCGAAATCATTGGCACATTCGTCCTGGTTTTCGTCATCCTGACTTTCGGCGGCACCCCCTCGGGCCTGGGTCCGTTGGCTGTGGCGCTGCTCGTGGTCGGTATCGGCGTCTCCATTGGTGGCCCCACCGGTTACGCCATCAACCCGGCACGTGACCTCGGACCCCGCATCGCACACGCCGTCCTCCCCATCAAGGGGAAGGGCTCCAGCGACTGGGCCTACTCCTGGATCCCTGTCGTCGGGCCACTTGTTGGCGGTACCCTTGCCGGCCTTGTGGCCCTCTGGGTGCCTGCCATCATGCCCTCAGTCGCTGGCTGATTCCTGGACACGCTGTCCTGAACAAATCACTCACACTCATCCGCACACCGTATAAAACCACTGAGACAAGGACGTCACCATGAATCAATACGTCATCGCCATCGACCAGGGCACCACGAGCTCCCGAGCCATCGTCTTTGACCACACGGGCAATATTGTGTCAACGGGACAGATGGAACACGAGCAGATCTTCCCGCAGGCCGGCTGGGTTGAGCACAACCCCGCCGAGATCTGGAACAACACCCGGGAGGTCATTGCCTCGGCCCTGTCCAAGGCGAACCTGACACGGCACGACATCGCCGCCGTCGGAATTACCAACCAGCGCGAAACCGCAGTGGTGTGGGACAAAAACACAGGCGAGGCCGTTTACAACGCCATCGTCTGGCAGGACACGCGCACCCAGTCGATTGTGGACGAGCTTGCCAAGGATGGTGGACCTGAACGCTTCAAACAGAAGGTTGGCCTGCCGCTGGCCACCTACTTCTCAGGGACCAAGATCAAATGGATCCTGGACAACGTCGACGGCGCCCGCGAACGCGCTGAAGCCGGTGACCTGTTGTTCGGCAACACCGACGCCTGGGTTCTCTGGAACCTGACTGGTGGAGTCGACGGCGGCGTGCACGTCACCGATGTCACCAACGCGTCCCGCACCCTCTTCATGGACCTTGAGACGCTGCAATGGGACCAGGAAATCCTTGATGTCTTCGGCGTTCCGGCCTCCATGATGCCCGCCATCAAGTCCTCCTCCGAGGTCTACGGGCACGTGCACACGTCCCAGTTGCTGCGGGAAACCCCGGTGGCGGGCATCCTCGGCGACCAGCAAGCTGCAACGTTCGGCCAGGCAGCATTCCAGGCAGGCGAAGCGAAAAACACCTACGGCACCGGCTGCTTCCTGATCTTCAACACGGGCGAAGAAATCGTCCACTCGAAGAACGGCCTGCTCACCACGCTGGGATACAAGCTGGGCGACAACAAGCCGCACTACGCACTGGAAGGCTCCATCGCCGTCACCGGCTCATTGATCCAGTGGCTTCGTGACAACCTCGGCATGATCAGTTCCGCTCCGGAGGTCGAAGAACTGGCCGCCGCTGTTAAGGACAACGGCGGCGTGTACATCGTCCCCGCCTTCTCGGGCTTGTTCGCTCCATACTGGAGGGCTGACGCGCGTGGCGTCATTGTGGGGCTCACCCGCTTCGCCAACAAGGGGCACATTGCCCGTGCTGCCCTCGAGGCCACTGCGTTCCAGACCCGCGAGGTACTGGACGCCGTCAACGCCGACTCGGGCGTTCCCCTCACCGAACTGAAGGTCGACGGCGGAATGGTCGCCAACGAGGCACTCATGCAATTCCAGGCAGACATCCTCGGCGTACCCGTAGTCCGCCCGAAAGTGGTTGAAACCACGGCCCTGGGCGCTGCATACGCCGCCGGCCTGGCTGTTGGATTCTGGAAGGACCTGGGCGAACTCAGCGCCAACTGGGGCGAGGACAAGCGCTGGGAGCCGCAATTGCCCGCCGAAGAGCAGGAGCGCCAGCTGCGGCTCTGGAAGAAGGCCGTGACAAAGTCCATGGATTGGGTCGACGAGGACGTTAAGTAAGCATCTCTCGACAGAGGTTCCGGGGACTCCCGCCCGCCCGCTTCGCGGTGCCCACCACACCATGGCGGGGAGTCCCCGGAACCTCTTTCGGCGTTTGGACGTCTTGCGCCCAGCCCATGGGTTTGGTGCGGTAAGGTGTTTGTATGCGTGCGATCCTTCTGCTTAGCTAGCCGCCCGGCAATCAACAGCCGAGCGGCCGCCCCTCCATTGTCGAGGGGCTTTTGTGTGTCCGGGGCTTACCTGGAGCGCAGCAGGAGGCAAAACCGCCATCGAAGAACAGAAGAGGGCAGCAGTGAGCGTTCAGCCGGAGACAGAGACCGGAACAGCACAGACAGCCGCAGCTGGAGCGCCTGAAGAAGGCGTCTACAGCTTCGCCGCGATGGAAGCCAAGTGGCCGCAGGTGTGGGAAGACCTCAAGGTGTTCACCCCGCTTGACGACGGTTCGCGGGAGCGTCGCTACGTGCTGGACATGTTTCCCTACCCCTCCGGTGACCTTCACATGGGCCATGCTGAGGCCTTTGCCATGGGCGATGTCGTCGCGCGCTACCTGCGCCAGAAGGGCTTCGACGTCCTGCACCCCATCGGCTGGGACTCTTTTGGCCTGCCTGCTGAGAACGCGGCCATCAAGCGCAACGCCCACCCCAGCGAGTGGACCTACGCCAACATCGACACCCAGGCAGCATCATTCAAGCGCTACGCCATCTCGGCTGACTGGTCCCGGCGCCTGCACACGTCCGACCCCGAGTACTACCGTTGGACGCAGTGGCTGTTCAAGCGCTTCTACGAGCGTGGCTTGGCGTACCGCAAGGACTCGCCCGTCAACTGGTGCCCCAAGGACCTCACCGTCCTGGCAAACGAGCAGGTCGTCAACGGTGCCTGCGAACGCTGTGGCACGGCTGTCACCAAGAAATCCCTGAACCAGTGGTACTTCAAGATCACCGACTACGCCGACCGCCTGCTCGAGGACATGGACCAGTTGCAGGGCCACTGGCCCGAACGGGTGCTGGCCATGCAGCGGAACTGGATTGGCCGCTCCGAGGGCGCCCACGTTCGCTTCGTCATCGAGGCCACCCAGGACCGGGCCGAGCGCGAAGTCACCGTCTTCACAACCCGTCCCGACACCCTCTACGGCGCGACCTTCTTCGTTGTTGCGGCCGATGCACATTTGGCCCTTGACCTCGTCACTCCCGAACATCATGACGAGCTCATGGCATACCGGGAAAAGGTTAAGGCCCTCTCCGAGATCGAGCGCCAGTCCACGGAGCGCGAGAAAACCGGTGTGTTTACCGGACGCTACGCGATCAATCCGCTCAACGGTGAGAAGCTCCCTGTGTGGGCAGCCGACTACGTTCTGGCCGATTACGGCACCGGTGCCATCATGGCCGTTCCCGCTCACGATCAGCGCGACCTCGATTTCGCCAAGGCTTTCGGCCTGCCCGTTCGTGCCGTGCTGGATACCGGCGATGAAGACCCCGCCGAGACCGGTGTTGCCACAGCGGGCGAAGGAACGCTCAAGAACTCAGGCGACTTGGATGGCCTGTCCAAGTCCGAAGGCATCCCGGCTGCCATCGAAATCCTGGAGAAGCTGGGAACCGGCGAAAAGTTCGTGAACTTCCGCCTGCGTGACTGGCTGTTGAGCCGCCAGCGTTTCTGGGGTACCCCCATTCCGATCATCCACTGTGCCGAATGTGGTGAAGTGCCCGTCCCGGACGACCAGCTTCCCGTGAAGCTGCCCGAGAACCTCCGTGGTGAGGCGCTGGCGCCGAAGGGAACCTCCCCGCTGGCTGCCGCCGTCGAATGGGTCAACGTGGAGTGTCCCAACTGTGGCCGCGCAGCCCAGCGCGATACCGACACCATGGACACCTTCGTGGATTCGTCGTGGTACTTCCTGCGCTTCGTCTCTCCGGACTACACAGAAGGTCCGTTTGATCCCGAAAAGATCAACAACTGGATGCCTGTGGGCCAGTACGTCGGCGGCGTCGAGCATGCGATCCTGCACCTGCTCTATGCCCGCTTCTTCACCAAGGTCATCAAGGACATCGGCCTGATCGAGGCAAGTGAGCCGTTCAGCGCGCTCCTCAACCAGGGCCAGGTCCTCAACGGTGGCAAGGCAATGAGCAAGTCCCTCGGCAATGGCGTAGACCTTGGCGAGCAGTTGGACAAGTTCGGTGTGGACGCCGTACGCCTGACCATGGTCTTCGCCTCCCCGCCGGAGGACGACGTCGACTGGGCAGACGTTTCGCCGTCCGGCTCGGCAAAGTTCCTGGCTCGTGCCTGGCGCCTCGGCCAGGACGTCAGCAGCGAGCCCGGCGTCGATCCTGCTGCCGGCGACCGCGCCCTGCGAACTGTTACCCACAAGACGATCGCAGACTCAGCTGAGCTGTTGGACAACAACAAGTTCAACGTCGTGGTGGCACGCCTCATGGAGTTGGTCAACGCGACGCGAAAGACCATCGACTCCGGAGCAGGTGGAGCAGATCCCGCCGTACGTGAGGCCGTCGAGGCCGTTGCTGTGATCCTGAGCCTTTTCGCCCCGTACACGGCAGAGGATCTCTGGAACACCCTGGGTCACCCTGCCTCCGTGGCCAATGCCGGCTGGCCGAAGCACGACGACGCCCTGCTCGTCCAGGAGACCGTCACCGCCGTGGTCCAGGTCCAGGGGAAGGTCCGCGACCGGCTGGAAGTGTCGCCGGATATCAGCGAGGACGAACTCCGCGAACTCGCACTCGCGTCCGAAAATGTTCAGCGCGCCATGGATGGCCGTGGCATCCGCACCGTGATCGTGCGGGCGCCTAAACTGGTGAACATCGTCCCCGCCTAACGAGGTACAAGGGACTTTGCGGCCGCCGGCATTGTGCCGGCGGCCGGTCACCTTTGTTGGAGGTTGCGTGCCCGAGCGAGAACCACCTGCCTGGATATGGCTCAAGGAACGGCTGTCCCGCCTCCGGCAGCCTGCGCTCCCGGTTCCGCTTGCCGATGAGGCGCGTACCGCCGTCGTCAAGACTGCTGTCGTGACAGATTCGGCAGCTGCCCTGCCGGCTGACTGGGTTGCAGCCTTTGCCGCGGACGGTCGCCTCGCCGTCGTTCCCATGCCTGTCATGGTGGGAAGTGAGATCTATGGTGAAGGCGAAGACGACATCACCGAGACGTTGGCCGTCGCCTTGGCATCGGGTGCATCCGTGAAGACGTCCCGCCCCTCGCCCGGTCAGTTTGAACAGGCATATCGCGCCGCCCAGAGCCGCGGCTTTGAAGCGGTTGTGTCGATCCATATTTCCTCTGAACTGTCCGGAACGGCCGATGCCGCGCGTCTTGCTGCAGCCCGTGTTGATATACCGGTGGAGGTACTCGACTCCCGCACGGTCGGCATGGCACAAGGCATGGGTGTGCAGAGCGCGGTTGTGGCAGCGGCTGCTGGCCAGTCCGCAGCTGAAGTTCGTGCTTTTGCGGAGAAGCGCATGGAGCGAACCAAGGTTTATTTCTACGTTCCGAGCCTTGAGCAGCTGAGGCGCGGGGGACGCATAGGAGCTGCAGCGTCGCTGCTCGGCACCGTGCTGGCCATCAAGCCAATACTTGCGGTCGACGGCGGCAGGATCGTTCCGCTGGAAAAGGTCCGTTCCGCTGTCCGGGCCGTTGCCCGGCTTGAGGAGATTGTGGCCGCTGATGTTGCTTCAAGACCTGCTGGTCAGCAACGGTTGGCGGTTCATCATTTCGGTAACCAGTCAGAGGCCGAAGCGTTGGCAGAACGGCTGCGCGATAAATGCCCGGACTGTCCACCCGCGCAGATCAGCGCCCTGCCGGCAGTCCTCGCGGCGCACGCGGGTTTGGGCGTTCTAGCGGTGATCGTGGGGGAGAGCAGTACGCCCACGTGAGCTTATCCACATAGCCTAAGAGGCCCACTCCGCTCCCATCAGGTCCGTCGTAGGCTCGAATCATGCCACGCTGGAATCGGGATGGGTCCCCAGACGCCGCAGTGCTGGCAGCCAGGCGACGCTTTGCGTCGGGACTGAACCCTCCAGGGGATCCGGCTCCCTTGCTTTCCATGCCCCTGTTGGACCAGGTCGCTCCGAACAAAGTGGCTACCGACCCCCTCGATGGTCAAGGGACGATAGCGGTGCGGACTCGGTGGCGAACGTCGTGGAGGGTAGCAGTTGCCGTTTTCGTTATTGGTGCCGGATGCGCAGCATGGTTCCTTATTCAGGCGGCCATCGGCCAGCCCACCATGGAACCCCTCAGTCAATCGGTATCGGCAGGAACAGTGCCTGAGGGTGGGGAGCTTGGGTCGTCTCCGCCGACGCCGCCGCCACAAAATACGAAGATGCTGCTGGTCCATGTTGCCGGCGAAGTACAGAAACCCGGCGTCGTTTCGCTTCCCGAAGGAGGCCGGATCTTTCAGGCGATCGATGCTGCAGGCGGGGCAACCGCCAGTGCTGACCTAAATGGCCTTAACCTCGCAGAAGTAGTCACAGATGGGGCAAAGATCCATGTTCCGGCTGCGGGGGAGGCATCCGGGGGCGGGACGCCTCAGGGATCCGGGACCGCGAACGGCGCAGGTGGGCCAGCGGAAACCAAGGCCAGCCCGGGGTCCGGAGGCACAAAGGTCAACATCAACACTGCCTCCGTGGAGGAGCTCGGGACACTGCCCAGGGTGGGTCCGGTGACGGCCCAGCGCATTGTGGATTGGCGCAAAGAACACGGAGCGTTTACCTCAGTGGATGAGTTGGATGCCATTGACGGCATCGGGCCCAAGCTTATGGAGTCGCTCCAGGACTTGGTGACGGTGCAGGGTGGCTGAGGATTCAAAGGGCGATCGCTTGCTGAGGCGTCTGGATCTCCGGTTGGTTCCTGCTGTGCTTGTCACGTGGGCCGCTGCACTTGCTGGCAGTGTTCTCGCCGCTGCGTGGTCGGCCGCTATGGGTGCAGTGCTTGCCGCTGCCGCCATCGCGCTGCTGCTGTATTCGCGCCTGCGGGCAACGGGGACGTCACGTGCCAGGACAGTTCCGGCCACTCTCGCCTTGGCCTGTGTGCTCGGTGCTGTGGCCGCCGGGCATTGTTCGTTGGCTGCCGGCAAGCGGGACCAAGGACCCCTTGCCGCGGCCGTCGACGCCCACGCCGGTGTGGTCATCCAGGTCCGGGTCACGGGGAGCCCTTCTGCTGTACCCCAGCCCGGGCATTCCGGCGATACGCGATGGTCAGTTCCGGCGAGCCTGGTCAGCCTCACCACCGACGGGAAAGTGATTCGGGGGGTTGCCTCGCTTGTCGTCAGCGGTGACGACGCGTGGCAAGACGTACGCCCGGGACAGCGCGTGAGAACAACTGGCATGCTGAAGGAGGTCCGGCCGGGACAATCAGAAGCGGCGATACTGACAGCTTCCACCGGACCGGTTGTGATGGGCTCTGCCTTCGACCTGCAAGATTCGGCCGCCAAGCTGCGGGAGCAGTTACGTGATGCGGCAGCTTGGTTGCCTCCCGATGCTGCGGGGCTGCTGCCAGGCATGGTGACCGGTGATACCAGCTCGCTTCCGGAGAGCCTGGAAGCGGACATGAAAACGACCGGAATGGTCCATTTAACGGCGGTCAGTGGCGCGAATTGCAGCCTCATTCTGGGCGGCTTCATCCTGCTCGCGAGATGCCTAAGACTGGCGCGTCCTCTGGCCGCCGCGTTTGCGGGTTGTGGCCTTGGCGCTTTCGTAGTGTTGGTAGGACCGGAGCCAAGTGTCTTACGGGCAGCCGTGATGGGGTTTGTCGGGGTGGCAGCATTGACGGGCGGGTTGCGGGGGAGGCCGCTAACTTTCCTGTGCCTGGCTACCGCTGTGCTTCTTTTGCTGGATCCCACCCTTGCCGGCAACTTTGGCTTCCTCCTCTCCGTCCTGGCCACGCTTGGCATCGTGCTGCTTGCCAGCTGTATTGCGTCCTGGTTTCCTGACACCATTCCCAAATGGCTGGCGGTGGGTGTGTCGGTTCCGCTGTCCGCGCAGGTGCTGTGTGGGCCGATCATCGTGGCACTCCAACCCCAGTTCTCGCCGTATGCACTCATTGCAAACGTGATCGCTGGTCCGCTCGTGGCTCCCATTACGATTCTGGGCACCCTTGCCGTGCCGCTCTCCGCGATCCATCCCTGGGCAGCCGCGATTCCGACCTCGCTGGCGGGCGCCAGCGCCAGTGGTGTGGCGGGCATCGCGCGGTTCTTTGGCGGATTACCGGGCGCGGCGCTTCCATGGGCCGAAGGTCCGGCGGGCATCGTTGCCATGTCCGTCTCCTCGGTAGTCACCATAGTCATGGTCTGGACAGCCCTGCATCCAAGCGGCGTGCTTCTGCGGATTATGGTCCTTCATCACCGGGTGATGGTTGTGTTGGAAAGGCTGCACAACGTCACAGGACACGGGAGTTGCCTCACGTTTCGCGGACTGCCACCACGAAGGAAGTAGCGCTCACTACGGAGCTCCTGATACAGGCGCTTCGAGGTCGTTACTTTATGTGGATTGCGTCCTGCCATCGGGCAGGCTGATAGCCGTCTTGTATGCCACGGTGTCAGGTAAAGAGCTGACGCCATCGACTGGTTTTGTCGTCATATCCATTGACTGCCCCGCCATGGAGAGCGTGACATTTTCGCACGCCGCAGCTTGGGACTTGTTGTTCTTGACTGTGTTCCGAAGTGCGTCCGCCTCCACACCGGAGACAAGAGTTATGCCGCTCATCACCCCGCCGGGCGTGTCAACTGATGCCACAATTCTTCGCCGGAGACCGTGGTCAAACCGGTGCCATCAGCGGTCTTGATCTGCTTGACCAAGTCCAGGAGTTCCCCGTTGCTGTACTGTTTCGCCTGCGCTGCCTTCTCACTGGGCTGAGCGGAAGCTGTGTCCGGCGATGTTCCAGGTCCTGAGCATGCACCCAGCGCCATCCCAACAAGTGCTACGACCCCGAGGCCCAGCAGCGATTTCTTGTACATTGGTATCCCCTTACAGGTGCCTGTGGCAGATTGCTTGCTGCCGCTAACACACACCTAGTAGGGAGATTCGTCGAATCGTGCCGCAGGATGGGGGAAGCTGACGGGCGACCCGGCTGCTGCCAAGGCATGGCAGACTTGAAGTCTGCAAAAAATCCTCCGGAAGGAACCATCTGTGGCTGCTGCCCAAAACACCCGGGCCAAGAGCGTCGCTGCGAACAACGTCAGCTGGCGGGACGCCACCCCAGCCGCCGTGGTGCTGATCACGGGACCGGAGGAGTACCTCGGTATTCGGGCCATGGACCGCATCAGGTCCCAAGTGCGGACGGCGACTCCGGATGTTGAACTCAGCAGGCTGAACGCGGGCTCCTACGAGGCCGGATCATTGGCGATGACCGTGACCCCTTCTCTGTTCGGCGAGGGAAAGCTCATTGAAGTTGAGGGCTTGGAAGCCATGAATGATGCGTTCCTGGCCGACTGTTTGTCGTACTTGGCCCATCCGGAACAGGATGTCGTTTTGGTGCTGCGTCACGCCGGTGGTGTTCGCGGGAAGAAGCTGCTTGACGCAGTGAAATCGGCAGGTTGGCCTGTGATCGATTGCCAGCCTCTTAAGAAGGATGCGGACAAAACTGCGTTTGTTGTCTCGGAGTTCAAGGCCGGTGGTCGTCGGATTGATGGCGAAGCTGTCCAGGCCCTGGTCAATGCAGTGGGAGCCAGTCTGTCCGAGCTTGCGGCCGCTTGCAACCAATTAATTGCTGACGCGACGACTGCCGTGGATGCTGCAACAGTGGAACGCTACTACGGCGGACGAGTCGAGGCCACTGCTTTCAAGGTGGCTGATGCCGCGATGGCGGGTAACGGACCAGTGGCTTTGTCCACCTTGCGGCATGCCCTGTCCACCGGGGTTGATCCTGTTCCCTTGGTGGCTGCGCTTGCGGCAAAGCTCCGCACGCTGGCCAAGGTTGCCGGAGCCCAAGGATCGTCGGCTCAGATCGCGAAAAGCCTGGGCATGCAGCCTTGGCTCGTCGAGCAGGCACAGCGGGACGTCCGTCGCTGGACTCCGGAGGGCCTCATCCGCTCAATCCAGGTGGTCGCCGAGGCCGACGCCCAGGTCAAGGGCCTGTCCCGCGACCCCGTGTATGCCGTGGAACACGCCGTAACGGTTATCGCTACATCCGCGCGGCGGGGTTAAACCCAAAAGGCCGGCACCCGTGGGTGCCGGCCTTTTGATCAGCTCAGTCGAACTGGAAAAACCTTAGAGTGCGTTGACCTTCTTGGAGATCGCCGACTTGCGGTTTGCAGCGTTGTTCTTGTGAATAACGCCCTTGCTGACAGCCTTGTCCAGCTTCCGGCTGGCAGCAACAAGTGCAGTTGCAGCAGCATCCTTGTCAGCAGACTCAACGGCGTTGGCAACGGCGCGGATGGCCGTCTTCAGCTCGGACTTGACGGCGTTGTTACGCAGGCGAGCCTTCTCGTTGGTGAGGATGCGCTTCTTCTGGGACTTGATATTAGCCACGTATGAACTCTCTTTTTAATGCGGAAATGGTCTAGAGGGTTTTCAGGTTGGCCATCGACTGAGCGGCGTGGGGATGCCTATGGCAGCCAACCATGAGTGGCCGTCGACCTGCACGGACACACAGCTATAAAGGATAGCAGAAAGCGGGGCCCAGTGTGGACCCACTGATCAGCTCCAGCCGTGATGGTCCCTCAGGGCGCGGGAAACCTCAAGGAATGCCGGCTTGCCGAGCACTGCACCTTCGCGTCGGATCGCATGAGGGCTCACCCGGATCACACGGTCCAGTTTGACTTCACTCGGGCGTCCTTGACGGTCCCATTGCCCCACCCCAACATCAACATAGTCCCCAGCCCGCCTGCCGTTGTCGTGGTCCTTTGATGTCAGCATGAGGCCCAGGAGCCATTCGCCATCCCTGCCAACCAGCAGCACCGGGCGGTCCTTGCCCTGCGAGAAGTCCTCTTCAAAGGGAACCCAGGTCCACACAATTTCACCGGGATCCGGCCGACCATCCGGCTTGGGGGAGTAGTGCAGTTTCGTCACGCCGGTGAAGTCGCCGGGGTAGGTGCCCGGTTGATGCCCGACGGCGGGTTGCCGGGTTCGCTGCCGAGGGGAACCAGCGGGAGCGTTCTTCCTACTACTAGTACTGCTGCCGCCGAGCGCCTTGAGGGATCGAAGGATGAGTTTGCCCAAAGGGCGCAAGTCCAAAGCCATGCCGACAACGCTACCGCGATGGTTTGCCTGGCAACGGTGCGCAGCGTTTCATCGAGTCCGGCTGGAACGTACTGCTCCGGCAGGAATGTGCGGTGAACCAGGAATGCACGGTGAACCAGGAATGCACGGTGAACCAGGAATGTACGGTGAACGGCCGGTTCGTGGGAGACTAGAGGATCAGATGCGCGGCGTGTCCCGGCTGGCCTTTGCCCAGTCGGTGGATTTGCCGTGCGAGTGTCGACAGTAAGGATCCTGCGTGTCTCCCATGGCCCGCACCGCACCGGTGCCCGCCGCAACAGATCCGGCCATCATCCGGAACTTCTGCATCATTGCCCACATCGACCACGGTAAGTCCACCCTGGCCGACCGCATGCTGCAGTACACCGGCGTCGTTCAACAGCGCGACATGAAGGCCCAGTATCTGGACCGTATGGATATCGAACGTGAGCGCGGCATCACCATCAAGTCCCAGGCAGTGCGTATGCCGTGGGAACTCGATGGCACCAGCTACGCCCTGAACATGATCGATACTCCTGGCCACGTCGACTTCACCTACGAGGTTTCACGTTCCCTGGCAGCCTGTGAAGGCGCCGTGCTGCTGGTTGACGCAGCACAGGGGATCGAAGCCCAGACGCTTGCCAACCTCTACCTGGCGATGGAGAACAACCTCACCATCATCCCGGTGCTGAACAAGATCGACCTCCCGGCAGCCCAGCCTGAGAAGTACGCGGCGGAACTGGCCAACCTTATTGGCGGAGACCCGGAAGATGTCCTCAAGGTTTCAGGCAAGACCGGAGTGGGCGTGGAGGCGTTGCTGGACAAAATCGTCCGTGACCTCCCGGCTCCCGTGGGCGATGCCAATGCTCCTGCCCGGGCCATGATCTTCGACTCCGTCTATGACACCTACCGCGGCGTGGTCACTTACGTTCGCGTGGTGGACGGCATGCTGCACCCGCGTGAGCGGATCCAGATGATGTCCACCCGTGCCACTCACGAACTCCTGGAAATCGGCGTCAGCTCCCCGGAGCCCACACCGTCCAAGGGCTTGGGTGTGGGCGAGGTCGGCTACTTGATCACCGGTGTTAAGGACGTCCGCCAGTCCAAGGTTGGCGATACTGTTACCAACCTCGCCAAGCCGGCATCGGAGTCGCTCAGCGGCTACGCCGATGCGAAGCCCATGGTTTTCTCGGGTCTGTACCCGCTTGATGGAACTGACTATCCCGTGCTCCGCGATGCCCTCGAGAAGCTGATGCTTAACGACGCCGCTCTGGTCTATGAGCCCGAGACGTCCGCTGCGCTGGGCTTCGGCTTCCGTGTTGGCTTCCTGGGTCTGCTCCACCTCGAAATCACCCGTGAGCGTCTTGAGCGCGAGTACAACCTCGATCTCATCTCCACAGCTCCCAACGTGGAGTACGAGGTAACGCTGGAGGACAAGAAGGTGGTCCACGTGACCAACCCCAGCGAATATCCCACGGGCAAGATCTCCGAGGTCCGCGAGCCTATGGTCTCAGCCACCATCCTGGCGCCGAACGAGTTTGTTGGCGCCATCATGGAGCTGTGCCAGAGCCGCCGCGGCGTTATGGGTGGTATGGACTACCTCTCCGAGGACCGTGTGGAAATCAGGTACCGCCTGCCCTTGGCGGAAATCGTGTTCGACTTCTTCGACATCCTCAAATCCAAGACGCGCGGTTATGGCTCGCTGGACTGGAAAGCCGACGGCGAACAGGTTGCCGACCTCGTTAAGGTGGACATCATGCTCCAGGGCGAGCAGGTGGATGCTTTCAGTGCCATCACCCACCGTGACAAGGCCTATGCCTACGGTGTAATGATGACCGGCAAGCTGCGCGAACTCATCCCGCGTCAGCAGTTCGAGGTGCCCATCCAGGCTGCCATCGGATCGCGCATTATTGCCCGGGAGAGCATTCGGGCCATCCGCAAGGACGTTCTTGCCAAGTGCTACGGCGGTGACATCACCCGTAAGCGCAAGCTGCTCGAGAAGCAGAAGGAAGGCAAGAAGCGCATGAAGATGGTGGGCCGGGTTGAAGTTCCTCAGGAAGCTTTCATTGCCGCGCTGACCACCGACGAGTCCAAGGACAAGGCCAAGAAGTAGATGCCCAGCGTCCTTCCTTTGGGCGACCCGGCACCTGCGGATGGCTTGTTGCCCCCGCAGGTGCTGACCGGCGTCGAGCACCGCAAATTCGGCCTGTACGTGCATATCCCCTTCTGCGCGGTGCGGTGCGGTTATTGCGACTTCAACACCTACACAGCCACGGAGCTGGGTGGTGGGGCGTCGCAGGATGCTTATGCAGGCACGGCTGTCACTGAACTGGACTTTGCAGCCACGGCCATGGATGCCTCCGGCCTGCCGAAACGGCCACTGAGCACTGTATTTTTTGGCGGGGGGACACCCACGTTGCTCCCTGCCGAGGACCTGGCGCGTATCCTTCGCGCCGCCGTCGTGCAGTGGGGACTTGAGTCGGGCGCAGAGGTGACCACCGAAGCCAACCCCGACTCCGTGACGCCCGAGTCGCTCAAGGTGCTGGCTGATGCCGGCTTTACGCGTGTCTCTTTCGGCATGCAGTCCGCGGTACCGCACGTGCTCAAAGTGCTGGACCGCACCCATACCCCGAGCCGCGTTCCGCTGGTGGTCCAGTGGGCGCGCGAGGCGGGCCTGGCCGTTAGCCTTGACCTCATCTACGGCACGCCGGGAGAGACGATGGCGGATTGGCAACTGTCCCTTGAGACTGCCCTGTCCTACGAACCCGATCACATCAGCGCCTACGCTCTGATCGTGGAGGACGGAACCAAGCTGGCAGCCCAAATCCGTCGTGGCGAAGTTCCCGGAATCGACGACGACGATCACGCCGCCAAATATGAGCTGGCCGACAAACTGATTTCGGAAGCCGGCCTGACGTGGTACGAGGTCAGCAATTGGTCGAAAACGCCGGAACAGGCATGCCGCCACAACCTTGCCTATTGGCGGGGAGACGATTGGTGGGGGATCGGTCCGGGCGCTCACTCGCACGTGGGCGGGGTCCGCTGGTGGAACGTTAAGCACCCCACGGCTTATGCCAACAGGCTGGCTGCAGGAGACTCGCCGGCAGCTGGTAGGGAAACCCTTGACGCCCAAACCCGGGAAGTCGAGCGCATCATGCTTGAGGCACGGCTCGGTACCGGTCTCTCCGTTGACGCGTTGGACAAAGTTGGCCGCCATGCGATGGCAGGACTGATCGCTGAAGAACTCGTGGATCCAGGTGCGGCCTTCAAGGGTCGCCTGGTTCTGACGCTCAAAGGCCGACTCCTGGCCGACGCCGTTGTGCGCAGGATTCTGCCGGACTAACCATCGGCAGAATCCGCTGGAAGCCTTGGACTACTTGATCCAGCGCAGGTTGAGCTTGTAGCGGTGGGGCTGACCGTGGTTGACACGAATACCCGCCGAGACTGAAAAGCACGTGAGTGCTACCCAGATGCCCGTGGCGATGACTGCGAAGATATTGCCCACTACGGGAAGCAGAACCAGGATATTTGCCAGGACTGCCGCGATGGTCGGAGGAAGCGTGAAGTTCAGGGCTTCCTTGGATTCCTGCGCCGTAAAGGGTCCGCGATCACGGAAGATCAGATAGATCAACAGGGACGGCAGGCATCCCAGAATTCCCCCGAAGTGCGCCAAGGTGGCCCACTGCCGGTCTTCGCTTGCCGTCAGTGGGAGTGCGTTCGCGGGCGCGCCATGGTACTGGGGCTGGCCTGCGGCGCTGCCCGGTTCTTCAGGAGCGTTCTCTGCCACGGTGTCTTCCCTTTGCTGTAAAGATGCTGCGGTGTTGCTGTCCCAGAATACTGGGTCCCGGGTCATCCCGGGACCAACGCCCCGTTACGTCTCTGGGAAAAGCGAATTCAGGAAACGCAAATCAGGACAAGGCAGTCAGGGAGTGGTAAGGAAATCGATGACTTCCTCCACCCGTCCCAGGAGCGAGGCTTCCAAGTCCGCATAGCTGCGTACCGCGCTGAGCAGGCGCTGCCAGCCGAGTCCAATGTCTTCGGCGGTTTCGTGGGGCCAACCGAAAGCGGTCAGAATGCCGGTCTTCCAGTCAGTGCCTCGTGCAACTTCCGGCCACCGCTCAATACCCAGTACTTTTGGCCGGATGGCTTGCCAGACGTCTACATACGGATGGCCGACGATCAGCACGTTTCCGGCGGCTCCGGGCACCGTCATGGCTTCTGCGGCGATGCGTGATTCCTTTGAGCCCGCTACGAGGTGGTCTACCAGGATCCCGAGCCGGCGCCCTGGCCCGGGGGAGAATGCGGCGATAGCTGACTTGAGGTCGTCCACGCCGTGCAGTGGCTCGACGACGATGCCCTCAAGGCGGAGATCATCGCCCCAGACTTTCTCCACCAGTTCGGCGTCGTGCTTGCCTTCCACCCAAATACGGCTCGCCTTGGCCACCTGGGCACGCTGGCCCAGGACCTTTACTGACCCGGATGCCGTTCGGCCCGACTGCACAGACGATGCAGGGACCTTTGGGGCGGGAGGCATGAGACGGATGGCCTGTCCTTCAAGCAGGAAACCAAACCCGAGTTGGAAGGACTTGGTCTTACCACGCCTGTCCTCAAGGGAGACGATGTGCATTCCCCCCGATTTCTCCACCCGGGTGACTTCGCCCACCCAGCCGGACTGGACGTCTTCAAGGACCATCCCGCGCTGGACGGCTACCTCGGGGAGTTGGTGTTTGGCAGGAGCGGACAGATCCTGCGGGCCCCACGTATCGAAAGCCAAGGACTTCATACCCCTTTTTGCTGGTTGCGCTGGTTGTGCTGGGAATAACTCCCGCGGGCGGTTTCAATGCTAGCAACGTGCTGGCTCATACTAGACTTGTTAGCACTTGGGCATGTTGAGTGCTAAGTGAGTGCTATTTATCCGTCCGAGAAAGGCCGGGACAGTCGTCAGGAGGTGTTGCAATGAGTGAGCCACGCAAGCTTGAAGTACTGCGCGCAATCGTTGAGGATTATGTGCATTCACGCGAGCCTGTTGGATCCAAGGCACTTGTGGAGCGGCATCATCTCGGCGTTTCCAGCGCCACCATCCGCAACGATATGGCCGTACTGGAAGAAGAAGGCCTCATCGCAGCGCCGCATACCAGCGCAGGCCGCATCCCCACGGACAAAGGCTATCGCCTGTTCGTGGACCGCATCTCGCAGGTCAAGCCGTTGTCAGCCGCGGAGCGTCGAGCCATCCACTCGCTCCTTGAAGGGCCGGACGACCTCGATGACATCCTTGAGCGCACAGTCAGGCTCCTGTCGCAACTGACCAACCAGGTCGCCGTCGTTCAGTACCCGCACTCCAACCGGGCCCTGGTCCGGCACGTCGAATTTGTCCTCCTGGCGCCAAAGCAGGTGCTCGTGGTGCTCATCGCAGATACCGGAAGCGTTGGCCAGAAGGTCATCGAGGCCGGTTCCGATGTAAGCAACGAGGCCTTGATGGCCCTGCGTTCCCGGTTCCTTGGCAGCATCGCGGGGACGCAACTGGCACTGCTGCCGCAAGTGTTGCCGTCCGTGGTTGCGTTGTGTCCGCCGGACCTTCGTGGGCTCGCGCAGCACCTTGCCCATGGTCTCCAGGCCCTGAGTGACACCAGCCGTGAAGAGCGTATAGTCATGGCCGGAACAGCCAACCTTGCGCGCTCAAACGTGGATTTCCCGTTGAGTATCGGGCCAGTGCTGGAAGCCCTTGAGGAACAAGTTGTCATGCTCCGGTTGTTGTCGGACATGGGTGATGATCCCCGCGGCGTGACAGTGAGCATCGGGCGCGAGAATCCCTATGACGGCCTGGCAGAAGCATCGGTCGTGGCAACGGGGTACGGCTCCGGTGCCAAGGTGGGAATCCTCGGACCAACCCGGATGGACTATCCCACCACCATGGCTGCCGTGCGCGCCGTGGCCCGCTACCTTTCCCGCATTCTCGGCGGCTGACGCCAGGCCCGAGATAAGAATCGCAGTAACAACAAGGAAGAGATACCGACTTTGAGCAGCCACTATGACGTTTTGGGAGTCTCGCCGGAAGCCACCGGGGAAGAGATCAAAAAGGCGTACCGCAAGTTGGCGCGCAAGCTTCACCCGGACGTCAACCCGGGGGAGGACGTCGCGGAGCAGTTCAAGGCCGTGACGCATGCTTACGAAGTGCTGTCCGACCCCCAAAAGCGTCGCGTCTACGATGCCACCGGTAACGAGAACGGCACTGACAACGGTTTCGGTGGTGGCTACTCCGGCCAGGGCTTCGCGTTCCAGGACATCTTCGATACCTTCTTCGGCGGTGGCGGCGGGCACGCTGGTCCGGCCTCCCGTGTTCGCAGGGGCCAGGACGCGCTGATCAGCGTCCGCATCGACCTCAAGGATGCCGTGTTTGGTGTCAACAAGAAGCTTGAAGTTGACACGGCCGTCGTCTGCCCGACGTGCGATGGCAGCTGCTGCCGGCCAGGCACGCACCCGGAGCGGTGTGACATTTGTGGCGGCAGTGGCCAAGTCCAGCGGGCCGTTCGATCCATCTTGGGCCAGGTCATGACCACCGCACCATGTGGTTCCTGCGAGGGCTTCGGTACGGTCATCAAGGATCCCTGCAACGAGTGCAACGGGCAGGGCCGCATCCGCAGCCGCCGGTCCCTCACCATCAAGGTACCTGCCGGCGTTGCCACAGGGACGCGGATCCAGCTCTCCGGACAGGGCGAAGCGGGACCGGCAGGCGGACCTGCCGGTGACCTCTATGTAGAAATCCGCGTCAACAGTGACTCCACCTACATCCGCGAAGGCGACGATCTGCACGCTACTTTGAGCGTTCCCATGACGGCAGCAGCCTTGGGTACGGAACTGAGCCTGGAAACTTTCGACGGGCCCCAGGAGATCGACGTCAAGGCTGGCACCCAGTCCGGCGAGGTCATCACGCTTCGCGGTTTGGGGATTACCCACCTCAGGGGCTACGGTCGCGGCGATCTCAAGGTGCACCTGCACGTTGAGACACCGGTCAAGCTGGATCCGGCACAGGAAGAGCTCCTGCAGCAGCTTGCCAAGTTGCGCGGCGAGCAGTTCAGCGAAGGCAAACTCGTGGCCAGCGGCGGCATGTTCGCCAAGCTGCGGGACAAGCTCGGTAACCTGTAGCGGTGAGCAACCCCGTTTTCTTCACGCCTGCCGGGAGCCTGGACGGTGTTGAGCCGGGCGCGTTGTTCGTCATCGACGGTGCAGAAGCCCGGCATGCCGTTACGGTGAAGAGGCTCACTGTCGGTGAAGCCGTGGACATTGCCGATGGCGCAGGAGCCCGCCTGACAGGCACGGTGGCAGAGGTCGGCCCTGGAAGTTTGTCCGTCATGGCCTCCGGTGTGATTTTCGAAGACCAGCCGGACGTACGTTTGGTCCTTGTCCAAGCATTGGCCAAGGGTGACCGCGACGAGTTGGCCATTGAGACGGCCACCGAACTGGGCATAGACGCAGTTATCCCATGGCAGGCTGAGCGATCCATCGTCCGCTGGAAGGGGGATCGCGCTGCGAAGGCCCACGCGAAGTGGCAGTCTGTGGTCACTGCCGCGGCGAAGCAGGCCCGCCGGGCATGGATACCGGAGGTGCGTCCTATTCTGGATTCCGCGGCTTTGGCAAAGGCTGTTGCTGCCGCGGACCTGGCCGTGATCCTTCACGAGGACGCCAAGAACCCTTTGCGGACCGTCCTTGAAGCGCCCATCGTGGCTGAAGGCCGCGGGCTGGATTCGCCGCGTGAAGTCCTCTTGATCGTAGGGCCCGAAGGTGGCATCTCGCCGCGCGAGGTAACCCGCCTCAGCGACGCCGGGGCGGTCACGGCTCTCTTGGGCCACCACGTGCTGAGGTCCTCGACGGCGGGACCCGCCGCCGTCGTACTCGCCTCCGACGTCCTGGGCCGCTGGTAGGCCGTGTGGCCTGCGAGCCGGCGTCGTCCCTAACGGACGCCGGCTCTAGCCGACGCTGAAAAGCCGCGTATCCGTGGTGGAGGTGTCTGCTTGCCCGGAGTCCTGAACCTGGGACACACGCAATTCGTATTTCCCTGGTTTCAGGGTCGCGCTGAACGAGAAGACGCCGAATTGTCCCGGTTCTCCTGTGGCTTTTGTCTGGCCGGTCAGGAGGCTGGCCTTTTCGCCATTGCCGTTGTCCCGGAGGATCTGCCAGCTGACCGGCTTGGAGCTGTCAGTGCTGCGGCCATTGAACTTAACGGCGCCGGCGGGCAGGGAGGTGTCCTCCTGCGGATCGATGATCCATAGTGGCGCCACCAAGGAAGCATCCCTGGCCATCGGTTGACCGAGCCGCACCTGGCCGAATGCCATGAAATCCGTGTGACCGTCAACCAGGATGACCACTTGGATTTGCTGCCCGGAGTTGATCAGGCCTGACGACGAGGCTGCTGCCGTGGCCGTGTAAACCAGCTGCTGTACAGCCCGTTGCGCCATGCCCGCATCAAGGTTGGAGTTGAAGGCATCCCGGGAAATATCAACGGTGATCACGTTCTTGCCCGAGATGGATGTTGCCAGGCTGCCGGGGTCTTGCCACGGGGTGAAGAAGTCGTGGTCCAGCGGCTTTTCGGCCATCATGATGCGCAGCGCCGTGGTGACCGGGTTTCCATCGCCGGAGATGTCCCTGAATTCGCGATACAGGTACACATCTTCCTTGCTCCGCCCAATCCAGTAGACCGGGATCTTAGTGGACGCCTGGGTGGTCTCCAGGGGAGCATTGCTGGCCGGAGCTTCCTGGACGCTGACTGGCGGCGCACTGGAGGTAGCTTGCGTGGGTCCACCGTTGGCGATACAGCCGGTCAACAAAAGGACAGCAAGCATCGCAGGCGCTGCGACGGCGGACTTTTTCCGCTTTCGCCCGCCGGGCTGATGTCTTACTGACTGCGCGATGGGGGTTCCTTGCCTTGGTGGCCGGTGGTTGTCGCCGGCCCGTCGAACGCGCGTAGTCTGACTACCCGCTCTGCCAGCTTGGCATATCGTCGACGGCGGCTGGCCGGGTTTGCGGGTACTGGCGGCAACTGAAACAGGATTGATACCCGCTTGATGCCGAGTTGAGACAAAATGTCGCAGCCGACGGATGGCCCCGCGGGGAAGATACGGGAGGATGCGCGGGCGAACGCCCGTGGTCTGCCGGGCTGGCGTAGGATTGAAGGCATTCCGGCATATGGCCTGGCGGTTGAGCCAGTCCCGTTGTCGAAACGATGGACCAACTGTGATCCGACCGGAGGAGAAGAGGCCGTACGGCCACCACTATGAGTGAATCCCTGAATGGGCGGCTGCGGACCGGAAACGGGAACCCAGCCACCACCGAGTTCCCGCACACCTTACCGGGCACGCGCACGGAAATCGTCACGTTCGACAACTCCGATCAGATGGTTCACTCATTGGGCAGCCATGACGAAGCCTTGCGCTACATCGAGGAGCAGTTCCCGGACGTCAATTTCCACGTTCGCGGCAATGAATTGTCCATGTCCGGTCCGTCCACGGTCATACCGCGTATCATGCGCCTTCTTGAGGAGGTCCGCGGACTGGTGGCCAGGGGAACGGTCGTTACCCCGGATGTCCTGCAGCAGCTCGTTTCCCTCCTGAGGACACAGTCAGTCCAGAATCCCGTGGATGTCCTCACCCACAACATTCTCTCGAGCCGTGGCAAAACCATCCGGCCCAAGACCTTGAACCAGAAGAACTATGTGGATGCCATCGATGCGAACACGGTGATCTTCGGTATTGGCCCGGCAGGTACTGGCAAGACCTACCTCGCCATGGCCAAGGCCGTTCAGGCCCTCCAACTCAAGGAAGTAAGCCGGATCATCCTGACCCGGCCCGCTGTTGAGGCGGGGGAGCGGCTGGGCTTCCTGCCGGGAACGCTGAGCGACAAAATCGATCCCTACCTGCGGCCGCTTTACGACGCCTTGCACGACATGATGGATCCCGAGTCCATTCCCCGGCTGATGGCCGCCGGCACCATTGAGGTCGCACCGTTGGCCTACATGCGTGGACGGACGCTCAACGACGCCTTCATCATCCTGGACGAGGCCCAGAACACCACTCCTGAACAAATGAAGATGTTCCTGACCCGCCTCGGATTCGGTTCCAAGATGGTCGTAACGGGAGACGTAACACAGATCGACCTGCCTTTTGGCTCCACCTCCGGACTACGGATCGTACGGGAAATCCTCAGTGGGATCGACGACGTCAATTTCTCCATCCTGGAGGCTGCGGACGTCGTCCGGCACCGTTTGGTTGCAGACATCGTCTCCGCCTACAGCAGGTGGGATGACGCGCACCGTACGGATGGGGCTGCCGGCACACATCACAAACGTGGAGAACGAAAATGAGCATTGAAATCAACAACGAATCCGGCGTGGAGGTGGACGAAGCCCAACTGGTGACATTGTCGCGGTTCATCTTCGAGCGCCTCTACATCCATCCGCAGGCTGAGCTGTCAATCCTCCTGGTGGATGAACCCGCCATGGAGAAGCTGCACATCGAGCTCATGGACGAACCAGGAGCCACGGATGTGCTCTCGGTGCCCATGGATGAGTTGACGCCGGGCACGCCCGACAAGCCGACACCGCAGGGAATGCTCGGAGACATTGCCATATGTCCCCAGGTGGCCGAGGTGCAGGCGCGGAACGCCGGACACACCACCCAGGACGAAATGCTGTTGCTCGCCACGCACGGCATCCTCCACCTGCTTGGTTTCGACCATGCTGAACCGGAGGAAAAGGAAGAAATGTTCGGTTTGCAGCGTGAGTTGCTGTCTGAGTTCCTGGGCAAGGATGCCCCCATGGAGACCATGCAGTGACCTCGCTCATCCTGGTCGGCATGGCGCTGGTTTTCCTCAGTTTCGTTGCCTTGCTGACCGCAGCTGAGGCTGCGTTCAATTTCCTGCCCCGGCACGAAGCTGAACAATCGGTAGTCCGCAGCAAGGGCAAGGCCTTGGGGAGCATCCTCAAGAAGCCCATCGCTCATATGCGTGCCCTGCGGTTCTGGCGTGTGTGGTTCGAGATGGCGGCAGCGGTCGCCGTCGCTGTCGTCATGCACAGTTTTCTGGACAACGTGTGGCTTGCCGGCCTGGCGGCGACCGGCACCATGGCTGTCATCGGATTCGTCTTGGTTGGCGTCTCGCCCCGGCAGTTGGGACGCGCGCATTCCGGTCCCATCGTGCGGTTTACCGCGCCGCTGATCAGGTTCCTCTGCTGGATCCTGGGACCGATTCCCGGCTGGCTTGTCGCGTTGGGGAGCGCCGTCGCGCCCGGAGCCCCCGCAGGTGATGACGCGTTTGTCAGCGAGGAAGAATTCCGCGAGTTCGTCGACCGCGCGGCGGAATCGGACATGATCGAAGACAACGAGGCAGAGCTCATCCACTCGGTCTTTGACTTCGGCGATACCTTGGTTCGCTCGGTCATGGTTCCGCGCACGGACATCGTCAGCATCGGGACGGGCTCGGACCTCGAAGCGGCCATGGCCCTTTTCCTCCGCTCCGGCTACTCGCGGATACCGGTCATTGGCGAGAACACGGACCAGATCCGCGGCATTCTCTACCTCAAGGATGTTGCTGCGGCGATGCATCGCGGCGAACTTGGACTGCAGCCGCACGACGTCGATTCTCTCGCCCGGGATGTTCGGTACGTCCCGGAATCCAAGCCCGTGAGCGACCTCTTGAAGGAACTGCAGAAGGAATCCACCCACGTAGCCATCGTTATCGATGAGTACGGCGGCACCGCGGGCCTGGTGACTTTGGAGGATCTCATCGAGGAAATCGTAGGAGAGATCGTTGACGAGTACGATTCTGCTGCGGAAGAAGCGGTGGACCTCGGCGACGGAACCTACCGTGTCAGTGCCCGCATGAGCATTGATGACCTCGGGGAGCTGTTCGATATCGACCTCGATGACGACGAAGTGGACACCGTTGGCGGCCTGCTGGCCAAGGCTCTTGGCCAGGTTCCGATCGTCGGAAGCTCCGTTGAAGTGAACGGTGTGTCGCTAAAGGCAGATAGGCTTGAGGGTCGCCGAAACCGGGTCAGCCACATCATTGCGGCAGCCATGCCAAAGGAAGACACTGACTTTGAAGACCTTCTCGATGAGGCCGACACAACGCAACAGGGAGTTCCACGTGAGCAAGCAAAATAAGAAGTTCGACGCCGATGACGATTTCGGTGGCTTCCACGCCGGATTCTCGGTCCTCGTTGGCCGCCCCAACGCGGGTAAGTCCACGCTGACAAATGCGTTGGTGGGGCAGAAGGTGGCCATTACATCGGCCAAGCCGCAGACCACCCGCCACACGATCCGTGGCATCGTCCACCGCGAGGACGCACAACTGATCCTGGTTGATACCCCCGGCCTCCACCGGCCTCGCACGCTTTTGGGAAAGCGGCTCAACGACCTCGTGGCTGACACGTTGTCCGAGGTGGACGCTATCGGCTTCTGCTTGCCGGCCAATGAGAAAATCGGTCCCGGCGATAAGTACATCGCCGCTCAGCTGGCTGCCGTGGGCCGCAAGCCCATTGTTGCCATTGTGACTAAGACTGACTTGGTGGACCGGCAGGCACTGACGGAACAGTTGCTCGCCGTCGCTGCTTTGGGCCGTGAAGTCCTCGGAGAACAAGGCTGGGCGGACATTGTTCCCGTTTCTGCCGCCGATGGTTTCCAGGTATCCACTGTTGCCGACGTACTTATCGGGCACATGCCGTCGTCGCCGCCCCTTTACCCGGATGGCGAGCTGACCGACGAGCCCGAGGCCGTCATGATTGCTGAACTCATCCGCGAAGCGGCCCTCGAAGGTGTTCGGGATGAACTTCCCCACTCCCTTGCCGTCGTCGTTGAGGAAATAGTGCCCCGTGAAGGACGTACGGAGGACAATCCCTTGCTGGACGTCCGCGTCAATCTTTACGTGGAGCGGCCTTCCCAAAAAGCCATCATCATCGGTAAGGGTGGCAGCAGGCTGCGGGAAGTCGGAACCAACGCGCGTAAGGGAATCGAGACGCTCTTGGGAACCAGGATCTACCTGGATCTGCATGTCAAGGTTGCCAAAGACTGGCAGCGGGATCCCAAGCAATTGGTAAAACTCGGGTTCTGACCCGGCGTCACCGCACCGGCGTGGCTTGGGCTCGATAAGGAACTTCCCAGAATCGGCCACTATGATTGCGGGGATCCACGTGTTTGAGGAAAGGTAACCGAATAGTGCGACGTCGTGACGCCCGCCCGCTGGGCCCCGGCACCGCTGCTGCCGATGCGGCGCGCCATGGGGAGGACCCCGAGGGAACTCCGCGCCACATGAACGCGCCCAAGGGGCTCCCTTTGTGGCTGAAGATTGTCACTGGCCTCGTGTCGGTGGCTCTCGTTGCCGGCGTTGCGTTTGCAGCCTTCTGGTTCATCCGTCTACAGACCAACATCACCAAGGCCCCGCTATCGGCGGCCGAATCGCGCGATAGCAGTGACGCCGTGGTCAATGACAAGTCGGACCGCCTGCAGATCCTTATCCTCGGCTCGGATACCCGCGATGGGAAAAACTCCCAGTATGGCAATGCGGACGATTCGACGGGCTACGGCCACTCGGATGTCATGATGTTGCTGGACATTTCTGCGGACAATAAACGGGTCAGCGTCATGAGTTTCCCACGTGACCTCCTGGTTGATGTGCCCCAGTGTACGGACCATACCAACAACCAGACGTTCCCGGCGCGGAGCGGCGTGATGATCAACGAAGCCATGGCAGAAGCCGGAATCGGCTGCGCTGTGGACACGATCAACAAGCTCACTGGCCTGGAAATTGATCACTTCATGATGGCGGACTTCAACGCGGTGAAGGAACTCTCCAAGGCTGTCGGTGGAGTGGATGTTTGTGTCAGTGATCCCGTCTTTGATCCCGACTCTCATCTTCGTTTGGCGAAGGGCAACTCCCAGGTCGAAGGCGAGCAGGCCCTGGCATTCCTGCGTACCCGGCATGCCTTCGGCGACGGTGGCGACCTCGGTCGAATCAAGGGCCAGCAGGCATTTCTTTCATCACTGACGCGGAAGCTGAAGGCCGACGGCACGCTCGGCAATCCGCAAAGGCTCCTCCAGATCGCTGACGTCGTCACGCAAAACCTCACCGTCGATGAGGGGTTGGCGTCCGTGCCATCGCTGTTGACGATTGGTGGAAGGCTGAAGGACATTGATGTCTCCAAGGTCGCGTTTGTCGCCGTCCCCACCCAGCCGGCCGCCTTGGACCCCAACCGGTTGGAACTCGTTGAGCCCCAGGCATCACAGCTCTTCGCGGCCCTTCGCGCCGATCTGGACCTGACAAATCCCGGAGCAACCTCGAGCCCGGCTCCAACAGCGCCCGGGGACGGAACACCTTCGGCGGCGCCTACCACCGCTGCCCCTTCAGTCCCGGCTTATAACAAAGCCATCCAGCCAGTGGCAGTCGCCAACGGCAGCGGAGTTGGGACCAGGGCACAGGAAATCCTGGCGACCCTGACCGGCAATGGATTTACACAGTCAGTGTCATATTTGGCAAGCCCAGTGGAGAAGACTGTGGTCTACTACGGTCCGGACTTCGCTGATGTTGCTACGGACGTTGCCACGCTGTTCGGCATCCCGGCGGCACAGGTTCAGCAAGCCCGGGGAGTTTCGGGCGTGCAGCTCTACGTGGGTACGGACTTCGCAACGGGGACAGCCTACGGGGCGGCATCGGTTCCGCCCGATGTTGTCAACCAGACGGCCAAAGAAGCAGTCTGCCAACAGGTGAACCCGCTCTACATCACCCAATAGCAGTCAGCGCAGCGCAGTTGGCGGCAAAGGCAGGACCAAAGACGAATGGCCGGACCCCGGTTCACACACGGGGCCCGGCCATTCTTCGTAGTGGCTTTACCAGATGCTGACTCTGTCCTCAGGTGCCATCCACATCCGGTCTTGATCGTTGACCTGGAATGTTTCGTGGAAGGCGTCGAGGTTCCGGGCAATCGCATTGGTGCGGAACTCGTTGGGGGAGTGTGGATCGGTAGCAAGCCTGCGGATCGCTTCCTCGGCCCGGATCACCTGGCGCCAGCCGGCAGCCCAGGACATGAAGAACCGTTGCTGGCCGGTGAAACCATCCAGGACCTCGGGCTCGGCACCATCGAGGCTGAGCAGGTAGGCCTTGTACGCAATGGTGAGTCCGCCCAGGTCACCGATGTTCTCACCCAGCGTCAGTTTGCCGTTGACCTTGTGGTCAGGTGCCGCGTAGGGGGATAGGGCGTCGAATTGGGCAACCAACTTTGCCGTGCGGGCTTCGAAGGCCGTCCTGTCCTCTTCCGTCCACCAATTGCGGAGGGCTCCGCTTCCGTCGAATTGGGATCCCTGGTCATCGAATCCATGGCCGATCTCATGTCCGATCACAGCACCAATGCCACCGTAGTTCACGGCGTCGTCTGCTTCTGCCGTGAAGAACGGGGGCTGGAGGATAGCGGCGGGGAACACGATTTCGTTCAGCATCGGGTGGTAGTAGGCGTTCACGGTCTGTGGCGTCATGAGCCACTGGTCCAAGTCCACCGGCTTGCCGATTTCATCCAGGTGGCGATCGACGTCGGCGTCGTGGGCCCGCTCAACGTTACCCAAGAGGTCATTGGGGTCGATCTCAACGGCGGAGTAGTCGATCCACTTCTCAGGGAAACCAATCTTGGGGCGGAACGCGTCCAGCTTCTTAAGAGCTTCGGCCTTTGTGTCCTCACCCATCCACTCAAGGGAAGAAATGCTTTCCCGGTAGGCCTCGATCAGATTGGCCACGAGGGTTTGCATCCTGGCCTTGTGGCCCTCGGGGAAATGGCGCTCCACGTAGATTTGGCCCACTGCCTCGCCGAGTGCTGCCTCGACGACGGCCACGCCGCGCTTCCAGCGCTCCTTGTTCTGTGGTGTGCCACTGAGTGTGGTCCCGTAGAAGTCGAAGTTCGTGTCCACAAACTCCGAGGACAGGTAAGGCGCCGCAGAGCTGAGCACCCTCAGGGTCAGCCATTCCTTCCAGACGGCAAGGGGTTCCGATTCCAGAAGCGCTGCCGCGCCGGCAAAGAAGTCCGGCGTGCTGACCACGATCTCGCCGCGTTTGCCGGCATCGACGCGGCCAGCCTCAAACCAGGTATCCAACAGGGGGAACAGCTTCGCTGCTTCTTCCGCCGTTTTCAAGTTGTATGTCTTTTGGGGATCCCGAAGGGTGACGTTGTCCCAGTGGTGGGATGCGAGGGCCTTTTCCAAGGCAACGATGCGGCCAGCCGCGGCTTCTGCGTCTGCAACTCCGGCGAGGCGGAACAACTTGGCGACGTATTCACCGTAGGCGGCCACAATCGGCGCAAACTTTTCATCGCGATAGTAGGACTCGTCCGGGAGGCCGAGGCCGCCTTGGCCGATGTAAAGAAGAATCCGCTCCGGGTTGCCGGCGTCGGGTGCCGGGTAGATGGAGAACAAACCGGACACGTCGCACCGGAACAGCCGGCCCAGTAACGCCGCAAACTCATCTGCCGAACCCACTGACCGGACTTCCTCCAGTCGCTCCTGCAAGGGTTCGAGTCCCTTCGCCTCTGCCGCGGCCTCATCCATGAAGCTCGCGTAAAGCCCGCCGACCTTCTGTTCGATGCCGGAGGCTGATGCTCCCTTGTTCGCGGCTTCCTCGATGATCGCCTTGACAGCCAATTCTGCCTCGTCCCGCAAAGCGGTGAACGTGCCTTCCAGCGGGCGGTCGTCAGGGATCGTCGTGCTGTTCAGCCATGCACCGTTGACGTGCTGGTAGAGATCGTCCTGCGGCCGGACGCTGTGATCGATGTTGGAAAGAGTGATCCCCGACTGTGGCACTGTGGCTCCTTGAATGGACGCTGCAGCCGGCGTTGCCACCGTCGCTGCGTCTGCATAGTGGACGTTGCATGAGGTGTTGCAATGTCATCATACGCACCGTGTTACTGTGAACTTGTGCGTGCGGGAATGCTTCTTCTTAGCTGCCGCGGCGAGGCCTGAAAGCTATCTGAAAGCTGGGCCACCCTCGCCGCGGAGTTTAGTTGTGCCCGGCTAAGCTTTCATTTAGATCTTAGAGAAAAGGCCAACACGACATGCGTAATGCACAAAAGCCCTCCGGTATGCCGATTCACCGCTACCTGCCGTTCCAGGACCAGATCACTGTCGAAGTTCCGGATCGTACTTGGCCGGACAAAGTCATCACCAAGGCCCCACGCTGGTGTGCAGTGGACCTGCGCGATGGTAACCAGGCGCTGATCGATCCCATGAGCCCGGCGCGCAAGCTGAAGATGTTCCAGCTGCTGGTCAACATGGGATACAAGGAGATCGAGGTTGGGTTTCCCTCCGCATCCCAGACCGACTTTGATTTCGTTCGGCAGCTGATCGAAGGCGGCCACATTCCGGACGATGTCACTATTCAGGTCCTCACCCAGGCGCGTGAACACCTGATTGAACGGACTTACGAGTCCTTGGTGGGTGCCAAGCAGGCGATCGTGCACCTGTATAACTCCACTTCTGTGCTGCAGCGCCGGGTTGTCTTCAACCAGGACGAGGACGGCATCCTTGATATCGCCCTGCAGGGTGCCCGCCTCTGCAAGAAGTATGAAGAGACGCTGACCGATACCCACATCACCTACGAGTACTCTCCGGAGTCGTTCACCGGAACCGAGCTGGAGTATGCAGCCCGCGTTTGCAATGCGATTGCAGATGTTTTTGAAGCATCAGCGGACAAGCAGGTCATTATCAACCTGCCGGCCACGGTGGAGATGGCAACTCCCAACGTCTATGCCGACTCCATCGAGTGGATGCACCGCAATCTGCATCCCCGCGACGGCATCATCATTTCACTGCACCCGCACAACGATCGTGGTACCGGCGTTGCTGCCGCGGAACTCGGCTACCTGGCTGGAGCAGACCGCATTGAGGGCTGCCTGTTCGGCAATGGTGAGCGCACAGGAAACGTTGACCTCGTCACCCTGGGCCTGAACATGTTTGTCCAGGGCGTGGACCCCATGATCGACTTCTCTGACATCGACGAGATCCGCCGCACGGTCGAGTACTGCAACCAGTTGCCGGTTCCCGAACGTTCGCCCTATGGCGGCGACCTCGTCTTCACTGCCTTTTCCGGCTCGCACCAGGACGCCATCAAGAAGGGCTTCGAAGCACTCGAGAAGGATGCTGCCGCGGCAGGCGTACCCGTGGACGACTTCACCTGGCAGGTTCCGTACCTGCCTATTGATCCCAAGGACCTGGGCCGAAGCTATGAAGCTGTTATCCGGGTCAACTCGCAGTCCGGCAAGGGCGGCGTGGCATACCTGCTGAAGAACGAGCACAATCTCGACCTGCCGCGGCGCGCCCAGATTGAATTCTCCGGCGTCATCCAGCGCCGGACAGATGCTGTTGGTGGCGAGGTCAGCGGGGCACAGCTCTGGCAGATCTTCCAGGATGAATACCTGCCCTCCGATGAGGAACAAGCCCAGTGGGGCCGGTACTCCTTGGGCAGCGTAAGCACCGAAACGGATGAGACCGGCGCCATGACCATGAACGCAAACCTGCGGATCGATGGCGTAGAGGTGCGCAGGACCGGCCATGGTAACGGCCCAATCGCCGCGCTCCTGGACATCCTGCACCACGACGGCGTTGATGTCCGTGTGCTCGACTACAGCGAACATGCATTGTCAGAGGGTGGCAGCGCAAGCGCGGCTGCTTATGTTGAATGCGCGGTGGGCGAACGTGTCCTCTGGGGCGTGGGAATCGACCCCAGCACCACCACTTCCTCACTCAAGGCACTCATCTCTGCCGTAAACCGGGCAGTTCGGGACGCCCGGGCCTAACGCCTGGACCGTGTGGTGACGGGAAATACCGTCACCACACGGGCTTGTGGTCCTCCTTGGACACTGGCTTAGTGCGAAGATTAGTTGTGGCCAATCCCTCCTCATTTGCAGCACGGTCCTACCGGGACGATGCCGTTGTGCTCCGCACCCATAAGTTGGGCGAGGCAGATCGGATTATTACCCTGCTGACCAAGCATCACGGGCAAGTACGTGCGGTCGCAAAAGGTGTGCGGAGGACCACCAGCCGTTTCGGCGCCCGGCTGGAACCGTTCATGGTGGCGGACTTGCAGCTCATCTCCGGCCGGACTCTGGATATCGTCACCCAGGCTGTTGCCAAAGGCGCCTATGGGAGCAGCATTGCAGCGGACTATGGCCGCTTTACTGTAGCTGCTGCCATGACAGAGACGGCCGAGAAGCTTACGGACGCGGACGCTGAATCGGGCACCGCCCAGTACAACCTCCTGGTAGGTGCCTTGGCAGCGCTCAGCCGCTCGGACCATGCTCCGGAACTTATTCTGGACTCCTATCTCCTGCGCGCGTTGGCCACTGGCGGATGGGCGCCGAGCTTTACTGATTGCGCCCGGTGCGGCAGGCCCGGCCTGCACACGGCCTTTGCCGCGCCACTGGGGGGTATGGTGTGTGGCGATTGCCGCCCGCCCGGCTCGCCGGCTCCGGCGCCGGAAACCGTGCTGTTGCTCGGAGCCCTCCTGACCGGGGATTGGAGCGTCGCTGACGCCTCGGATTCGCGGCATCGACGCGAAGCGGCCGGACTGGTGGCCAGTTACCTGCAATGGCATTTGGAACGCGCCTTGAAATCACTCAAACACGTGGAGCGAAGCTGACTGTGGCACTTGGAAAGAAAAGCAAGACAACCCGGGCGCGGACTTCGCCCGTAGTGGCCCCCTACGGACATCCTTCAGGTGCCGTTCCGCCCACCATTCCGAGTGAACTTATTCCGCAGCATGTAGCGATTGTCATGGATGGCAATGGACGTTGGGCCAACCAGCGGGGACTGCCGCGAATTGAGGGGCACAAGGCCGGCGAGCCGGCACTGCTGGACGTTATGGCCGGAGCCATTGAACTAGGCATCAAATACGTCAGCGTGTATGCGTTTTCCACCGAAAATTGGCGCCGATCCCCAGAGGAAGTCCGCTTCCTGATGGGATTTAACAAGGATGTGCTACGTCGCCAACGGAACCAACTCGATGAATGGGGAGTCCGGATCCGCTGGGCCGGTCGACGGCCCCGGCTCTGGGGCTCGGTGATCCGTGAGCTTGAAGAGGCCGAAGAATTCACCAAGGCCAACGACACCTGCACGTTGACCATGTGTGTTAATTACGGCGGCCGGGCAGAAATCGCCGACGCCGTCTCGGCCATAGCTGAGGACGTTGCCGCCGGGCGCCTCAAGCCGGGATCGGTGACGGAAAAGACCATCCAGAAGTACCTGGACGAGCCGGACCTCCCCGACGTGGACCTCTTCCTGCGCAGTTCCGGGGAGCAGAGGTTGTCAAACTTCCTGCTGTGGCAGTCCGCATACGCCGAATTCGTCTTCATGGACACGTTGTGGCCTGACGTCGACAGGCGCACACTCTGGGACGCCGTCGAGATCTATGCCAAGCGGGATCGCCGCTACGGTGGGGCAGTCGACGCAGCGCCAGCCGGAAACTAGCATGGGTCTGCTACTTCAATACGGGTAAGACGAAAGCCAGACCGACACATCACGGTACGCCTGGTGGCGGATGGTCCTCCGCGACAAGAAGATGTCGTGCAGCGCCCCCGGGTAGCGGAACACAGCCGTTCTCCTGCCCAGGCCCAACGCGCGCCGGGATGTCTCCTCGACGTCGATCACGGCATCGGCCCTCATGAGGTCCGACGTCCATTCGGCCTGGATCCGCGTCCGGCCCGATAAAAGGACCAAAACGGGGGCATCGATGTTGAGTTTTCGCTCTACCGCTTTGTGGCCGGCAAGCACTGCCTTTGTCCAACCAGCGCGGATGGGGAATGAGCCGCGCGGACGCCAGACGGGATCCAGCGGCCACTCGCCGTGGGCTTGGCTGCTGACGCTCTCCCAGTAGGCAGGCATCTCGGGAAACCTGAACGGACGCTTGGGGTCGGTTCGCGCGAAGGGCTCCACCAGGTGCATGGCGATGCTGCGAATCAGGCTGCTGCCCTGGAGCTCCAACCATGGCGAATTCAGGACAAGTGTCCCGATCCTGCCTGGATGGCGGTCCGCCCATAAAGAAGCAATCAGGCCGCCCAAGGAGTGCGCGAGCATGTGAATGGTTGGCGACGCTGGACTGTTGGTCCTGGCCACAACGTCCCGTTCGATCTCCAGCAAGGCTGCTTCGATGTCTTCGTCGTAGACAGCCAGGTCGGTGGTGTATCCGGGCGTCTGACCGGGTAGCAGGCTCCGTCCAAATTTCCGAAGATCCAGCGCGTAGAAATGAAAGCCTGACGCCGTCAGGTACTCGGCGAGTTCGGTCTGGAGGAAGTAGTCAGCCCAACCGTGCAGGTAGAGAACCACTCGTGGCGCCCCCGTGGGATCCATGGACGCCGTACGTCGCCTGCGTTGCGTGAAGGTGGAGAAGAAATCAAGGATGCCGTGAGGAGTTGCGGCTGTGACTGGCGGGGCATGCCGGACGAGTGTTGCTTTGACCGCGCCCTCCTCGTCAGGAGACAGGGGGAGTTCCAGGCGTTCGTATCCGGCGCCCAGGATGTCCGGTTGCCACAGAGATACCGACTCTTCAGTGGTGGTCATGCGTCCCCTTCCTGCCGTACCTGCGGCAAGTCACTTTCCATGTACCCGCGAATCCATCGTGAAAGCCTCGCGTAGGCATCTGCCCGGACGTTGGGTGCGGACAGGAAGACATCATGCAGCCCGCCATCCACTCTTTCCAGAGTCACGCTGCGGCCCAAGGCCATGGCACGCAGTGCGATGATGCTGACGTCCAGTACAGCATCCGAACGCCGCATGGACTCCTGCCACACCATTCCGTTGGCGCTGGCGGCCGATGTCAGAACCAGGACCGGGATGTCCAGGTCCAGGCCGCGTGCAACCTGTGAGTGGCCGGCCAGGACGGCGCTAAGCCAACCGGCCCTGACGGGAAAGGCAAGGGGTGGCCGGTACTTTTCATCCAGCGGCCATTCGCCTTCGGCGGTATTGCTGATGCTACGGAAGTAGAATCCACGCTCCGGCAGCCTTAAGACCATCTCGGGGCGGACTCTGGCAATGGGTCCCACCATGACTTGTGCGGCGCGCCTGACAATCGAGTTGCCATGCATTTCGAGCCAAGGACTGTTGAGTATCAGGTGTTGCACCTGGCCCGGGTGCTTGCTCGTCCACAATGCTGCGATGAGGCCTCCGGTGGAATGGCCCATCATGGCCACGCCGTTCCGGCGAGGTCCCAGGCTGTCGCTGTGGATGACCTCGAGGGCTCGGCTGATTTCGGCGTCGTAGTCGCCAAGGTTGGCCACGTATCCACCCGGCGAACCTGAGGTCAGGCTCCTTCCATGGTTGTGCATGTCCAATGCATAGAATTCGTACCCGTGCCCTGCCCAAAACCTGGCAAGTTCCACGTTGAAGAAGTAGTCGCTCCAGCCATGCAGGAACAGCAATGCGCCGTGCGTTGCCTGGCCCTCCTGAGTGGTCGACTCCGGCCGGTGACGGACCAAGGTTGCACGGCGCACCACACCGTCAGGTCCTTCCACGTCCAAGGCGCATGACTGGAAGCCCATTCCCAGTATGTCGGTCGACCAATCCATGCCTTCAGCTTAGACACTCGCCGCAGCATCGCGTCCCGCGGCCCTGCCGGTGAAAAGACATCCACCCAGGAAAGTTCCCTCCAGCGCCCTGTACCCGTGGATACCGCCTCCGCCGAAGCCCGCCGCTTCACCGGCTGCGTAAAGGCCCGGGATCACCCGGCCTTCCTGGTCCAGGACCCGGGAGCGAAGGTCAGTCTGCAGCCCTCCCAGGCTTTTCCTTGTCAGGACGGACAGCCTGATCGCAATGAGCGGTCCGTGGGCAGGATCCGCCAGGCGGTGCGGGGGAGCCACCCGCATCAGTTTGTCAGTGGCAAAACGGCGGGCCGCCCGGATAGCAGCCAATTGCGGGTCCTTGCCCAGCCCGCTTGCCACTTGAAGGTCGCGGGCCCGCACCAGCGCGTCCAACTGGTCAGCGTTGATCAGTTGATTCCCCGTGAGTGCGTTCATTTTCCCGGCAAGGTCATGGGGCGAGGATCCCTGAATGAAATCGATGCCTTTGTCCAGGAAACGTTGTATGGGAGTATCGCTGCCTGGTTTCAGTCGGGAAACGAGCAGTGACACGTCCCTCCCGGTCAGGTCCGGGTTCTGCTCGGAACCGGAAAGGGCGAGTTCCTTCAGCGCAATGGTGCGGTTCAGGACGAACCACGAGTAGCTGTGACCGGTGGCGACGATGTGGCGAAGCGCGCCAAGGGAATCGAAGCCCGGAAACAGAGGTGCGGGCAACTGTCGCCCTTCGGCATCCAACCACAGCGATGACGGACCGGGAAGGATGCGGATGCCGTGCTTGGGCCACACGGGATCGTAGTTGTGGATTCCCTCGGGGTAGTGCCACATGCGGTCTCCATTCACCAACGCTGCACCGAGGGATTCCGCAACAGGAAGGAAATCACCATCCACTGATGCGGGAACACCGCTGAGCATGTCGACCGGTGCGGCGTTGCCCGGCCATTGCCGACGCACGGTCTCGTGATTGCCACCGATGCCGCCTGTGGTCACTACGACAGCGCCCGCCGTGGCCTCGAAACCCCCGACGGCGGTTCGCGAGGACGCTTGGCCGCGCACCGCCGTCGAGGGTTCCAGTATCTGGCCCGAGACGCCCGCCACCCGGCCGGCCGTCGTCGTCAATGAAGTAGCCCTATGCCGGAAGTGCAGAGACACCCTCCCGGCCTGAACACCTTCCTGCACCTTGGCCAGAAACGGTTCCACGAGTGCGGGGCCCGTTCCCCACGTGACGTGGAACCGGGGAACAGTGTTTCCATGTCCCTGGGGGCCGTAACCCCCGCGTTCTGCCCATTGCACCAAAGGGAAGATGCCGACGTCGAGGCTCTTCAACCAGGCGCGCTTCTCACCAGAAGCAAACTGGACATAGGCTTCGGCCCACTGCCGCGCTATCGCGTCGTCTGCTCGGTCAAAGCCTGCGGAGGCCATCCAGTCCGAGAGCGCCAACTCAGGGCTATCCCTGACACCGAGCCGGCGCTGCTCCGGGGTGTCAACCATGAACAGGCCCCCGAAGGACCAATGCGCCTGCCCACCCAGGGATGCCGCTGGTTCCTGGTCCAGGATCGCCACGCGCTTGCCTGCCGCGTAAGCAGTTGCTGCCGCTACCAGTCCGGACAAGCCTGCACCTACGACGATAACGTCGGCGAGGATTCGATTCCCATGATCTGCATCACGATCTTGTAGCGGCATGCCTACATGCTAGCCGCAGGCAAGGTCACGGGTTTGGTGAGTTGTCAGTAAACCGGAAAACTAGGACCATGCGTGTTTACCCCACCTTCTTCAAGCTCGCCTTCTCCTGGATGGATGCCGAGAAAGCACACAAGATCGGCTTTCAAGCGATCCGGGCGGCCCACCGCACCGGTGCAGGCCGGGTTCTTGCCAGGATCACAGCTCCGGATGCGTCCCTTCGAACTGAAGCTTTTGGGTTGACGTTTCCCTCTCCCTTCGGCTTGGCGGCCGGCTTTGACAAGGAAGGCCACGGAATCGAAGCGCTGGCCGATCTGGGGTTTGGCCATGTAGAGGTCGGAACCATCACCGGGCAGGCGCAGCCGGGCAACGAAAAGCCGCGTTTGTTCCGATTGATTGAGGACCGCGCCGTCATCAACCGCATGGGTTTCAATAACGATGGTGCAGCAGCAGTGGCTCCGCGACTCAAGTCGGCGAAAGCTGCACTGCAGCGCCTCCACGCCGATGTACGACCCGTGATTGGTGTCAACATCGGTAAGACGAAAGTTGTTGAGCTGGATGAGGCCACAGAAGACTACCTCGTCAGCGCCCGGAGCCTCGCTCCCGCCGCCGACTACCTGGTGGTCAACGTCAGTTCGCCCAACACGCCGGGGCTACGGTTGCTCCAGAACGTGGAAACTCTTCGGCCGCTGCTCCGGGCCGTGGGGGATGCTGCAGATGAAGCTGCTGGTCGCCATGTTCCACTCCTGGTCAAGATTGCGCCTGACCTGAGCAATGAGGACATCGACGACGTGGCCCGGCTTGCGCTTGACCTCAAGCTGGACGGCATCATCGCAACCAACACCACCATTGCCCGGGACGGCCTCGCCACTGATGCTGCAAAGGTTGGATCACTGGGAGCCGGCGGGCTTTCAGGTGCCCCGCTGAAGCAGCGATCACTGGAGGTCCTGCGACGACTCAAGGACGCCGTGGGAGATCAGCTCGTACTCATTGCCGTGGGCGGCGTGGAGTCAGCCCAGGATGTCCAGGACCGTTTGAATGCAGGGGCAACCCTGGTGCAGGGCTACACCGCGTTCCTCTATGAGGGCCCGTTCTGGGCATCACGCATCAACAAGGGCCTCGTCAAGATCCGGAAGCGGGCTTCGCGCTAGTCAAAACGTTCTACCAGGAACGAACCAACACGAAGGCCCAATACGAAGACCCCGGACCAATGGTCCGGGGTCTTCGTATTAGTAGTGGGTTGGGGCCTCTTCGGCGTGGCGCTAAGCGGGGTATTGGCCGCGCTTGACCTGCGGCTTGGGGAGGCGGAGCTTGCGGAACTGCAGAGCGCGCATGCATCCATACCAGACTGATCCGCGCTCGACTTCACCGAACTTCTCGCCCAGGCGCTTGCGGAGCTTGCGCGAAAGGATGAAAACATCCACAAAGACGGCAAGGAACATGATCCAGAATCCAACCAGGACGTAGGTGATCTGTGAACTGGTGGCCGGGATAATCAGCGAGATCACCACGAAGAGCAGGGCGCCGAACATCAGGTATTCGCCGAGGCTGAACCGGGCGTCCACATAATCCCGAACGAAACGCTTCTGGGGACCCTTGTCCCTCAGGGGGAGGTACTTTTCGTCACCTGTATCCAGTGCTTGCCGCATTTTCTGGCGCTGGTCCTGAATCGCTACGCGTTCGGCCTCCTTGGAAGCCTTGCGGTCAGTGGGCACCAACGGGCGCTTTCGAGCTGCCTCCTGGTCCTTCCGCTTGGGGGTAGGGGCGCCCTTTCCGGCACCCGGTTCCTGGGCGGCGGCATGCGCCTGGTCAACTACTGCTTGAGCGCTGGGCTCTTCCTTTTTGCGTCCGAACACCCATACAGAATACCCCGCAGGAAGGTGGCGCAGATTACGGGAGCCCGTGCTGTCCTTCGTGGTGGGAGCCCATCGCGCCTTCCTTTGCCGTCTCCTGGTCAGCTGTAAAGTTTGGGCATGACATCAGAACATGCGGAGATCCCGCAGAATCAGCGACGGAACTCCGGCCACAGCACTGAGGATCCGTCGTCCAACGAGGCCATCCACTCCGAAGTTATAGCCGCTTTGGCTAAAGCAGTCGATGAATCATTCAGCGCGACTCTTGGCTCCTTGAAGGACCTCGTCGGTATCCCGGGAATCGCGTGGCCAAGCTTCGACCCCGCCGAACTGGATCGCAGCGCCGAAGCTGTCGCCTCCTTGGTAAGGGCAACGGGAATGGATGACGTCCGAATTCTGCGCTGCGACAAATTGGATGGAACGCCCGGCGGTCCCGCCGTCGTCGCCCGCCGTCCCGCCCGCGACGGTAAGCCCACGATTCTCTTGTACGCGCACCATGATGTCCAGCCTCCAGGCGACCGGACTCTATGGACCTCCGAGCCTTTCATTGCGGAGGAACGGGAAGGCCGGCTCTATGGTCGCGGCGCGGCTGACGATAAAGCCGGCATCATGGCGCATCTGGCGGCTTACGCTGCTGCGACGCAGGTCCTGGGGGATGAGTTTGGCCTCGGGGTGACCTTCTTCTTTGAAGGCGAGGAAGAAGCGGGCTCGCCCACGTTTCGGACATTCCTTGAGGAACATCGCGAGCTTCTCCGCTCCGATGTGATCGTGGTGGCGGACTCCAGCAACTGGAAGGTGGGCATTCCCGCCTTGACCACCAGCCTGCGCGGGCTCGTGGATGGCACCTTCGAAGTCCGTGTACTGGAGCATGCGGTGCATTCGGGAATGTACGGTGGCCCGGTGCTGGACGCCCCCACCCTGCTGTCCCGTCTCATCGCGACCCTCCACGACGACGAAGGAAATGTCGCCGTGGCCGGCCTTGTTGGAAATGACAACGTTGCGGTTGACCTGACGGAGGCCGAATACCGCGCCGACGCTTCAGTGCTCGACGGCGTCAAACTCGCCGGGAGCGGGACGATCGGCTCCCGTTTGTGGACAAAGCCGGCGCTGTCCATCATCGGCATGGATGTTCCCGCCGTTGCCGTTGCCTCAAATACGCTCATTCCCGCGGCCCGGGCCAAGTTCAGCATGCGGCTGGCCCCCGGACAAGATCCCGACGCCGCCATGGAGGCTTTGAAGAACCACGTTGAGTCCCGCGCACCATTCGGTGCCGAAGTAACATTCACGCCGGGGGAGCGGGGCAATGCCTTCGCGACCGATACGTCCTCAGCCGCTGCCAGGGTGGCACTCTGGGCCCTGGGGGAGGCCTGGGGAGTCCAACCAGTGGAAATGGGAATCGGCGGTTCCATCCCGTTCATTGCCGACCTGACCGAGATGTATCCCGATGTCCAGATTCTGGTGACAGGTGTAGAGGATCCGGATTCCCGCGCCCACAGTGCCAACGAATCACTGCACATCGGCGATTTCCGTCATGCTGTGCTGGCGGAGTCGCTGATGCTGGCGCGGCTTAATGCCGAAGGCCTTGATCGCTAAGCATCGCAATGGCGTATAGGTGTGTCGTTTATGGATGGCGAGGCACGCCGGGAACAAGTAAATGCGGTCCGTGGTTACGTCAGAAGTTATAGCTCAGCGTCTGCGCGACGTAGCATGGAGCTATAACCCGTACGTAATTGGGTAAGGGCAGGCTGCGTTCCGGCGCCGCCGCCAGGAGCGTCATAAGAAGGTAGGCCAATGAGCACTGCAACCAACGAAAACAGCACCGGAGCACAGCTCGTCCCCGACGAGGAGCTTCCCACGCACGAGGTCAATCTGACCGATGTCGCAGCAGGCAAGGTCCGCAGCCTCCTCGAACAGGAAGGGCGCACCGATCTGCGTCTGCGCGTTGCAGTCCAGCCGGGCGGCTGCTCCGGCTTGATCTACCAGCTCTACTTCGACGAGCGTCTGCTCGACGGCGACGCCGTCCGTGACTACGACGGCGTTGAAGTGGTAGTGGATAAGATGAGCGTCCCATACCTGAGTGGGGCCAGCATCGACTTTGAGGACACCATCTCGAAGCAGGGCTTCACCATTGATAACCCGAACGCCGGCGGGTCCTGCGCTTGCGGCGACTCGTTCCACTGACGTGAGCTATCGCCGCATGTCGGCGCCCCTCTGCATGCGTTCCAACGCATTCGGAGCCACGGCGCCGACATGTGCGCGAAAACCGCTTCATAGCGGTAAGCTCTACATCGGGTAGTAAAACTTTTAGTGTGCCCGGTGGCCTTTGGCCTGCCGGGAGACAGCAACAAGAGGAAGGGCCGTCTGTGAGTTCGCAGAACCGAACCGGCAGCCGACGCATAAAGATCACCTCGATCACTGGCTTGGCACTAGCCGGCGCGTTGGTTTTGACTGGATGTTCACCAGAGGTAGAGAAGGGTTGGCTGCCAACAGAGCGCGGCACGACCAACCACACTGACCGGATCATGGACCTCTGGGTCAACTCATGGATCGCCGCCTTGGCAGTCGGTATCATCACGTGGGGCCTTCTGGTCTGGTGCATCATCGCTTACCGCCGCCGTAAGGGCACCACGGGATTCCCGAAGCAGCTCAGCTACAACCTGCCGCTTGAGGTCTTCTATTTGACCATCCCGCTGTTCATGGTGCTGGTGTTCTTCTACTTCACCGACCAAGACCAGCGCGCGATCGATGACCGCTCACAGCCGGCAGACGTCGTCGTTGACGTCCGCGGCAAGCAGTGGGCTTGGGACTTCAACTACAAAAAGGGCGAGGTCATTAACGAAGACCTCCACGAGGCCGGCGTTCAGGCCCACCTGACCGGCAACGAGGTCAACAAGGACCTGCTTCCCACGCTGTACTTGCCCGTTGGCAAGTCGGTTGACCTGGAGTTGAACTCCCGCGATGTCATCCACTCTTTCTGGGTTCCGGCCTTCCTGCAGAAGCGGGACATGATCCCTGGCAAGACCAACTACATCAGGTTCACTCCCACCAAGGAGGGCACTTTCGATGGCAAGTGCGCCGAACTCTGCGGTGAATACCACTCCGAAATGCTGTTCCGCGTCAAGGTTGTCTCCGAGTCTGAATTCCAGGACCACATGGACAAGCTTCGCCAGGACGGCAACACGGGCCTGCTCGGTGCGGAATACGACCGCAACCCGGACCTGATCGAAACCAAGTAAGGGGAGCGACGTGGCTACTTACACTCAATCCGCCGGGACCCTAGAGGCTCCCGTAGTTCCTAAATCCAAGGGACGCATAGTCGTCAACTGGATCACCTCCACGGACCACAAGACCATCGGGTACATGTACCTCATCGCGTCCTTCGTGTTCTTCTGCCTCGGTGGCGTCATGGCGCTGTTGATCCGTGCAGAACTGTTCGAACCCGGTATGCAGATCCTGCAGACCAAGGAACAGTACAACCAGATGTTCACGATGCACGGCACAGTGATGCTGCTGATGTTCGCGACACCGCTGTTTGCGGGCTTCACAAACGTCATCATGCCCCTGCAGATTGGCGCCCCCGACGTCGCCTTCCCGCGATTGAACGCGCTGGCCTTCTGGTTCTTCCTCTTCGGCTCCACCATTGCTGTGTCCGGCTTCATCACGCCGCAGGGTGCTGCATCGTTCGGCTGGTTCGCATATGCGCCACTGTCGAACACCACCTTTACGCCCGGCGTCGGCGGTGACCTGTGGGTCTTCGGCCTCGCACTGTCGGGCTTCGGTACCATCCTGGGTGCCGTCAACTTCATCACCACGATCATCTGCATGCGTGCGCCCGGCATGACCATGTGGCGCATGCCGATCTTCACCTGGAATGCCCTGGTGACGTCCATCCTCGTCCTGATGGCGTTCCCGCCGCTGGCCGCTGCCCTGTTCGCCCTTGGTGCGGACCGCAAATTTGGTGCCCACATCTTCGACCCCGAAAATGGCGGCGCCGTCCTCTGGCAGCACCTCTTCTGGTTCTTCGGCCACCCCGAGGTGTACATCATCGCCCTGCCGTTCTTCGGCATCGTGTCCGAGATCTTCCCGGTGTTCAGCCGGAAGCCGATCTTTGGTTACAAGGGCCTTGTGTACGCAACCATCGCCATTGCCGCACTGTCCGTCACTGTCTGGGCACATCACATGTACGTGACCGGTTCCGTGCTCCTCCCGTTCTTCGCGTTCATGACCATGTTGATCGCGGTGCCCACCGGCGTGAAATTCTTCAACTGGATCGGTACTCTCTGGCAGGGTTCCATTACCTTCGAGACTCCGATGCTCTGGAGCATCGGCTTCCTGGTGACCTTCCTGTTTGGTGGCCTCACGGGTATTATCCTTGCGTCCCCGCCACTGGACTTCCACGTCTCGGACTCCTACTTCGTGGTGGCACACTTCCACTACGTGGTCTTCGGTACGGTTGTGTTCGCCATGTTCGCCGGCTTCTACTTCTGGTGGCCGAAGTGGACAGGCAAGATGCTGAACGAGCGCCTGGGCAAGATTCACTTCTGGCTTCTATTCCTTGGCTTCCACGGCACCTTCCTGATCCAGCACTGGCTGGGTGTTGAGGGTATGCCCCGCCGTTACGCCGACTACATGCCGCAGGACAACTTCACCTGGATGAACCAGTTCTCCACGATCTCGTCCTTCGTCCTTGGTGCCTCGTTGCTGCCGTTCTTCTGGAACGTCTACATCACCTGGCGCAGCAACAAGAAGGTAGAAGTTGATGACCCCTGGGGCTTCGGTGCATCGCTGGAATGGGCAACTTCCTGCCCGCCGCCGCGCCACAACTTCACCTCCCTGCCTCGTATCCGTTCTGAGCGCCCGGCACTGGACCTGCACCACCCTGAGTTGGCCCAGGTCCACACCGCCCAGTCCCCGGACCCCGCAGCAGTGCTGCTGGGCAACGCCGACCAGAAGGACGTTCGCAAGTGAAAATTGAATCGTGGCTCTTTGGAGCAGGAGCATTCTTCTTCATCCCGGTCGCCATCGCCTATGGCTTCCTGACGGAATGGCATGAGTGGGTCGGCGTTCTGGGTATTCTCCTGGTTGGCGGTCTCGTAGGCATGATCGGCGCTTACCTTGGCTTTACTGGCAAGCGGATTGGCATGCGTCCAGAAGACCGCCCTGATGCTGAAATTCACGAGGGCGCGGGCGAACAGGGGCACTTCAGCCCCTGGAGCTGGTGGCCGCTGGTTCTCGGTATTGCGTGCGCAAGCGGTTTCCTGGGCCTTGCGGTGGGTTTCTGGATCACCTTCATCGCCCCACCTTTTGGTGGGGCCCGACGTCGTTATGCTGTCTCTAGCGTGGGTCGCTGGCCATTTCTAGATAGTCCAGAGCTGTCACTGGGCCTTCAATCGAGCTTCGGTGCCCTCCAGAACGGCAGAAAGGCCGAGGAGGGCATTACGAGCGGCGGAGACACTTTGGTCGTCTTGGAGGGCGTCCAGAGCCACCTCCAGGAGTACCTCGCAGCCATGGCCAAAGTCTTCTGTCATGACTTCCAAGAGGGAGCGTGCGTCTACCGGCGGCCCATCGGGCTTCCTTATCGTGACTGGCAGGCCAGTGTCAGTTACGGCCCGGACAAACACCGCTGCCGCTCGCGCATGCAAGCCTATTTCTGCTGCGACGAAGGATTTCTGCTCCGGCAAGCCAGCTCCTTTGCTAAGACGGAATATCCGTCCGTGAAATTTGATCCATACAAGCGTAGCCGCCGCCTGGCCTGCTCTCCATATCGCGCAGTGCGGCTGGTCTAGACCTGTGCTCTGGCTGATCTACCCTTAAGGCATGACTCATTTGATGTTGGGCGCTCGTCATGCCTGAAGCCGCGAGTATCGCCGGTGAAATCGACCGGACCAGCAGCACTCCTATTTACATCCAGCTACGGGAGATATTGAGGAGTTTCATAGCCCAGTCGTGTCCGCCTGGTTCGTCGCTGCCCTCTGAGCGGGACCTCTCGCTAAGGTTCGGCCTTGCGAGGATGACCGTACGGCAAGCCATTGATGCCTTGGTGGGCGAGGAAGTCATTGAGCGGGTGGTGGGACTCGGTACGTTCGTCAAGAAGCCCAAACTTGATCTCCAAGTGAAGTTGACCTCATACAGCGAGGAGATGCAACGACGCGGGATGGTTCCGGCTGCCAAGGTGTTGAGCTTTGAGCAGATTGCTGCCAGTGCTTTTCTGGCGCGGGAGCTTCAGCTGGAGGAGGGCACGCCCTTGGTCCGTTTCAGGCGGTTGCTGCTGGCCGACAACGAGCCCATGAGCGTCGACGAGAACTTCATCCCGGCACACCGCGTCCCGGGACTCTTGGATGAGGCGCCGCCCACGTCGCTCTACAACGTCCTCAGCGAACGCTTCGGGTTGGTCATGGAATGGGGAGAGGACATGATCGAGGCGACCGCCGCATCCCCTTCAACGGCGAGACTGTTGAACGTGGACGTGGGCTCACCCCTGCTAAAGATCCAGCGTCATGCCTTCGTGGCCCGGGCTATGGTGGACTACTCCGTTTCGTACTATCGGGCAGACCGCTACAAGCTCTGGGTTCCGCTGCAGCGACCAGGGGTCCGGCCCACACGCAACTATTCCTCCGGTTACCGAAGTCAATAGTGCCGGCAGCGGTCCGTAACGGCCCATCACAAATGGCAAATACAACAAGGAAGGGCACGATCCGTGTGGATCGTGCCCTTCCTTGTTTCAAGCTGGAACTAGTGGCTGAGACTCTTCTGGTCCGCGCCAGCTTCGATGGCCTCGTGGTGGCCATGCGCGTGTGCTGCTTCGAGTTCGGCAGGAGTTGCCGGAGCAACACGGTCTTCGAAGAACCACTTGGAGAGCGCTGCACGCCGCTTTTCCTTGCGGGTTACGACACCGTGTTCGTTCGGCGTCGCCGGCAACGGAACCGGAGATTCGAATCCAACGAGCTTGTAGCGCTTGTACTCGTCCAGGGTAGCGTGTACCTCGATGAACTCACCGTGGGGGAGCCGTACGATGCGGCCGGTCTCACGCCCGTGGAGGGCGATCTCGCGGTCCTTACGCTGCAGAGCGAGTGCGATTCGCTTGGTCACGATGAAGGCGAGAATAGGGCCGATGAAGAACAGTGTGCGCAACCAGTACGTGACATCGTTCAGGGATACATGGAAGTGCGTTGCGATGAGGTCCGAGCCTGCCGCTGCCCACATGACGCAGTACCAAGTGAAGCCTGCAACACCGATCGCGGTACGGGTGGGTGCGTTGCGGGGACGGTCAAGGACGTGGTGCTCACGGTTGTCCTTGGTTACCCAGCGTTCGATCCACGGGTACATGAACAGCACGGTGAAGATGATGCCCGCGGGCACGAGCGCCGGCAACAGGACGTTCAGCGTCAGCGTGTGTCCGAAGATGATGTATTCAAAGTGGAAGTTGTTGATGACGCCAGGCATGAGGCGAAGTGCGCCGTCAACAAACCCGATGTACCAGTCAGGCTGGGTACCGGCGGAAACCGGGGAGGGGTCGTAAGGACCGTAGTTCCAGATCGGGTTGATCGTAAAGGCAGCTGCCATAAGGGCCAGGACGCCGAAGACGATGAAGAAGAACCCGCCAGCCTTGGCAGCGTAAACCGGGCCAAGGGGGTAACCGACGACGTTGCCGTCGTTGCGACCCGGGCCGGGGTACTGCGTGTGCTTGTGGACCACAACCATGAACAGGTGAATCACGATCATGAGCAGAATCAGGGCCGGAACCAGAAGGATATGAAGCACATAGAGACGACCAATGATCGCTGTGCCCGGGAATTCTCCGCCGAAGAGGAAGAACGAGATGTAGGTACCAATGACCGGAATGGACTTGATAACGCCATCGATGATGCGCAGACCGTTGCCGGAAAGGAGGTCATCGGGGAGGGAGTAGCCAGTGAAGCCGGCAGCCATGGCCAGAATCAGCAGGACTCCGCCCACTACCCAGTTCATTTCACGAGGCTTGCGGAACGCACCGGTGAAGAAGACGCGCAGCATGTGGACACCCAGTGAGGCCACGAACAGCAGCGCCGCCCAGTGGTGCACCTGGCGCATGAAGAGGCCACCGCGGACATCGAAGGAGATGTTCAGCGATGAGCTGTAAGCCACGGACATTTCGACGTTGTACAACGGCGTGTAGGAACCCTGGTAGTGGGTTTCAGCCATCGAGGGGTCGAAGAAGAAAGTCAGGAATGTACCCGACATCAGGAGGATGACGAAGGAATACAGCGCCACCTCACCGAACATGAATGACCAGTGGTCCGGGAAGACCTTGCGGCCGAACTCGCGCAGGATGCCGGAGCCACCTACACGTTCGTCCACGAAATCAGTGAAACGGCCAACTTTTGTCTTCGCTACGAAGGGGGCTTCAGCTGTTGATGAGGCGCTCATGCTCGTCACGCTCCCAGTAACTCGGTCCTACAGGTTCTTTGAAGTCGCTGGTTGCGACGAGGTAGCCTTCTGCGTCAACTGCGATGGGCAGCTGGGGGAGCGGACGGCTGGCCGGTCCAAAGATGACCTTGCATTCCTGCGTGAGGTCGAACGTGGACTGGTGGCACGGGCACAAAAGGTGGTGTGTCTGCTGCTCGTAAAGAGCAACCGGGCAACCAACATGGGTGCAGATCTTGGAGTAAGCAACAATGCCGTTGTAGCTCCAGTTCTCGCGGCCCTCGGAGGGGTTCAGCGAGTTGGGATCGAGGCGCATCAGCAGAACGACGGCCTTGGCCTTTTCGTTCAGCTTGCCTTCGTGAAGTTCGTTGAGACCTTCGGGAATGACGTGGAATGCCGAACCGATGGTGACATCCGAAGCCTTGATGGGAGTGCCATCGGGGTCGCGGGTCAGTCGCTTGAGCTTGCCGCCTTCAGGGGCCCACATGGTGTGTGCGAGCTTGTCATCAGGACGCGGTCCCAGGTCGCCGAAAATAGCGAGAGCAGGGAGCGGAGCAAGGGCAACGGCACCAAGAAGGGTGTTGCGGATCAGCGGGCGACGCTTAATGCCGGTTTCCTCGACGATGTCGTCGACGATGCGCACCGCAGCCTGGCGGTCTTCCTCATGACGGATAGCGTGGCGCTCTTCGGACACCTCGTGATCGGGCATCAGGGCCTTGGCCCAGTGCACGATGCCGGTGCCAATGCCAAGCATTGCGAACGCCGTACCCAGGCCCAGGAGCAGGTTCTGGGTACGGATGTTTGCAATCGTCGAATCGTCGCCCAAATCGATGGCAAAGTACGCCACCAGGAAGATCAGCGTGCCGATGACAGAGGTGCCAAACAAAATGGCTACCTGACGCTCGGCTCGCTTTGCGGCTACCGGGTCCGTGTCAGCCAGGCGCAAACGATGCGGAGGAAGCCCAGGATCCTGGAACTTCTCCACTTCATTCTGACCAGCCGTAGCTACGGTGCCCGAGTGGTTCGGACTGCCGTCACTATGGTTGCCCATAATTCGCCTCATCCTTCTCTCGTTGTCTCGGCCTGGGCCGAGTTAATTTTCAGTTCGAAACTGCTGAACATGCAGCAGAAGTTTGTTGTCTCGTCCGGACTATGACGTGCGTGACGTCAGCCAGATGGTGAAGGCGATGATGACGCCCAAGCCGGCAACCCAGACGAAGAGACCTTCAGACACCGGGCCAAGGGCGCCGAGATCGGCACCGCCCGGTGAGCCGTTGGCTTCGATGGTCTTGAGGAAGGTGATGATGTCGCGCTTACCTTCGGGTGAGACGTTCGAATCGTTGAACACAGGCATGTTCTGCGGGCCCGTGGCCATGGCCTCGTAGATGTGCTTTCCTGTGACATCTGCCAGCGCGGGAGCGAACTTGCCGCGCGTCAGGGCGCCGCCGGCTGCGGCAGCGTTGTGGCACATGGCGCAGTTGACGCGGAAGAGCTCGCCACCTTTGGCTGCATCTCCCTTTTCGTCAAGCAGGTGTTCTTCCGGAATCGCAGGGCCTGCGCCGAGCGATGCAACGTAAGCGGCCAGCTGGCTGGTCTGCTCCTCGTTGAACTGGACGGGCTTCTTCTGCGCCTGGGGGCCATTCATCTGCATGGGCATGCGGCCGGTGCCAACCTGGAAGTCAACTGCTGCGGCACCCACGCCGACCAGCGAGGGGCCGTCCTTGGTTCCGCTTGCACCCATGCCGTGGCAGGTGGCGCAGTTGGCAGCAAACAATTTGCCGCCTTGCTCTACGTCACTTGCGCTGTAGCTGGTGGTGTCGGCCTTGGCCTGGTTGACAGATGTGGCAACGGCGTACAGCCCACCAGTGAGGAGGAGGCCCATCAGCAGCAGCGCAATGGCTGCCAGTGGGTGACGTCGCTTCTGCGAGAGTGCCTTCACGTGGTGGTTCCTTTATTCGATCCTGCGTCGGCTCCGCGAGCCGCTTCTTGAAATTCTGCCTCTTGTAGAAAAAGAGTCAAAGCCGGGCTACTTCAGGACGTAGATGACCAGGAAGAGGCCAATCCAGACGACGTCCACGAAGTGCCAGTAGTACGAGGTGACGATCGCGGATGTCGCTTCAAAGTGTCCAAACTTCTTGGCTGCAAACGCGCGGCCAATAATGAACAGGAACGCGATCAAACCGCCGATGACGTGAAGGCCATGGAAGCCCGTAGTCATGTAGAAGGCGGAACCGTAGGCATTGGATGACAGGGATACGTGCTCCGAGACGAGCATCGCGTATTCCGTGGTCTGTCCGGCTACGAAGAAGGCACCCATGATGAAGGTGAGGACGAACCATTCGCTCATGCCCCAGCGGGTGAACTGCAGGGGGCCGCCGGTGCGGCGCGGTTCAAGCCGCTCAGCGGCGAAAACGCCCATCTGGCAAGTAAAGGAACTGGCCACGAGGACGATCGTGTTAACGAGCGCAAACGGGAAGTTGAGCTTGGCCGACTCCTCGGCCCACATCAGTCCTGATGTGGAGCGCAGGGTGAAGTACATGGCAAAGAGACCGGCGAAGAACATCAACTCACTGGACAGCCAAACAACGGTTCCAACAGAAACCAGATTGGGGCGGTTCAGCGTCGGGTGCGCCGGGGTACTGGGGGCATGGGTCGCAGATGTCACAAGGACATTATGTCTGTAAAAGTCCAGACTTCCCAATGCAAACCACCGATTCGGGAGACTTTTTCTACAAAGACGCGAAATCGCGCGGAAAAGTTCCCGGTCCGGTTCACATTGGTCATCGGTGCAGCCCGGTCGATAGCATCAAGGGGTGACTTCTCCGGCATCGGCACCTGCAGCCAGCAATAACTGGCCAGGGCTCATCTCAGCACTGATCAACGGCGACGACCTTGCAGTGGGCAATACTGAGTGGGCCATGAACACGATCATGGCCGGCGAAGCGACTTCCGCGCAGATCGCGGGTTTCCTGGTTGCCCTGCGTGCCAAGGGCGAAACGGTGGAAGAACTGACCGGCCTTGTGGAGGCCATGCTTCAGAATGCCAACCCCATACAGATCTCTGGTGAAAAGCTGGACATCGTGGGAACGGGCGGGGACAGGCTGAACACCGTCAACATCTCCACCATGGCAGCCCTTGTGGCGGCCGGTGCGGGCGCGAAGGTCGTCAAACACGGAAACCGGGCGGCGTCGTCGACGTCGGGTTCTGCCGATGTATTGGAAGCCTTGGGTGTCCGTCTGGACCTTTCGATTGACCAGGTTGCCCGGAATGCGGAGGAGGCAGGAATCACCTTCTGCTTTGCGCAGGTTTTCCATCCCTCGTTCCGTCATACTGCAGTACCCCGGCGGGAGTTAGCTGTGCCCACGGCCTTTAATTTTCTCGGCCCCATGACAAATCCTGCTCATGTTCAGGCTTCGGCAGTTGGCGTCGCCAACGCCCGGATGGCTCCTTTGGTTGCGGGCGTCCTTGCCCGTCGCGGCAGCCGCGGCCTCGTGTTCCGTGGTGACGATGGGCTGGACGAATTGACGCCTACGGGGCCATCGACTGTCTGGGAGATAAGGAACGGAACTGTCACTGAACAGGTGTTCTCACCCGCTGAGCTCGGTATCGAACCGTCCACCGTTGCGGATCTGCGGGGCGGGGACGCCGCCGCAAATGCAGTGGTTGTACGTGAGGTCCTTGATGGCAAGACAGGTCCTGTGCGTGATGCTGTCCTCTTGAATGCTGCCGCTGGCTTGGTGTCCGTTGATCTGAATGCCGACGGCGACCTTTTGGAACGTATGCGAGCTGCCTTCACACTGGCAGCGGAGTCCGTGGATTCAGGTAAGGCCGCCGGCGTCCTGACCAAGTGGATCGCCCTTAGCCAGGGTTCCAAAGACTAGCCACAGCCTCTGCAGACTGTGCGGCCGCTAGACTGCGCTGCCGCTTCGAATCGTGATCTTCAGGGGTCCCTGACCCTATTCGAATCCCAACGCAAAGGCGGCGTCGAGATCGTGCTGGGAGTAGGCACGGAACGCTATGTGAGTAGTGGTGTGGACCACTGAATCCACCTTCGACAGGCGGTCAGCGATGACGTCCGCGAGGTCTTCATGCTTGGAGACCCTGGCTACAGCGATGAGGTCCCATTCTCCAGTGACGGAATAGACTTCACTGATGCCCTGGATGGCTGAAATCTGCTCGGCGGTTTCCGGGATGCGCGAAGCATCGGTCTTGATCAGGACGAAAGCGGTGATCACGGGGGGCCTTTCCGGAAAAGCTTCATTGCGGACGCACTTCAGCCTAGTACATGGGAGATGCGGGAACCCTTTCAGACTTTGGACCGGCGCTTTCGTGACGTGCGCAGAATTAACGCGAGAATGGCGCGGAAGCCGACCAGGAAAACACCCAGGCTGATAAGTGCCACGATGACAAAGGGCAACACCACCGTCTGGCCGGTCACCGCCCTGAGCAGCATGCCGATCCCTACGGCACCGATCCAGACACAAATGCCCGAAGGCCAGAGGGCAAAGGGGGCACGCCAAACCCTTGCGACCAGCCAGGCAATGCCCGCACCAGCGAGGAAGGGCCAGGCCGTGACAAAGGCGCCTGTGATGATGTCTCCACGGGCGTGGGCGTCGCGGCCGATCGCGGCGAAGACAAGAATCAACACGAGGTCGGCGGCGGCAGGAATCCAGGATCTAAGCGATGACGGCATGTTCTGACATTATCCGGGCGGAAGTGTTGGCGCGAAGTTGACGACCCCCCAGGTTCTCCCTTGCGCATGGTTTCTGCTGCGGCCACGATGACTGGCAGGAACAAAGGACGCACCCGAATTAATGGAGGAGATCATGCGATTCGTTCAAGTAGCCCAGCATGCCGAAGACCTGAAGCGGGCGGCGGCCTTCTACGCTGCACTGCTGGGCGCCGAGCCCAAGGCCTTGTACGACCCTCCCGGGCTCCTCTTCTTTGACGTGGGTGGCGTGCGGCTTCTGCTGGAGAAAGGAGCGCCGTCGTCCCTGCTCTATTTCGAGGTTGGAGACCTTCACGGCACAGTGGCGGCGTTGAGGAGCAAAGGCGTCAAGATCATTTCGGAGCCGCACATTATTTTCATCCATGAGGATGACCTCCTCGGACCGGCAGATTCAGAGGAATGGATGGCCTTCATTGAGGACAGCGAGGCCAATACCGTAGGCCTGGTCAGCCGGATCAGGACGGCAGGCGACTGACTCTTGCTTGATCGGCAGGCCCCGCGCTGGTGCGGCATAACGCATCCGGTGACAGCCGCCGTCGGGCGTTGTGTGGTGGAACCCACAGGACTAGCCTCAGTCGGGGGACAAGTGGTTCCTCACGATCCTGGAGGACTTGCAGAATGCAGAAGATTTCCACCTGTTTGTGGTTTGACGGCCGGGCGGCAGAGGCGGCGGAGTTCTACACATCGACATTTGATGATTCGTCCATCCTGACATCGATGCCGGGTCCAGGCGGACAGGTTCTCACCGTGGACTTCGAGATTGAAGGACGGCAGTTCATGGCCTTGAACGGGGGACCCGCTTTCACCTTCAACGAAGCGGTTTCCCTCGTGGTGAACTGCGATTCGCAGGACGAGGTGGACCGTTACTGGAATGCGCTCTTGGAAGGAGGGGGAGAAGAAAGCCAGTGCGGATGGCTGAAGGACAAGTTTGGCTTGTCATGGCAGATCGTCCCTGCTGGGATGCCGAGCCTGTTGAACGGTCCGGATCCAGCAGGTTCCCAGCGGGCAATGGAAGCCATGTTGAAGATGCGGAAGCTTGATATCAACGTTCTGCAAAAGGCGTACGACGGCGACTGAAAGTTCGGGGGACAGGCGCCTTGGGCGCTGCTAGCATTACCGCACGGTGACGTGCGCACCTATTACAACCATGAGGAGAACTGACTAATGACAACCCGCCTCAACCCATATATCTCGTTCCGCGATAATGCCAGGGACGCAATCAACTTCTACGAGTCCGTCTTCGGTGGCGAACTCACGCTCAGCACTTTCGGCGAGTATCAGGCAAGCGAAGACCCCGCCGAAGCGGAGAAGGTCATGCACGCAATGCTGGTAACACCCAACGGTCTGACGCTGATGGCTGCCGACACGCCGAACAGCATGGACTACAACCCGGGCAGCAACATCTCGGTGTCTCTAAGCGGCCAGTCCGAGGATGAAGCCGAACTTCGTGGTTACTGGGACAAGCTCGCCGACGGCGGTACCGTCACCATGCCACTTGAAAGCGCACCGTGGGGTGACACCTTCGGGATGTGTGTGGACAAGTTCGGCATCGCTTGGTTGGTCAACATTGCAGGAGCGCAACAACAGGAGCAGTAGCAGACGCGCGGAACACTGAGTAAACGAATGCCTGTCCGATTCGCGATGGACGAGGCATTCCCATTTCCGCCTTTACATGATGCGGCGGCCAGAGGGATCCAGCATGATGCCAACATGCTTAGGTGTTCGCAGTACGACTGAACGATCCATGATTTCCACCATGGGCAACTTCTCACCCAGTTGCCGTTCGAGAATGGTCATGTCATCGAGACGGCGAAGCCACACCGACATCACAATCGAATACAGCCCACCTGTGGTGACGACCAGACGCACTTCTCCGAGACCGACCAACCGGCCCGCTACTGCTTCCGCCTGCGTGGCTGGCACGCGGAGGAAGTACCAAACGTTTACGGGCCAAGGCGATAACGTGCGGGCCATTTCCAGCCGGACAACGATCCGATCCTGAGCCAGGGCTGCGCCTAGAGCGCTCTTCGCGCGCGGGGGGCTGATTCCCAACTTTTGGGATATTTCAGTTATCGAGGCTCGACCATCAGCGCGCAGGATCCCAAAAAGTTGCTCTTCCAGATCTGCCGATGCACCCTTCGCGGCCGGACTTGGTTGAGGTGCTTCGCGCTCTATGAGTTTTACCTCGTGCTCCTGCAAAGAGCGCAACCGCCAGCTGCGGGCGTCCGCCAGCAAATTGATGCCCGGATGGGTTCTTGTACTGCGGATTCCTTTGACGGCTGGCAAGCGGTCCAAAACGAAACGTCCGAGGGAGGCGTCATCGCGGCTCATGACAGTGATGACCATGTCCCTGCCACCTGCGGTGTGATCCATGGAGAGCACATCCGGATCGGCCGCAAGCTTTTCGGTCACGCTTGCCATGCTGGCCGGTGAGCACTCGATTTCCACCAGGGCAAAGGCGACTTTGGACCCGAGCCCACGGTAGGTTGCTACCCATGCCAGCCCTTCACCGGAAAGAAAATTCCAGCGTCGGGCCAAGGTGACTGCATCGGCACCCACACCAGGTGCCAAGGCCGTCCATGGTGCCCGGGGGCGGATCTGAAGGGCATGCAGGAGTTTGAGGTCCCGTTCATCAAAGTCGAAATCCTGCATGGAACGTCTACTTCCAACAAATTGCCTGCGTTTTGAGTGTGACCAATCACTTGCTGCCTAGATTCTAGGCGTCACCACTCAAACACTTCGGAAGGCAGCCATGCTTGCTCCCGTCCTGCCGTTCGGCCGCGTCCAATCTTCCATGACGGCTCAGCAAGTACAAGTGCTACTGAATCCTGCACAAAGTCAGCAGGGGAGGGGAGCGGGCACATACCCGTTGGCGGCGGGCGAGAGTGACACATGCCTGCTCGCTTCCGTGCGCGGGGGTGACCCTGGATCCTACGAGGAACTTTTTCGCCGGTACCAAGGCATTGCCAGCCATGTTGCCCGGACTGAATCGGATAATCCAACGGATGCTGACGACGTGGTCTCCGAGGCGTTTGCATCGATCCTAAAATCGCTGCTGGACGGCAGGGGACCGGCGGACTCATTCAAGGCCTATCTGTTGACCACCGTTCGGCGAATGTCGCACCGCCGCAATCTGCAGAGCAGGCGGGCATCGGCGACGGTGAATGGCGTTGTGAGTCAGGTCGTGGCAATTGATGATGATCCTGTTCTCAAAGACTTCGAGAACACGATCCTTATGCTGGCTTTCCGTTCCCTGCCATCCCGCTGGCAGACCGTACTTTGGCAGGTGGACGTTGAGGGCATGAAGCCGGCTGCAGCGGCACAGGCCATGGAGCTGACTCCAAACGCTGTTTCGTCATTGCTCATCCGGGCACGTGAGGGTCTCCGCCAGGCGTACCTGCAAAAACACGTGCAGGAATCAGCTACGGACCCCTGCACGGACTTTTCGCGCTACCTGGGTAAATACGTCAGAAATGCCGTGCGCCAGGCCGCCCAGGAGAAAGTTCGCCGGCACTTGGACGATTGCCTCCGTTGCACAGGGGTGTTGGCTGAGTTGGTGGAAGTTCAGTCAGGAATGAAACAGGCCGGGTCCAGCGCTGGATAGGTCTGGCCGCGTGTTTCGCTGCATAGGGGACTGAACTGCCGTTACAAGCTAGAAGTATGTCGGAAAGATGGAGAGAACATAGGCCAGGAGAAAGGCATATCCCATCGCGAACGCGGTCTGGTATGGCCACCTGGTGCGTCGAAGGTTCTCTTCTTCGACTGAGTGCTGACCCGACGTTCCAGGTCGGAACCAACGCACTGGAGGCAACTGCACGTGGAAGATGGTCACTGCAAGAAGCTGAAGGATCGCAGCTGAATAAGCAAGCAGCGGCATCCCGACAAAAACGGTGACGATTGGAAGAAGGACATCCACTCCAATGGCGACCACATTTCCCGCCAGCTGAAACCGCACGAAGAACTGATCCGTGCGAGATCCCTCCTTCACGGGAAGGCGAAAGCGTCCAGCTGCTGCCACGGCCAGTCCGACAAGAACCAAGGCTAGGAGTATCAGGAACCGTTCCATTACAGACACACCCTAACGGAAGTGGCTGTGGGAGCGGGGGAGTCAACGAAGTGCTGTAATCAACGGTTACTGGTCATCGTGCACATTCGACACGGAACTATTCAATAGACCGTGCTGCTTCTCGGCGTTGACGACGGTTCGCCGACTGGCTTCGCCAAGGTCTAGTCAGGCTTCCGGTGTTCGGCAGCCCAGACAGCCAAGGCAGCGCGGCTGTGCAGTCCCAGCTTTGTCAGGGCATGAGCGACGTGGTTCTCCACGGTCCGCGCCGAGAGCGAGAGCTGCCTCGCGATGGACGCGTTGCCGAGGCCTCTGCGCACAAGCCCGGCGATCTCGAATTCGCGGGGCGTGAGCATGTCAGGCTGGAGCACACCTTCCACGGCCCGGAGCTCCTCCGCGGCCTCAGCGAAGGAGAGCTTCTCCCCGGCCTCCCAAGCGGCCGCGAAGCCCTGCGGTCCGAGCAGCAGCTCAGCGGACGACCGCACATGGTCGAAGTCGGCCAGCGCAATCTCGTGGAATCTTCCGCCGGCACCCTCCCGGCGGGTCGTCGCGGCGGCAGCTCGCACCGCCGTCGCCGGGTCCCGGAGCACAGTGAGCGCCGCGAGGCGGGCGAGCGCGACTCCGCGGTAGGATATATCGCCCACCCGGGCGAAGGCGTCCACCCCTTCGAAAAGCCTTGCCCGGCCCATGGCAGGGCGGCCCCGATTCGACTCGGCAAGGCCCAGGTAGGTGAGGATCTGACCCTGCGCCCAGAGGTCCCCCGCGTAAACGGCAAGGTCCAAAGCCCGAATGAGGATGCCTATTGCCTCCTCGTCGCGATGTGCCCACACCGCCGCCATTCCCCGCATGCCGATGGCCCTGCTCTGTCCGGCTACGTCACCGAGCCCTGTATATACGTCCAGAGCCGCCTCGCACGACTCGATACAACCTTCGGTGTCTTTGGCAAGACAGCGGGCGATGGCCTGATAGAAGAAGGCGGCGCCTGCCCCTGCCGAACCTGGTTCAAGAATGGCGAGCGCCTCCCCAGCCAGCCGGTTCCCGGCCTCGGTCTCCTGCCGCGAGGTGTGGCAGACGGAAGCCGTTATCAGGCCTTGAGCCCGCGCATCATCATGCATTGGATGGCGTTGCAGAAGACTAGTGGCCCGGGAAAGTCCTTCGTCCTGGGCATAGCGGAACCACAGTTCGCGCGTTGCGCCCATGACCTGAAGGCCCTCGGCAGGTGCGGCAACGACCGCGAAGTCGAGAGCCGCCCGGAGATCCGGCAAGCGATCGACGGCTTGCCCGTTGCGTGAGCTCTCCATCACGCTCAATGGCCTGTCGGCGCTGAACTCTGCCGCGATCCACGCAAGGTGGCGCCTCTGCACCTCCGCGAGCCGTTCGCTGTCGAGCCCGTCGCGAGCGAACTCCCGCAGGCTCTCAAGAAGTCGGAAGACCGTGTGGCCTGCAGCGTCGAAGGACGGCTGGAGCAGGGATCGGGCCACGAGGTCTTCGAGGTTCTCCAGCGACGCACCCGCGACGGCGGCCGCCGCGGGTGCGTCGAACGGACTCGCGAAGACGGCGCACGCCTCGAACGCGGCGCGCTCGTGCTCCCCAAGTGGGTCCACACTTGTGGCGATGCAGGCTCTCAGGCTGCGGTGGCGGGCCGGCCCTGTGGAAGGTCCGGATCCAAGAGCATGCAAGGGGCGCTCGAGTAGGGGCAGCATCTCCGCCGGCGTCATGACGGACATACGAGCAGCTGCCAACTCAAGGGCGAGCGGCAGCCGGTCCAGACGTGCGCACAGTTCGCGGGAGGCGGAGCGGGATTCCGGGGAAACCGTAAGTGACGGCCGAACTGCCTGCGCGCGCTCCCAGAAGAGAGCCTCGGCGTCGTCGTCCAGCATGGGCCCTACCGGGACGATACGCTCACCCGAAATGCGCAGCGGCTCTCGGGTCGTCACCAGAACGGTACAGTCCAAGGCGCCCTCCAGGAGCTCGGCCACAAGGGCAGCCGTCTCCTCAAGGACATGCTCCGTGTTGTCCAGCATGAGGAGTACGCGCTCCCCGCCGTCGAGCCACCACAGGATCGCGTTGAGGGCGCCCTCCCTCTTGACACCGCGAAGGCCCACGGCCTCCGCGACGGATAGCGCGACTGGGGCTCCTTTTGGGATTCGGGTGAGGTCCACGAATACCGGATGACCAAAGCGATCGCCGGCGGCGCTCACCGCGGTCAGTGCTATGCGTGTCTTCCCGACACCCCCGGGGCCGGCCAGCGTCACGAGGCGGCTCGACAGGAGAGCGTTATTGATGGCGGCTAGTTCGTCGACGCGGCCTATGAAGCTGCTGGGAGACGCCGGGAGACGCCCCGGCGCACGCGCCCTGGGTCCCAGGGCATGGGTTCTCCTGGCCATGCCATCAGTATCTGCGGCAGGGGAGAAGTGTGTCTATCCCCTAAATGAGTAGGCACTTGAGTAGCCGCCCCGATGTCTCAGCCAGCAGTCGAGACCTACTGTAAAGGCATCAGAAAGGGCATACAGACCGTAAGGAGCCCCCCATGTACGCCACAACACCAACCCCGGCGCGAACACCCGCCCCGCCGACAATCCATGAGCGGGCGGCCATCACATGGACCGCCATCTTTCCGCTCGTCGCGCTCAGCCAGTGGGCGCTCACACCGTTGATCGGGCCATGGCCGTCTGTGCTTCGGGCCCTGGCAATCACGCTCATCGTGGTCCCCGTCGCCGTATACGTCGTCGTCCCCCGCTTGATTGCGGCGTATCTCCGGCTTGCACGCCGGCCGTGATGCTTCGCCGCTTGTTCGACAGTGAAGGGGCCCCGCCGTAAATGCTATTGACGAAAATCGAGTTGGCAGTCGAGATTCGGGCGAACGGCGCCTTTGCTCCAGGCCCCGGACTTTCGTGCATCCCGGACGCTGGAATCCATGGCCCGGCGCAGCGAGTAGATGTCCAGGGCGGGGGAGAGGCCCGGCTCTTCGCAGTAGCGGTTGAACCTGCGGTTCAGCGCAGTGTCGGAAACCAAAATGCCGCGTTCCAGCCAGTCCGCGAGGATCTCCGCCGACCGGTCAACGCTAGACAGGATTCACTAGGCCCGGGGGGCCGGTGATACGGGCTTTTGATGGTCAACCTTGGATGCTAGTCGCGCTCCATCCTGATGGTGACGAGGTAGGTGCCCGGATCGTCAGGCGACTCATCGATGCAGAGAGATTCTTTGCTAACAGCTTCATCTTCTCTCGTGAGACAGCCGGTGGAGTTGCCTGAGGGTGATCCATCTGAGACTCCCTCCATTCCAAATCGGCTGGCCACTTCGGTGAGGCTGACTTGGTGATCAACCGACCATGCTGCAGTGAGCTTCAGGCAAGATGTGTCAATGGAGAGACAGCCAGGATCAACCTTGGGGTTCTGACGGAACGTCTCAGTCCAGTCACTCTCCGGCACGTTGTCAACGCGAGCAACCATCTTACTGGCCTTCTCCGCCTGAGACTTCCTTGAGTCTCCAGGGGATTGGGGCGAATTGATTCATCCAACGAGATACGCAGAGTACTACTTTACATAATGTAGATTATCGGCGTTTAAGGAACGGGGGTAGAAGGGGCTGCCTGCACCGGCGATGTCCGTGCGCTCGGGTGGCAACTGTGCTGCTGATGCCCGCGGCGCGCGCATGAGCGGAATCTGGATGGATTTGGGAACTGGACTACATTTCCTGCATCCATAGCGGCATGTCCTGGGCCTGCAACCCATTGTTCGAAAGTCTTGTCTGGAAATAGCCTGCAGAAAACGTCCACCAAACCGCGGACTGGCCTTAAAAATTAAAGTCGGCATGGTGATGTGTAGAAAGCATTCAGAAAGGCGTGATTCCAGTGTCAGGTAAGTCTCCCAGAAATGTTAGTGCCAAAAAAACCGGAAAATCGATTCTTGAAAAAAGAGCCGCCAAAAGGGCAAAAAGCGATACCAGCGAAAATGTATTCCAAAAACCGCGTAAAAACCAAAGGTGATATGCCGCCTTACGCTCTGTGTTGGTGGCGGACCTGTCACCCCCTAGCGCGGCGGTGTCTAAGCCGCAGGCGAGCCTCTGTAAAAGTGGTGCCCCGAACGTCAGTGGTTCTTTCCCTGGAGGGCTGGGTTTGAAGCCTGTGAGACGGCTGGCCGCCCAGAAATGGAAGGGTCGAATTATGGATCGGAAACGCACTGCGCTGATTATCCCGGCTCCCCTCAGGCAGGCCGTCCGTGTCGAAAGAATCGACGCAACGTTGCCTACAAGGCAAAGGCTGCTTGAAGGAAACGTCGAAGCAATAACCTGGAACGGTTGGCACGTTTATTTGAACGACGAAGCAGGGTTTATTCCGCTGCCCCTGAATGCCCGTGCCGAAGTGTTGCTGCGCGAAGCAGGCTTGGAGATCGAACAGCCCGTCAGGGGGGCCGCTGTTCTTCTTGGCCATGACGACAACGGCGAAGACATAGATGTACCCCGTCACTTGCTCCGGCTGGCCGAGCGACTTTTCGACACGGCTCTTGCCGCGTAGTCACAACGAGATAGCTGCCGCTGCGTAGTCGGTCAGCGGCTACCGGCCCATACGGATAGAGTTCCATCTGTATGGGCCGTCCGGGCGGTGCTAGGTAAGTTCGTTAGCCAAACTTGCCCAAGTGGCCACCATCGCCGAAACCCTCGGCTACTCCCCCAACATTTGGTCCCCGTGGTATCGGCAGTTGGCGACTTCAGATGCACCGAAGAACTCCGGCAGCCTTGCTGGACGAGCGCGCCGCACTGTCAGCGGCAGAAGTCCCTTCAGTGGACACGGTCCACCTGGTCCGGAATGAGGCTGCCGTCCTCGCGCACCACTGGCCCCTTGCTGCTGTCCGGGTTGGTGTACGCCTTGGTGGTGCATGGATACGGCTCGCTACGCTGTGGTTTGGGGTCGATGAACATTGGGGTGATCAGCCACTTGCCGTCCTCGTTGTCGTAGGCTCGGCACATAATTTCGGCGTTGTTCCGGTTCACCACCAGCCTGGCTTCGGTGGCGTCGCCAACGAAGGTTACGTCTGTGCCGGAGTCGCCGGCGGCCAGGATCTGGCGGCGTTCGGCAGGCAGTTGCTCAAAGGCTGAAGGACCCTCGACGCCGAAGATCACCTGATTGGCCCAGCAACGTTTTCCCTCGATGTAGGTCATGACGGAATCTTCGCCGTCGGGTATTCCGCCGCAGCCTTTCAGATGGGAGGTTTGGATGCCATCCTCGTAGACGCTGCGGACGCCCACGACATGCCCGGCATCGATGCCGACGTCGCCGGCCCACGCTTTCACCACCGGCTCAGGCGACGCCGACACCACCCAAGTATCGATGCCATGTGCCTGGAGGGTACCGATGAGGTCTTTGATCTGCGGATAGATCCGGATGTAGCCGTCCACCTGCTGGCTTCCAACGGTCTGCATGCTGCCCTCTGCTGCGTCCAGGTTCTCCTGCTTCATCGCGAGTGCGAACTGGCCGAGCTGTTCCGCGGTATAACCGGCAGACAAGGCAGTACCCCAGGCGTAGGCGCCGACGAGGTGCCGGGCATTGAAGCCCTCAAAAGCTGGCTCGCCCGAACGGGTCTTGTCCTCGAGGATGGCGAGGATTTCATCAGCGCAGTCCATGTTGCTGCTGGTTTTGAGGGGCTGGCCAGCGGGTGTGTCTGTGCCGCATGCCGTTGACAGCGCCGTCGCTGCCGCATCAGTAAGGTAGCGGTTCGTGCTCTTCCAGTCCTTGTTGGCCGGTTGCAGGACTTTGTCATGCCGCAGCATCCAAAAGTTCGTGCCGTAGCCGACGTCGTTCTTCACTACAGTGTTGTCCCAGTCAAAAATCGCCACCGGAGCTTTATCTCCGCGGGCTGTTCCTGTGCAACTGCTGTGGGCGTCAATGGTCTTTTGCAATTGTTCCCGGACCTCCCCTGGCCATGCCAGTTGGGCGTCGAGTTGGCGGCATTCAGCTGCTGGCCCGGCGTTGTTTGCAAGAGGCGCGGCGCACGCAGTGGCCGCCATGAGTGTCGCCACTATCGCAGTCGTGGTTGCAACGCGGAGATAGGGTTTTCTGCGGGTTTCCTTGCTGTGGGTGTTGTCATCCTTGACCGGCCCTGACGAAAATGTGGACATGCTTCCCCCGGTTCTCAAGATTTCTTAATGGTCTGTAAATAGTCCAAAGTCCTGAGTAAGTGTGTGCCACATCACGGGAAATAGTCAAGGAGTTAGAGGGAATTTCTAGCAGGAAGTTAGAGTCGGCCACTCGGAAGCAAGTGGTATTGGCATTTTTTCAGGCCAGCCAAGTATCAGGCGCCGACGTAAACCGCCAAGTGCTTGCCGGTCAGCGTCGAGCGGTCAGCCACAAGGTCAGCGGGCGTGCCGGAGAAAACGATCTTGCCGCCGTCGTGTCCGGCGCCAGGCCCGAGGTCGATAATCCAGTCGGCATGTGCCATGACGGCCTGGTGATGTTCGATCACAATGACTGACTTTCCTGACTCGACCAATCGATCCAGCATTCCGAGCAGGTTCTGGACGTCGGCGAGATGGAGGCCTGTGGTCGGCTCGTCCAGGATGTAGATGTCGCCCTTCTCCGACATTTGCGTGGCAAGCTTGAGCCGCTGGCGTTCCCCGCCGGACAGTGTGGTGAGCGGCTGTCCAAGCGTCAGGTAACCGAGTCCGACGTCGGCGAGGCGGTCCAGGATCTTGTGGGCGGCCGGTGTGCGTGCTTCCCCTTCGCTGAAGAAGATCTCAGCCTCGTTGACAGACATTGCAAGCACGTCTGCAATATTGCGGCCACCAAGCCTGTACTCCAATACGGACGCCTGGAAGCGCTTACCTTCACATTCCTCACACGTTGATTCCACCGTCGCCATGACGCCCAGATCCGTGTAAATGACGCCGGCACCATTGCAAGTGGGGCACGCGCCCTCGGAGTTGGAGCTGAAGAGTGCCGGTTTCACATTGTTGGCCTTGGCGAATGCCTTGCGTATGGGCTCAAGGAGCCCAGTGTAAGTTGCAGGATTGCTTCGGCGGGAACCCCGGATGGCACCTTGGTCGATCACCAGGACGCCGTCCCGTTTGGCCACCGACCCGTGAATCAGCGAGCTCTTGCCCGATCCGGCCACACCGGTGAGCACACACAGCACGCCCAGTGGAATATCAACGTCCACGTTTTGAAGATTGTTGGTGGAAGCTTCGCGGACCTCAAGAGTTCCGGAAGCTGTCCGTACCTGCTCTTTAATGGATGCGCGATCGTCGAGGTGGCGCCCAGTGATGGTGTCACTCCCCCGCAGCCCGTCCAGATCGCCTTCGAAGCAGACCGTGCCGCCGCCTGTGCCCGCGCCAGGTCCGAGATCCACCACGTGGTCAGCGATCGCAATCGTTTCAGGCTTGTGCTCGACTACCAGCACAGTGTTGCCTTTGTCCCGCAACTGCAGCAGCAACTGATTCATACGCTCGATGTCATGCGGGTGCAGGCCGATAGTTGGCTCGTCGAAGACGTAGGTGACGTCAGTCAGGGATGAGCCCAAATGCCGGATCATCTTGGTTCGCTGCGCCTCTCCCCCGGACAAGGTACCGGCAGGCCGATCGAGGGACAGATAGCCGAGACCTATCTCGGCGAAGGAGTCCAAGAGGTGCTGCAGTCCCTTGAGAAGCGGAGCCACTGAGGGCTCATCGATTTCCCGGATCCATAAAGCGAGGTCACTGATCTGCATCGTGCACACATCCGCAATGCTCTTCCCTCTGATCTTGGAAGAACGTGCCTCCGGGCTCAACCTGGTGCCCTCACACTCCGGACAGGTGGTAAAGGTGATGGCCCGCTCCACGAAGGCCCGGATGTGTGGTTGAAGTGCGTCAACGTCCTTGGAGAGCATCGATTTCTGGATTTTTGGGATGACGCCTTCATAGGTGAGGTTGATGCCTTCGACCTTGATTTTGGTCGGTTCCCGGTACAGGAGGTCGTGGAGCTCCTTCTTGGTGAACTTGGCAATTGGCTTGTCCATATTGAAGAAGCCTGATCCGCTGAAGATCCGGCCATACCAGCCATCCATCGTGTACCCGGGAATGCTGAGCGCGCCCTCGTTCAAGGACTTGCTGGCGTCGTACAGCGCGGTGAGATCGAAATCGTTGACTGAGCCCATGCCCTCGCATCGTGAGCACATGCCGCCCAGGCGATTGAAGCTGGCCTTCTCCGTTTTGGTTTTGCCCTCGCCGCGATCCACCGTGATGGCCCCGCTGGCTTTTACGGTGGGCACGTTGAACGAGTACGCGTTCGGTGATCCGATGTGGGGCTGGCCGAGCCGGCTGAAGAGAATGCGGAGCATGGCATTGGCATCTGTCGCAGTGCCCACGGTTGAGCGCGGATTCGAGCCCATCCTCTCCTGGTCCACGATGATGGCCGTTGTCAGGCCCTCCAGCATGTCCACGTCCGGCCGCGACAATGAAGGCATGAAGCCCTGAACAAAAGCGCTGTACGTCTCATTGATCATTCGCTGGGACTCCGCCGCGATGGTGCTAAAGACCAACGAGCTCTTGCCCGAGCCGGAGACACCCGTGAACACCGTGAGACGACGTTTGGGGATCTCGATGCTGATGTCTTTGAGGTTGTTCTCGCGCGCACCCTGCACCCGTATGAGGTCGTGGGTGTCTGCTACGTGCGACCCAGGAGACTGCGTGTCGGTGCTCGTGGCAATGCTCATGATCTCTCCATCTGTTGGGCGGCAACTGCTGGCCACCACCTGTTGGTCGGCATCTGTTGGTCGGTGCTGCCCAGCAGTCCCCCGTCGGCGCCGCCTGGCCAGGACTGACCAACCTGAGGTCAGTACGTAAAATTCTCGTTCGTCGTCGCGAATGCGGCAACGGTCATTGACCACACTAACGGCCCGTGCTGCAGGCCTTTGGGAGGACGCGAAGCCTGAGCCCCTCCAACCATTGTCATCAGCGGCCGACTCACTAAGAATGAAGCATGCCGGTATACATGAGGTCCCTTGAAACCGCAGTTCCGCCAACCATCCTCGTGCAGTCGCAGGCACGCGACGTCTTCGCAGCTCAACCAGGCCTGACGCGGCTCGGATCGCGACTGGTCTCCACTTGCTTCGACTCAGCTGCAATAGATACCCGCTATACGGCGGTGGAAGAGTTGAGCCTCGACGCGCATCCGGAAAATCCACGATTCTTTGACCCTTCGACCAATCACGTGCTGAGCCCCAGCACCAAAGTCCGGAACGAGATTTTTGCCACGGAGGCCACCAAGCTCTTTATCGAGTCCGGCAAGGCTGCGGTAGCACGCGTGCCGGACATCGACCTCGATGACATTACTCATGTCATTACTGTCTCCTGCACGGGATTCTTCAATCCTGGTCCCGACTACAAGGTCGTCCGGGCGCTGGGACTGAACCCCGCCGTGCAGCGTTACCACCTCGGCTTCATGGGCTGCTATGCCGCGTTTCCAGCCCTGAAGGCAGCCAAGCAGTTCTGCCTGGCAGATCCAGCCGCCGTCGTTCTGGTTATCTGTGTGGAGCTTTGTTCGCTGCACGTGCGCACCTCCAACGACCCCGACACCATCATGGGTTCGGCCATCTTCGGGGACGGTGCAGCCGCGGCCATTGTGACGTCCAAGGAACCCCAAGGGCCCGAACCGGTGATCAGGCTGGACCACTTCGAAACGGTCCTCACCCCCGTTGGTGAAGAGGCGATGGCCTGGAATATTGGTGACGAGGGTTTTGAAATGGTCTTGGGTTCCTATGTGCCGCACATCATCGAGGAGCACATTACCGGGGCGTTGGAGCCGTTGCTCGCCAAAGAGCCGCAACTGGCAGAACTCCCCTATCGCGATATAGCGCACTGGGCCATTCATCCCGGTGGGCGCAGCATACTGGACAAGGTCGAATCCAAACTCGAACTCACCGCGGAGCAACTGGTCCCTGCGAGGGAAACACTCAGGGAATACGGCAACATGAGTAGCGCCACTGTGCTGTTTGTCTTGAAGTACATGCTTGGGCAACCCGCAAATCAACGCGAGGAGCGAATCTGCTCCATGGCGTTCGGTCCCGGCCTCACGGTGGAGACTGGCCTCTTTACGTTGGTCTCTCCCACCCTGTGAGCCCGTGGGGATCCCTGAAAAACAGGGACGTGGATGCCATCGAGGACATGGACCGGCCTGATTGTGACCTCCAGCGCCTGGATCGCAGCTACGCGCGCTTCCCGGTGGTTAACCGCCTCCTTTCCGGATGGCACCGGACGTACCGTGACCGCTTCCGTCCACTTCTCGCAGCCAACGGCACGGCGTCGATCCTGGACATCGGGTGCGGTGGTGGGGACGTCGCTCGAAGCTTGGCGCGATGGGCCGCAAAGGATGGATTTGCGTTGAAGGTAACTGCCATAGACCCTGACGAACGGGCATATAGTTTTGCGACCCGGGCGCCAGCGGTGGAAGGCGTCACCTACCGGCGGGCGCACAGTGCGGATCTTGTCGCGGAGGGCAGGAGGTTCGATATCGTCCTCTCGAATCACATCCTCCACCACCTCGATGCTGACCAACTCGCCGGGGTGTTGAACGACTCAGAAGTACTGTGCCAGAGGCTCGCGCTGCACAATGACCTCAAGCGGAGCAACATGGCATACCTTCTCTTCGCGGCAGGCTTCTGGCCTTTGGGCGTCGGCTCTTTCATCTGCGGTGACGGTTTGGTTTCCATCAAGCGCAGCTTCACCTCCGGGGAGCTCCAGGCGGCGGCTCCGGAAGGATGGAGGGTGGATCGAAACGGACCGTGGCACAACCTGCTCGTCTACAAGCATGCCGGCGATGGATCCTGGACGTGAGGGACAGACGTGCTTGACGTCATCATCGTGGGTGCCGGCCCGGTCGGTCTGTTCATGGGCGCCTTGTTGCTCAATCAAGGGCACCAGGTCCGAATCCTTGAACGTCGACCGACCAGGAGCCACCGTTCAAGGGCAATAGGGATTCACCCGCCGGCGCTCATTGAACTGGAACGGGCCGGTCTTTCCGCGCCGTTGTTGGCATCCGGTGTGCGGATCGAGCGGGGCGTTGCGTACAGCAAAGGCAAGAAAATCGCCGAGCTGCCCTTTACAGGGGACCCGGACTTCCCCTTCATCCTCGCGGTCCCGCAACCAGTGACGGAGCAGGCACTGGAGCAAGCGGTCCTGGCGTTGGACTCCAAGGCGATCATCCGCGGCGCGGACGTGCGCAATTTTGCCGACGACGGCGGCACTGTCAGCGTCCGGGCGGCCTCACCTTCCGGAGAACACACCTTCACCAGCCGTCTTTTGGTGGCAGCTGACGGAGCCCACTCGCTGATACGACAACGTCTTCTCCCCGACCTTCCGGCCCGCAGCTATCCGGATAGTTATCTGATGGGAGATTTCGTTGATGGGACAGGCCATGGAGACAACGCGGTCCTGTATCTGGAGCCCGAGGGGATCGTGGAGTCGTTCCCCTTGCCTGGGGATGTTCGCCGATGGGTGGTACGGCTTGGAGCCCCGGCGGATGGGGCGACGGCGGCTGAGCTGGCTGCCATGGTCCAAGCCCGGACCGGCGCCGTGCTGGATCCGGAAAGCAACACCATGTTGAGCGCATTTGATGTCCAGTCCAGGCTTGCGGGCCGCATGATCCATGGCCGAACGGTGTTGTTGGGCGATGCCGCCCACGAGATCAGTCCCATTGGTGGCCAGGGAATGAACCTTGGATGGCTTGGTGCTGCTGCCCTGGCACCTCTTATTGATGCCTCCCTCAGGGGACAGGCAGTCGGTCGCCAGCTTCAGGTGTTCGAGAAGGACCGACGCCGGGCAGCGGCCCGCGCATCCTTGCAGGCGGGCTTGAACATGGCACTTGGAAGGCCCCTCCCTCCGGCAATCATGGCCGCCAGGAACGCGTTTTTTAGTTATGCGTTGGAGTTTCCTGCTGTCTCAGCGTTGGTGGAGCGGCGCTTCACCATGCGCTAGCTCGTGCGCGTTCCTTCAGGACGTTGCCTGTTCAGGGAGTGTGTAGTAGCAGTCGTAGGTGTCCTGGCTGATGATCAAACCGTCCCGCAGCTCAAAGACAGCGGTGCTCCGCGCACGTATGGTTTCGCCGGCGTCCCAGTGTGGGAGGTCCAGGAGCAACGTGGCTGACCAGTTCATCTCCAGGACTACCCGGTTGCCTTCGCAGGTGGTCCGGACCACCTCAAAGCTCTGGTTCGCCACGATGTTCTTACTGTGATCCGCGCCACTGAGAGTCTCCTGAAGGGTTCTGGTGGACCCGGTTTTGGATAGCGCGTGCGGCCATTCCGTCAGTGTGAAGTCGTGGGCCAGGTACGGGCTGATCTCAGCGGCGCCGCCGCCGGACTCAACCGTCCTGATAAACCCGAGTACATGGTCCAGGGGGTTGCTTTCAGTCATCCGACGAGCCTAGCTGAACGCGGAGATCGGCGCCCGGCAAGGGCGCACCCGGGTGAAGGACCAGGCGCGAAGAGGAGGCTTCGCGTTAGGCTCAAGTCATGACGCAGCAACCTCACTCCGAGGCGCCCAGCCCGGCTACTGACTTTAATCCCCTCCAGATCAGGGACGCAGTCCTCCGGCTACTTGAAACAGAGGAACTTCCGCCGATCGTTCAAGCCGGGCACCCCGTCCTCCGGCAACAGGCCGCGCCATATGACGGCCAGCTTGATGGCGCTGAATTGGCGGCGTTCATCGAGCGGATGCGTGAGGTCATGCACGCGGCACCGGGGGTTGGACTGGCGGCTCCGCAGTTGGGCATTCCGTTGCAGTTGGCAGTCCTTGAAGACAAGTACGAGGTGGATCCGGAGTCGGCAACTGTCCGGCACAGGGAGCCGCTGGAGTTCATGGCTGTCCTCAACCCGAAATATCGGCCTCTGGGAAACGAGACAGCGTCCTTCTATGAGGGGTGCCTGTCCGTTAACGGCTACCAAGCGGTGGTCACGAGAACCCGCAATGTGGAATTGAGCTACCTCACGCCAGAGGGCCGCCCTGTGGAGGAATGGTTCTCAGGGTGGCAGGCACGCATAGTGCAACACGAAACGGACCACCTGCAGGGAATCCTTTACGTGGACAAAGCAGAAATGCGATCGCTTTCCAGCAACGCGGAACACTCATTACGGTGGACCAACCCGGACATTGAGGACGCGCGCCGGACTCTCGGCTTCCTACACGGCTAGCTGGTCCGTGGCTTGCATCAGTCCGCCATATGGTTTGATGCAGTCGGCAGATACATGGCCCACCACGCAAGGATGTGTTGGAACCGCTGCTTGCGGTGATGCGGTGTCCCGGAACGCGACAATTCATGGTCCTCGCCCGGGAAGACGAGTAACGACGTCTCAATTCCCCTCTCTTTGAGGAGCGCGTAGTACCGCTGCCCTTGTTCGAGAGGACACCGAAGGTCGTTTTCGCTGTGGATCACCAGGGTCGGTGTCACGACGGAGCCGCCTACGGCCAAGGGGCTCTGAGCCATAAGCTGACCGGGTGCGGCTCCAGCGTACTCGCCGCCAAAAAACCAGCCAATATCGGACGTGCCCGCAAAGCTGACAGGGTCCAGGAATCCGCGTTCGACAATTGCCCCTTTGAAACGGTGGTCGTGTGCGATGGTCCACGCCGTAAGGTAACCGCCATAGGATCCACCCATGATGCCCACGCTGTCCGCGTCCAAGGTTGCGTGGGCGGATAAGGCAGCGTCCAGGAAAGTGAGCACGTCCTGCATGTCCACGGTTCCCATCCGCTCCTTGATGACCCGTCCATGGGATTGTCCGTAGCCTGAGGAGCCCCGCGGATTGCACATCACTACTGCGTATCCTGCAGCTGAATAGACTTGCGCTTCGTCAAAGAAGGCTCCCGTGTATTGGGAGAACGGACCCCCGTGGATGGTCAGTAGGACAGGGTGCGGTCCGGGGCCGTCGGGTAGCACCAACCAACCGTTCACGGGGTATCCGTCGTCGGCGGTTGCCTGGAAATCCACAGGCTCACTGACCCGTGAGCTGTTCCGAAGTCCCGCCGAGAAGTCTGTCAGCAGACGCAGTTCACCACGCTCCAGGGAGGCGACGTCGCCAGCGGTGGCCGCATCCAGGAAGCTCACGGCAATTTCGCCATTGGCACCAACTGTGGCTCCAATAACCACGCGGGCGCCATGGACCAGTGGCGTAATGCTTCCCGCCGCCGTGACATCGAGGAGCTCCACGCTGCCCAATGCTGTGTTCAAGACCAGGACGCTGTCCGGTCCGCTCGGTTCCAGCGGACCTGAGACGTCCAAATGCTCGACGTCGGTGAGGGCCACGGCATCTCCCCCGATGACAGGCATTGAGTAGAGAACGCTGTTGCGCGCGACAAAATCCCGTCCTGTATCGCCCAGGTCCTGCGCGGTGAAGAAGAGCGAGCGGCCATCGGTGGACGCCTGCACCGCCGTGACGGTCTGCAGTTTTGGGTTGTGGGGTTTGACGAGCTCGGGTTCGCCGCCTGTTGCGTCAATCCGGTACACGGACGTTACGAGGTCCTCATCATGCCCGTCGTGGAGAGCGGCTACGAAATAGAGGAATCTGCCGTCGGCCGAGAAGCATGGCGCCTCATGGTCCGATTCGCCGAACGTCATCTGCCTGGCATCGGGAACCCCGGTTACCTTGGCACCCGGCCGTTCGTGGGCGGCTCTGCCGCGGGGAATGACAACAGGCTCGCCTCCCAATTCCGGCACGTCAACCACAAACAGTTGCTGGCGCTGGTCCAGGACGTACCCCACACCGTTCATCCGGTACTGGTTCACGGCGATAAGCCGGGCGTCTTCACTGCCGGAAGCAACGCCGTCGACCGTTCCATAGCGGCCCGGTTCCGCAACACGGCTGGTGAAGACCACCCGATGGGAATCGGGCGCCCACGCAAACCCGTTGACCCCGCCGTGCTGATCCGTGACCTGCTGTGGTTCGCCCCCTGCCGACTCCACAACAAACAGTTGTGCTTTTCCCTCTGCGTCGCTCCGCAGGAAGGCCAAAACCAGGCCGTCAGGCGAGAAAGCCGGCGAAGTGTCCCTGAACCCGCGGGTGATACGTCGTGGGCGCTTGCTGGAGTCCAGCGGTACGTTCCACAATTGGCCGACGTAAGTATCGGCGTCGAAATCAGGCCTGACGACGGATACCACCGCTTTAGTGCCGTCCGGATGGATGGCTGGGGCGGAGACGGAGTTCAACAAAGGCAGCTGCTCGGGTTTCACCTTGGTGAGCCTAGCCCCGCCGCCCTGGCGCAGGCACCAGACACTCCGGCCCACCGTAGGATTGAATCCATGTTGTCCGATGCCGTTGCCGCCCTCCGTTGTCCCGTTTGCGAAGGGCGGTTTCAGCTTGTCGAGGACCCACAGCGGAGGCTTGTTTGCGGTTCCGGGCATGTATTCGATGCCGCCAAACAGGGTTACTTCAACCTGCTGACAGGTAAGGGCACAGTCTTCGAAGCTGATTCGGCGGAGATGGTGGGAGCCCGGCATCGATTCCTGGACCGCGGACACTACGCTGCTTTGGCCGAGCGCGTTGCGGGTCTGGCAGCCGCATCGCTGCAGCGGCCCGGGGCCGTGGTTCTCGACGCCGGAACGGGCACCGGTCACTACCTCCACCGTGTCCTGGAAAGGACTCCGGCTTCTGCGATAGGTCTGGACATCTCCAAATTCGCGCTCCGCCGCGCTGCACGGCTCAACGGGGATGCTGCCAACCTCGTCTGGGACATTTGGCGTCCGCTGCCCATTGCCGATGACGCGGTGGACGTGGTCCTGGTGGTGTTCGCTCCAAAGAATCCGGCAGAGTTCGCCCGGGTGCTGCGGCCTGGTGGAGAGCTGATTGTGGTGACACCGCAGCCAGGACACTTGGCTGAAATCGCTGCCCGCACCGGAATGCTCAGCATTGAGGAAGGCAAAGCCGAGCGCTTGGCTGAATCCCTGGGTGGCTATTTCCACGCTGATGCAACGTACAACCTGGACGTGCCGCTCACCCTCACGGGCTCCGAGCTGGCCGACATCGCCTATATGGGGCCGGCCGGTCACCACATCAAGCCCGAAGAACTCGCTCTGCTGGCCGATGCGGATGGAACCGTAGCGACCACGGCGAAGTTCCGAATCAGCCTCTTTACGGTGGGTGCTTCGGCTTCCTGACGAGGGACTCAGCGTCGGGCTAGGATGGAGGAACAGCGACTGTGACCCCGTCTGCGGCGGGGTCCGGGACCAAGGGGGAAATGATGTTTGAATGGCTCGGCGAGAATTGGTGGGCGCTCTGGCTCACGGTCTTCCTCGCGTTCGCGGTGGTGGAGATGCTAACCCTCGACCTCTTCTTCATCATGCTCGGAGGCGGCGCATTGGCCGGGGTCATAGCCGACTTCGCCGGGGCCGATTTCTGGCTCCAGATCGTCATCTTCAGCGTGGTCTCCCTCTTGATGATCGCCTTCGTCCGCCCGGTCGCCTTGAAACACCTGCATAAGGGACCAGCAGAACAGCGGACGAATATCGACCGGCTCATCGGTCAGCCCGCCCTCGTCATAGAAGCCGTCACGGGCACCAGCGGACTGGTAAAGATCGGCGGCGACGTCTGGAGCGCGCGCAGCACCGCTGGAGTCCTCGACGCCGGCGCTACCGTTCAGGTCACCAGGATTGACGGCGCGACGGCGGTAGTAGCCTCGCCTGCCGAAAACAGCCCGCGCTGATTCGAACGGGAAAACCAGAATTCTGCGGATAACAGGCTGGCAGCCTGCCCGCAAAAGGCCAAAGCAAGCCACGCAATTGGGGAATCAAGGAGACGCATGGACGGTTTAGGAGGAACAGCGGCAGCAGTTGTGCTGATTGTTCTCGTCATTTTTGTCATCATCGTGTTGGTCCGCTCGGTAAGGATCATCCCGCAGGCACGTGCCGGCGTCGTTGAACGCCTCGGCAAGTACCAGCGCACGCTCAACCCGGGCCTTACCATCCTGATTCCGTTCGTCGACAGGCTCCTGCCGTTGCTCGACCTCCGTGAGCAGGTGGTGTCCTTCCCGCCGCAGCCAGTCATCACCGAGGACAACCTCGTGGTTTCGATCGACACCGTGGTCTACTTCCAGGTAACGGACCCCCGGGCGGCTACCTATGAAATCGCCAACTACATCCAGGCGGTAGAGCAGCTGACCACCACCACGCTTCGTAACGTTGTGGGTGGCCTGAACCTCGAAGAGGCACTGACCTCCCGTGACCAGATCAATGGCCAGCTGCGTGGAGTGTTGGATGAAGCCACAGGCCGCTGGGGCATCCGCGTCTCGCGTGTGGAACTGAAGGCTATTGATCCGCCCCACTCCATCCAGGACTCGATGGAAAAGCAGATGCGTGCAGAGCGCGACCGTCGAGCAGCCATCCTGACTGCTGAAGGAACCAAGCAGTCGCAAATTCTTACAGCAGAAGGCCAGCGCCAAGCGGCCATTCTCGCAGCTGAAGGTGATGCGAAGGCCGCCATCCTTCGGGCAGACGGTGAAGCCCAGGCCATCCAGAAAGTCTTTGACGCCATCCACAAGGGCAACCCGGACCAGAAGCTTTTGGCTTACCAGTACCTTCAGACGCTGCCCAAGCTCGCCGAGGGCAGTTCCAATAAGCTGTGGATCATCCCCAGTGAAGTTGGCGAGGCCTTGAAGGGCATTGGCAGTGCGCTCGGAGGCGCCAACGGTGACTCCGATGCTGCTGGCTTCTTTGGCGGCAGCAACAAAGCTGCCGCTTCGGAGCCGGCAGCTCCCGTGGAATCCACCACGGCAGCACAGTCAAGGCCCGCGGAATAACTCTGTTGTCAGGCAGTTGAGCGGTCAGCCAAACGGCTGGCCGCTCATCGCATTTTGTACTGCTTTTGGGTACTTACCATCCATCCGCGTATAATGGGATATTTGTCCGGCTGGTTCAGTGTGGATGGAACATTAAAGCTTGGCCAGGCGTTGCAATTAGTGATGCAAGGTGTGCAGAAGTAGTCCGTAGGGACCGTGAAAACGGCTTACGGCTAGCGCGGAGTTCAGACTCCGCGAACAGACAGAGGGAGTAATCATGAGCGATCGCAGCCTGCGGGGTATGCGTCTTGGCGCCCAAAGCATGGAAACCGAGTCCGGCGTTGAACCGGCACCGCGCCAGCGGGTTGAATACCGCTGCGAGGACGGCGAGCAGGTCTTCGTCACCTTCTCTGCTGAAGCCGAGATCCCCCCTGTTTGGGTTTCCAAGACTGGCAAGGAAGCCTTGCTCGTAGACGGCGAGCGTCCCGTGGATGCCAACGAGAAGGCCGTCCGTACCCACTGGGACATGCTTCTGGAACGCCGCAGCCTTCCGGAGCTGGAGCAGATCCTTGAGGATCGTTTGAACATCCTGCGTGAGCGCCGCGGAGAGCGTCGCTCAGCTTAGTCTTCAAACTCAAGCAAAAAGGCCGGAGCGGTTCCCTTTGGGAACCGCTCCGGCCTTTTCTTATGAAAGCTACCTTTATTTTGCGAGGGCAGGCTGTTTTCCGGTGAGCTTGGCCCACCGTGCCGCCAAGCCCCATTTGGTGACGTTGATCATGGCTTCCACCACAATGTTGCCACTCATCTTTGATGCACCGAGCTCCCGCTCAACGAAGGTGATGGGACGCTCCTCAATACGCAGGCCGAGCTTTGCCACGCGCCAGGCAAGATCAACCTGGAAGCCATAACCCACTGAATCCACTTCATCCAACTTGAGGGCTTCAAGTGTGCTGCGGCGGAAAGCACGGTAGCCGCCCGTGACGTCCTTGATTTTCAAGCCAAGCATGATGCGGGCATAGGTGCTGCCAATACGGGAGATTGCCTGGCGGTAGAGAGGCCAGTTCACAACACTGCCTCCCGGTACCCAGCGCGAGCCCATGGCAAGGTCGGCGCCCTCTTTGACCGCATCAAGGAGGAGGGGCAGCTGCTCGGGCTTGTGGGAGCCATCGGCGTCCATCTCGACCAGAACGTCATACCCGGCGGCGAGGCCCCACTTGAAGCCGGCGATGTAGGCCGCGCCAAGGCCTTCCTTGCCTTTGCGGTGCAGCACGTGCACTTGCTTGTCCTCGGCGGCTATGCCGTCAGCAAGTTGTCCCGTGCCGTCCGGGCTGTTGTCATCAACCACCAGGACGTCCGACTCAGGCACTGCGGTCCGCAGCCGGCCCAATGTCTTGGGGAGCGATTCCAGCTCGTTGTAGGTAGGGATGATCGTCAGGACACGCAAGAAGAGGCCTTTCCTTGATGGAGCGGTCAGTGTGCCGGACCAGCCTCAGGGCTGGCGTTCTGGCGCAACTCTCCATTATAGGACGATCCTGTGCACTACTACGGGCAGCTGTGGCCCCGGCCACACAGACTTAAGCGCTGCGGGCAGGTCCATAGACCCAGGACCAGTGTTGTCCGGACAGGCATTTTGCCGGACGAACTGTTTTCTAGGGCCCTATGGGCCTGCCCACTCGCGTACCGCCACCAAGCCATATCCTGGCCGCGAACCAGATAATTACTCCCGGGAAAGCCCCAGGACTTAACAATCTGTTGAGCCTCAATGCTACGGACTTTACAAAAGCTGTCAACCAGGGCTTGACCTGCGCGTTCGTGCATCGTCCCAGTTCAGGCGGGGAGTTCAAACCTCAAGGAAACAATGGGCTCAGACCCGGAGGGATTCGTGCGCGAAGAGCTCCTGGCCTTCCCTCACCGTCTGCAGACATACAGGATCGTTGCCAGTATCCAAGGCCGGGAGCAAGGGGGTGCGGGCACGGGGATCGGTGCTCCAGGACTGCACACGGCTATCCGCTACCTGCACCATGAGTTCCTCAATTTCCCATACCGCGAAGCTGGCTGGCGCACCAGGGACGAGTTGGCCCATGAGAGGGTTCCTGTGTTTGGTGGCCCGCCAGCCCGCCCTCGTATGGCCAAGGAAAGCCGCGCGCGCTGAAATGCGCTGGTCCGGGTTGCTGTGTTCCAGGCAGGCCCGGATGCTGGACCAAGGGCTGAGCGGTGTGACCGGGCTATCGCTGCCAAAGGTGATCGGAACTCCGCTGGCGTAGAAGGACGCAAACGTGTTCATTGCCTGGCTGCGGCCGCCGAGTCGTTGCTCGTAGAATCCCCCAGGGCCTCCCCAGAGAGCGTCGAATGCCGGCTGCATGCTGACAGTCACTGAGTACTTGGCCAGCTTCTCGACGGCGGACTGGTCGGCGAGCTCAACGTGTTCAAAGCGGTGACCCGCCGCGCGGATCCGCTGCTCCCCCACCTCGTCAGCTGCGGCGTCCAATGCCTCAAGCGCAACATCAAGTCCTGCATCACCGATGATGTGGAAACCGCCCTGGATTCCCAGCAGCGAGCATGCAGCAAGGTGCTTGGCGGCTTCATCCACTGAAAGATACACGTTGCCCCGTTGACCTGGCGCATCGGAATAGTCTTGCCTCAAGGCAGCTGTCCGCGAACCGATGGAACCATCGATGTTCAGATCTCCCGCCAAGCCCAGGACGTCGGGGCCCACGCTGTCCAGGATACTGCGGGCGTGATCTTCCGATGACGCCAGCTCGCCCCAATACGGCAGCACCTGCGGTTTGCCGGCTTGCCTGTTCCAGGACATGGCCATCTGAAGATCTTCCGGCCCGCAAATGTGTGGGGCCGACATTTCCGCAAGGGCAACATAGCCGTTGGAAGCCGCATAATGCAGGGCCTGTTCCTGATACCCGCTCCGTTCGGCCTCACTGAAGCGCCGCGCCGCGAGGCGGGCGGCGGTGTGGGCAGTCCTGACTACGCGGCCGCTGTCCCCCGTGAAGCCGTCCATGCCCGCAAGGCCTGCCGACGCCGCAAGAGAGGATGAAACGAGGGCGGAGTGAACGTCAATGCGGGAAAGGTAAACCTGCCTGCCGCCCGAGGCCTGTTCCAGCTCTTCAAGCGTTGGAAGGGTAGCATCCTGCCAGGTTGTTTCATCCCAGCCATGCCCAATGACACTCCCGGTACCGCCAGCGGCAGCAACGGCGTCCAGCAGCTCCCGGGAAGAGCGCACGCCCGTCAAGGACAGTCCAGCCAAAGCTAGGCCCGTCTCCGTCAAGTGAGCATGGGAGTCAACAAAGCCCGGCGCCACGAGGGCTCCCCGAAGATCAATGATGTCCATGGTGGAATCCGCGATGGACGTCGCTGCTTGCTCGGAGCCCACCCACGCGACCGTGTCACCGTCCACCACCATGGCGGTAGCGAACGGATCGGCAGCGGTATAGATCGAACCGTTCCGGTAAAGGGTCACCTTGCGGACGTTTTCGTGGGGGCGGTCGCCGGCGGACAGGCCTGGCTGGTTCATGCGGTGTGCTCCTCGAGCGTTGAAGAAGGTCTGGGGTCTCGAAAACGGTTCCGGGTCAGGCGATGGTGGAGTAAGCCACGACCCCCCGGCGGACCAGATCGATGGATTCACGGCAGATCCGCGTCAAGCGGGGATCCAGTTGTGGAATTTTGGCGAGTTGGTCCAGGAGGTCAACCACTTGCTTTGCCCAACGGACGAAGTCGCCTGCAGCAAGGTCAGTGCCGCTGAGCACGTCCTGAAGATGGCGGCCTTTGGCCCACTTGTACATGGGCCACATGAGCCCCAGCTCCGGTTCGCCGGTCAGGGGAAGCCTGTTCTGTTCCTCGGTGTCCTCAAGTTGGGACCATTCCCGGACGACGATGTCGACCGCCGTTTCCAGCGCAATCGATGGCATCCTCGGGCGAAGGCCCCGGTCTTCACGCTTTGCCTGGTACACCAGGGTGCTGGCCAAGGAGGCCAGCTCGGCAGCATCGAGATCGTTGATGGCACCACGCCTGATGGATTGTGAAATGAGCAGGTCCTTCTCACCGTAAATGCGCCGCAGCCGCTGCCCGTCCGTGCTGATGGTGACCTTGCCGGCGTCGTTGGTTTCGAGGTACCCATAGGCCGAAAGGACGTCGCATACGCGATCGAAAGTTTTGGCAATCGTGTTGGTCCTGCTTTGGATCTGGCGGATCAGGCCGTCTGTCTCCTTGCGAAGTTTCCACCAACGCTCGCCCCAGCGGGCGTGGTCTTCGCGTTCACTGCAACCATGGCAAGGATGCGCCCTGAGCGCCCTGCGTAGTTCAGTGATCTTCTGTTCCTGGTCCGGGAGCCGGGAACCCAGGCCAAAGTCTTCATGCCTGCTGTTGCGGCGCGACTTGGGAGCATCGTCACTGATGGCATGGCGCATGGAGGAAGCGAGGTCACGCCGCGATTTGGGGACCTTGGCGTTGAAGGATTTCGGGATCCTGATCCGGGTCACAGGAGACACCGGGGCATCGACGTCGTGGACGCCGATCCGGCGCAGTTGATTGTCCGAGGTGAGGACAGAAGGCCTCGGCTCGCGGGCGTTGGCATCGGAATCAAGCACGACGGCGTAGCCCGCCAGCCTGCCGCTGGAGACGCTGATGACGTCCCCTGGGATGAGCCTCGTCAGTGAATCCGCCACCCTGGACTTTCGCGCGCGGTGGTAGTTCCGTTCAGCGAACTGTTCAGTATCACTGAGCTCCCGCCGGAGCCTGGCGTATTCGGTGAAGTCGCCCAGATGGCACTCCATGGATTTCGCGTATCCTGCCAACGACTCCTCGCGGCCACGGACCTGCCGCGCCAGCCCTACGACGGAGCGGTCCGCCTGGAACTGCGCGAAGGACGACTCGAGGATTTCCCGTGCCCGGACCCGGCCAAACTGGGCAATCAGGTTGATGCTCATGTTGTACGTGGGCCTGAAGCTGGAATTCAGCGGGTAGGTGCGGCGGGACGCCAAGCCAGCCACGGCAGCGGGATCCGTTCCCGGCTGCCACAGCACTACGGCATGGCCCTCGACGTCGATACCGCGGCGTCCAGCCCTGCCAGTGAGCTGCGTGTACTCCCCCGCCGTGATGTTGACGTGGGCTTCGCCGTTGAACTTCTCAAGCTTTTCCAACACCACGCAACGCGCGGGCATGTTCACCCCGAGCGCCAACGTTTCGGTGGCAAAAACTGCCTTGACCAAGCCATCCGCAAACAGCTTCTCCACTACCTCCTTGAAGGTGGGAAGCATGCCCGCGTGATGAGCCGCGAAGCCCCGGATGAGGCCGTCGCGCCAGCCCCAGAATCCCAAGACATCGAGATCATCGGCAGGGATTTCGTGGCTTGCTTCATCCACCCGCTGCGCAATGATCTGCTGTTCGCGTTCGGTAGTGAGCCATAGTCCCGATGCCGCGCCCTGGGCCACTGCAGCATCACAACCGGCCCGGGAAAAAATGAACGTAATGGCAGGCAGCAGGCCCTGACGGTTGAGGCTTTCAATAACCTGGGGGCGGCTTGCCTTCCGGACTGGGCTGCGCTGTTCAGTGTTCTGCCGTTCATCCCTGGAGCGGTCCTGCCGACGGCGGCTCCGGCCACCGTGGCCGAAGCGGCCGTTGAAGTTCATCCGGCTCTCGGAGCGGGCCATTGCCAGCAGATCCGGGTTCACTTCGAACTCGGGGCCGGTCACTGCCTGGCGGACCGGAGATGCCACGGAACTCTTGACGGCGGTCTTCCGGGTTTCTGCCGGGAGGGTGGCCTCGTCCACGGCGTCGTCAGCATCGCTAAGGTCCGGAACTTCTGTGTCCGGTATCTGGGGAGCGATTTCATCGAAAGTGGTATCGCCGGCAAAGAGGTCAACGATCTCCCTGCCCACCATGACGTGCTGCCACAGTGGCACGGGCCGGTGCTCGGACACGATGACGTCCGTATCGCCCCGAACGGTATCCAGCCATGCACCAAACTCTTCGGCATTGGAGACCGTTGCGCTCAGCGAAGCAACCTGTACTTCACTGGGCAAGTGAATGATGACTTCCTCCCAGACGGCTCCGCGGAAGCGATCTGCGAGGTAGTGGACCTCGTCCATCACGACGAAGCCGAGGTCACCGAGCGTCTCCGAGTCGGCGTACAGCATATTGCGGAGGACTTCGGTCGTCATGACCACAACGGGCGCCTCACCGTTGATGGTTGTATCGCCCGTCAGCAGGCCAACGTTGGCAGAGCCATACTTGGCGGCGAGCTCGGAGAATTTCTGGTTGCTCAGCGCCTTGATGGGTGTCGTGTAGAACGCCTTGAGGCCACGTTCCAAAGCCAGATAGATGGCAAATTCGCCAATGATCGTCTTTCCCGCACCTGTGGGAGCCGCGACGAGGACGCCACGGCCCTCCTGTAATGAGCGGCACGCCTCACGTTGGAAGTCATCCAATTCGAAGTCCAGCGTCCGGGCAAAGGCACCAAGATATGTCTTGGCCTCAGCTGCCCGGTGAGCTGCCGCCTGAAAGCGGTCTGATGGTGATGGAGACCCGGAAATGGAGGACATGCACCAAGCCTAATGGCCTGAGGTCTAGAGATTCTCCAGATCCGAGGCCGGGGTAGCAATATCTGCCGTGGCTTCGGTCTCAGCAGCACGCTTGATGGCACGGCGTTCCCGCCGGCGGTCGTTCCAGAGACAAACGCCGATGGCAGCGAAGAACAGAAGCAGCATGGGCGCCGCCAAGTAGAACATGCTCATGGCGTCGGCACCCGGGGCAGCCATGGCCGCGAAAAGGCAGACCAGGAAAATAGTGATCCGCCAGCTTTTGACCAGTTGCTTGCCCTTGACGATTCCGGCCAGGTTCAGCCCGACCAGTACCACCGGCACCAGGAAAGCGATTCCGAAGGCCAGAAGAAGCCTGAGGACAAACGCAAGGTAGATTTCGGCGCTAATGAAGTTCGAAGCGCCGGTGGGCGTGAAGTCCGTCAGGACACGCACTGCGTTGGGAAGCACGAGCCATGCCAACAGGACGCCGCCGATAAACAGCGGAACGGCAGCTGCTACAAACGACAGAGCCAACCGACGCTCTTTTTTGTGCAGGCCAGGGACTATGAAGGCCCACAGCTGGTAGATCCAGACAGGACTGGAAAGGATCACGCCAAGGAATACGGAGACCTGCACCATGAGGTCGAATGAGCTGGCTACGCCATCAAAGTTGAGGCTGGCAGCGCGGCCCTCTTTTTCGTTGAGGTCTTTGATCGGCTTGATCAAAGCTTCCAAGAGGGGTTGATAGACGATGAAGCCCAGCACCGTCCCAAGAATAACGCCGATGGCAGCCTTGAAGAGCCGGTTCTTCAGCTCCTTAAGATGGTCAAGGAGCGCCATCCGGGCTTCGGGGTTGGCCTTGCGCCCCTTCGTCTCTACCACTTCTTCTTAGACGCGGTTGGAGGGCGGAACGTCGGTCTCGCCGGTGTTCTTGGCCTTTACGTCGGGGTGGTCTACAACCCTGCCTTCGACGGCGTCAGAGGGGTCTTGGGTTTCCTTCTTTTCGGAGGACCCGTCCTTTTTCATTTCCCGGACTTCAGACTTGAAGATACGCATCGACTGGCCAATGCTGCGCGCCATGGACGGCAGCTTCGGTGCAGCGAAAAGCACCAGAGCCAGGACGATGATGATGATGAGATGCCAGCCTTCGAGCCTCATGTGGGGAGGTCCTTTCCTTTTGGATACATCCTACGTCTATCTGAATTCAATGTCGTGCAGGGATTGGGGCTGACCCCGCTCTGCTTTGCGCTGAACGCGCTTCTGGCGACGAACTTCCTGGCGGAAGGCTTTGGCCGTCAGGTAATCATGACGCATCTGCTCCGGCGAGGCAAAAATTGCGGATCCCGGCTCCGGGTGGCGTTCCGGGGCCTCAACATCGGAGGTTTCTGCGGCAGGAGAAACATGGCTGAAACGTTTCCCAGCGTCCCCTAATTCGTGAACAGTGGCCATGAATTTCCTGAACAGCCGAAAACCCAAGGTCACATGGAGGAGCAACGACAGGGCTATGAGCGCGATCCACAGCAGGATCCAAAACCACCAAGGCATCTGAGTAGTCTAGCCAGCCACGATGTCCGACGAGGAAACGGCACCGTATTGGTCCAGGGCCGCTGTGAGCCACGCCTGGACTTTCTGGCGCAACTGCGCAGGGTCCAGCACCCGCACCGTCCCTCCATGTTGGGACACAAACATTGGTAACCACTCCACATTTCCAAAGCGCACCTCGGCGAGCAGTCCGCCATTGGGCAATTCGGCAGTGCGCTCGGCGTAGTAGTCGTCAGCCAGGCCAGCACCCTGCCGGGTCAACTCAAGCACCACCAGGACGTCGTCGTCACTGGGCGTGAAGAGCCGTGCCGGAAAGTCTGCATCAGCAGTTGCTGTCCCGGAGACAGGACGGCCATTGGGTTCCAGGGATTGCACACGGTCCAGCCGGAAATTCCGGAGTCCCGACTTGCTATGGCAGTAGGCCTCGAAGTACCAGGTGTTGTCCAGGGAGTAGAGCCGCAGGGGGTCCACGTCGCGCTCGGTTACTTCATCCCTTTGCGGGGAAAGGTAGCTCAGGCGCAGTTGTTGGCCGTCCCTGATGGCGTGCGTGATGGTGGCGAAGGCTTCCGATTGCTCGGGTGCCACCGACTGGCCTGCAACGGCACCGGCCAAGCGTCCGGCCTGTCCTGCGGCACCCGTCAATTTGATGGTCACAGACTCCAGGGCGCTGCCCGGTTCGTCTTCGGGCAAACCTGCAAGTGCAGGCAGATCGCCGAGCATCGACAATCCAGTCAGCAGCGCCGCGGCTTCGTCCTCGCTGAAGCGAACAGGACGGTTCAGGTCCAAATGCTCCGTGATGTACACATGGTCGTTTTCCCATTGGATGTCCAGGAGATCGTCCGGGTAGCCTCCGGGCAGCCCGGAACAGATCAGGATTTTCAGGTCGTCGATAAGTGCTTTGCGGCTGATGCCGAAGCGGTCAGCTACCTCCTGTACGTGCAGGCCCTGATGGTGGACCAGGAAGGGCACCAGTTGCAGCATGCGCGTGAGTTGGTCTTCGGACGTGCGTTTCCTTGATCGCTGCGCGCGCGCAGCTTCGGGGAATTCCACGGGGATGGCCGGGGACGCATTGAACTCCGCAGCGCTTTTGAGCCGGCGTACGACGGCGGCACGCAGCTCGGCAGGTTCAACCACTTTGAGGTGGGGGCCATACGAGGCCAATTCCTCGGCGAACTGTTCGGGATCCCGGAAGTCCACCAGCAGCCTGTCCCTGCCGTCCAAGCCCTTCTCAGCCGGTTCCTTCCCGGCACCGCTGGAAACAGCACGTTTGCGCAGGGCGAGAAGACGTCCGGCGTCTACGTCCATGACAGCCTGCTGCACGGGAAGTTCGTTGAGCGAATCCAGCTCCGCCCGGGCGTTGAAACCGGCTGGCGGCTCGAAGGAACTGCCAGGTATGGCCGAGACGGCGGTGGTCATGCGTGACAACCTGAAAATCCGCTTGGCTGCCCTCCCCCGGTCAAATCCCACGAGGTACCACTGCCCAAACCGGCTTCCCAGGCCCCAAGGCTCCACCTCGCGCACTTCCTCACGCCCGGTGCTTCCGGCGAGGTACCCGAAGCGGACCCCATGCCGGCCGTGCATGGCTGCAACGACGTCGTCGAATGCTTGTCCGGCTGGCTTGATCCGCGGCTGGACGCCGGCAGGAAGGTCGACGTCGGTGAATCCACCTGCGGCCTGCAGCTTGCGGACGGCATTGACTGCGGCGTTGCCGAGAGCAGCACGTTCCCACAACTGGGCGGCAAGGAGGAGGACGGTGGATTCGGCGGGCGTCAGGCTGACATCAGGAAGCCTGTTCGAGTCCTTGCCAATGCGGTAGCGGGTTGATGCGGGATCCTCGGACCCGAAACTGCGGGGGTCCGTGAGGGTCTCGATCTCAAAGCCGAACTGTTTCAGATCCACTTTGTCCCGCTCGAACATCCGTCCGAACGCGACGTCGTTTTCGGCGGTGTCGCGATAGACCTTTTCCCGCAGGACAGAGCGCGGAAGGCCCACCCTGGTATTGAGCAAGGCAAGCAGGAGATTCAGGAGTCGTTCAGTGCGGGATGCGGACACGCTTGCTACGTTACTAAAGTCCTGGGCGAAAGCAGCAAGGCGCGTCACCGGCCCGGCAAAAGCCGGAAGGTAACGCGCCTTGGCAGGAAGCTTTCGCCCTAGCGGACAGCTACGAGGTCAACGACGAAGATCAAGGCCTCATTGGGCTTGATTGCTCCGCCGGCGCCACGGGACCCATACGCCAGTTCTGAAGGGATCTCCAGGCGGCGACGGCCGCCAACCTTCATACCCAGCAGGCCCTGGTCCCAACCCTGAATGACCTGGCCTACGCCAACACGGAAGTCCAGCGGAGCACCACGGCCCCAGGAAGCGTCGAACTCTTCGCCCGTAGACCAGGCGACGCCAACGTAGTGGGTGGATACGGTGTCGCCGGCTTTGGCCTCGGCGCCGGAACCCTCGATGAGGTCCGTGATGACGAGTTCGGTGGGAACGTCGCCTTCCGGGAAGTCGATTTCGGGCTTGGTGCGGTCGAAGTCACGCTGACCAAATGACATGGTTGCTCCTTGCTTTGGGGGACGTAGGGGTGTGAGGGACGAATGGTGCCAGGAACCAGCTTAGCCAGTCCCGGATCAGGTAGCTGCCTACTTGACGCCGAGGATGTCAACGACGAATACGAGATCGCCCTTGGCTTCACCCTGTCCAGCCGCGCCGTAGGCAAGGTCCTGCGGGATGACCAGAAGAACGCGGGAGCCAACCGTCTTGCCTTCCAGGCCTTGGGTCCAGCCCTTGATGACACCGGAAAGCGCGAAGCTTGCTGTCTGGCCCCGGTCAAAGCTCGAGTCGAACTTCTGGCCGCCCACAAGATTGACGCCTACGTAGTTCACCGTGAGGGTGTCAGTGGCCTTAACAGCAGCGCCGGAGCCCTTGATGAGGTCCTGTGCGATGAGTTCCTTCGGAGCGGCTGCGCCGTCAACGGAGATCTGCGGGATGCCCTTGTCATCTTCCTTCACGGTGGGGAGCCCAGCCGGAGGAGTGACGGTCTCGCCTTCCGGCTTCGACAGGACCGGAGCTGCTTCCTTAGCGGAAAGCAGCTTGAAAACCACCAACTGCGTAGAGCCGGCTGCGGCGCCCGTAGCTGCCGAACCCGGCGCGGCGAACGCGATGTGGGAACCGATCTTGGCGCCAACAATGGCGTTGTAGATCAGCTCATTGCCCTTCTTGAGCTCGTCATTCAGCTCAATGGGCTGGGGGCCGTTCTTGTAGACGTCTTCAACGGTCTTGCCGTCATTGCCATCCACGGCGATGTATGCGAGCTCGGCAACCTGGCCGGCTTTGATACGCTCGCCGTTGCCTTCACTGACTACCTTGATGGTTGGTTCAGCGACGGTAAGCGGCTTGGTGAAGTCCAGACCAGGGGCTTTGTCATCTCCGTTATCTGTCACCTTCACGGAATCGAGTTTGGAGACATCGCCGGATGACTGGCTGGTGGGCTCGGCGGCTGGCGTACCCCCTCCCCCACACGCAGTGATGAGCAGCAGGGCAGGAAGAAGAATTGCTAGGAGTCGGCGCACAAAAAAGACACTTTCGTCGGGGCAAGGGACACTCGGAAAGGCGCATGGCAGATCCAAGCCAATGGCCTCTTGGAAAGAGGCCACAGTCCAGAATAGCCGGTGAAGCTGGGAGTCCGCTCAGAAAAGCTGTTAGCCCATGGAGTCCAGGAGCGCATCAACGCGGTCGTCGACGCTGCGGAAGGGGTCCTTGCACAGGATCGTCTGGTGTGCGCGGTCGTTGAGCTTCAAGTGCACCCAGTCCACCGTGTAATCGCGTCCAAGTTCCTGCGCCCTCCGGACAAAGTCTCCCCGCAGCTTGGCCCTGGTTGTCTGGGGAGGAGTGTCAACAGCGTCCTTCACTTCGGTTTCGGGGACCAAACGCCGTGCGGCATCCCGTGATTGCAGCAGGAAGAAGAGGCCGCGCTGGCGTGAAATGTCGTGGTAGGTGAGATCCAGTTGAGCAATGCGTGGCGAGTCCAGGCTGAGGTCGTGCCGACGCATGTAATTGTCCATCAGCTTCTTCTTGATGGCCCAGTCCACCTCGGTATCGATAGTGCTGGTATCGCCGCTTTCAATGGCGTCCAGGGTCCGCTCCCACAGATCGAGAATAAGCGGCACATGGGCATTGTGTGCGCCGTTCGCGGCCACGAACTCTGTGACCTTTGCCAGGTACTCCCGCTGGATATCGAGCGCCGAAAGTTGCCTGCCGTTTGCCAAACGGACCAAGGCGCTGCCCGTGAGGTCGTGCGAAATTTCCCGGATGCTCCGGATGGGGTTTTCCATTCGCATGTCCCGCATGATCACCCCTGCCTCGATCATGCGCAGGATCAGGTCCACCGTGCCCACCTTGAGGAGTGCGGATGTTTCGGACATGTTGGAATCACCCACGATCACATGGAGCCGCCGGTAGAACTCGGCATCGGCATGCGGCTCGTCACGGGTGTTGATAATGGGGCGTGACCTGGTGGTGGCAGAGGACACGCCTTCCCAGATGTGGTCCGCCCGCTGTGAAAAGGCGAAAGTTGCACCATGGGGTGTCTTCAGCACCTTGCCCGCTCCCGCGATGAGCTGACGGGTCACCAGGAACGGGATGAGGATCTCGGCCAGCCTGGAGAACTCACCCCGGCGGGGTATGAGGTAATTTTCGTGGCTGCCGTAGGAGTTGCCAGCGGAGTCGGTGTTGTTCTTGAAGAGGTACACCGTGCCGTTGAAACCCTCCGCGGCGAGCCGGGCCTGGGCCTCATCAACGAGGTCGTCCAGGATGAGCTCGCCGGCGCGGTCGTGGGCGATGAGTTGCGCGAGGTCGTCACATTCTGCGGTGGCGTATTCAGGGTGCGAACCAACGTCCAGGTACAAGCGTGAACCGTTGGTCAGGAAGACATTGGAAGACCTGCCCCAGCTCACCACCTTGCGGAACAAATAGCGGGCCACTTCTTCGGGGGCCAAAGGACGTGAGTCGGGGCTTGAATAGGAAATCCCAAACTCCGTCTCGATGCCGAATATGCGCTTGTCCATCTCAAGCCTCCTCTGTGAGCAACTGTGTCATGTCCTCGGGAAGCAGACGCCGGAAAGCCCGGCGGGAACCCCTGTGACTCTCCGAAGCGCGGTCCAGGACTGCCGCTTCGACGGCGGTCGCCGGGAGGGCATCGGCTTCCTTGTCTGTCGCCAATGCGCGCAAAGCCAATCTCATGGCCCCGGCAAAACCAAGCTCAGGCTCCCAAGCCCCGCTGACGACGTCGGAAATCTGATCGGCAAGTCCGCCCATCACGACGAAGCCGTTCTCATCGGCAATCGAACCATCAAAGGTGAGCCGGTACAGGTGGTCCTGCTCCTGCGTCGGGGCGACTTCAGCCACGGCCAGTTCCACTTCAAAGGGCTTTTGTTCGGCGGTGAACACGGCGCCGAGGCTCTGCGCGTAGACGCTGGCCAGTCCCCGGGCGGTCACGTCTTCGCGATCGTAGGAGTAGCCGCGGACGTCCGCGTACCGTACCCCGGCCTGCCTCAGGCTTTCGAACTCGTTGTACTTGCCCACCGCCGCGAAGGCGATTTTGTCGTAGATCTCGCCGATTTTGTGCAGCGAAGGTGACGGGTTCTCAGCAATCAGCGCGATGCCATCAGCGCAACTGATCACCACTACGGAACGTCCGCGGGCAATGCCCTTCCGTGCGAAGTCCGCACGATCCTTCATCAGCTGTTCGGGCGAGACATAGAACTGCTGCGTCATGTCAGGCCTCCCGTCCGGCGATGGCACGGGATTCGACGATGGCACCGGCTATCGCCGCCAGGTCCCGTTCAGGTACCCGGCGATTACCGGCACGGTCGACCGTGTAAACCACTGGCCACAGCTGGCGGACGGGGTCCGGGCCGCCCGTTGCGGAGTCGTCGTCCGCGGCGTCATAGAGGGCCTCAACCGCGACGGCCACAGCTTGTTCTTCCGAAAGGTTCGGCTTCCAGAGTTTTTTCAGGGCCCCGCGTGCAAAAACAGAACCGGAACCCACTGAGTGGTGTTCCTGTTCTTCGTAGCGCCCACCCGTTACGTCGTAGGAGAAAAGCCGCCCGGTGCCCGATACGTGGTCGAAACCGGCAAACAAGGGAATCACCGCCATTCCCTGCATTGCCATGGGCAGGTTGCCGCGGATCATCGCACCCAAACGGTTCGCCTTGCCCACCAGGCTAAGGAGCGTGCCCTCAATCTTCTCGTAGTGCTCCAGTTCCACCTGGAAGAGCCGCGTAATATCGATCGCCAGGCCGGCGGTACCGGCAATGCCCAGAACTGAATACTGGTCCGCGGGAAAGACCTTCTCAATGTGCCGGCTGGCGATCACGTTTCCCATGGTTGCCCGCCGGTCCCCCGCCATCAGCACGCCGCCGGCATACGTCAAGGCGACGATGGTGGTCGCATGCGGCGAGGACGGTACGGTGCCGGCAGGCAACGTTTGGTTGAAGGGAAGGAGTTCGGGACGCGAGCGTTGAAGGTGCTCCGTGAATGAAGACGTTGCCTGGGTGGCCAGGGGGCCGGTTGATGGGTCCTGCATTGCTGCACTCCTTCGACTCTGCATTCCGATGCCCGGCGGCCTCGCGCCGGCCGGGCAGTACATAGGTTGTCCGGGTCCGCTTACTGGCCGCCCTTTTGGACGAAGGCCCTGACGAACTCTTCAGCGTTGGATTCCAGGACGCCATCGATTTCGTCAAGGAGATCGTCCACACCCTGTGTCGCGTCCGAGGCCTGGGCTTCGGGTGCTGCCGGTGGGGCCTCCGGGACGTCTACTTCAGTCTCGGTGTCCCGTGACTGCGGTTGCTGCTGTTCCTGAGCTGCCATTTCATTCTCCCTACTGTCAGCCCCCGTTTGTGGGGACTTCCTACTGCCATATTGCCACGCCGTGGGCTGCTGCGCCCGGCTTTGCCGGGGCACCATTTTTCCCCGTGCCTGAACGCCTCAGTCCTTGGGCGGCGGCGGTTTTTGGCCCAGCAATTCGGCCAGGAACGAGCCTGCCTCCTGATGCCGGTCAAAGAGCTCTCCTGTGAGCGCGCGGGTTCCCCGAAGCGGTTCGCGGGTGGGGACGCGCTGCAGTTTCCCAAGTCCCGGAACATCGAAGATGACCGAGTCCCAACTGGCGCCCACAACGTCTTTGCCGAAGCTGGAAACGCACCGTCCGCGGAAATACGCGCGCGTATCCGACGGCGGTTCACCCACCGCCCTGGCGATGTCGGCGTCGTCGACGATCCGGATCATCCTGTCCCTGGACAGCATCCTGTAGTAAAGACCCTTTTCCGGCCGGATATCGGACCATTGGAGATCGACCAACCCGAGCCTGGCATCGTCCCAACCAAGGCCGTCCCGGTTCCGGTACCCCTCAAGGAGGGATTTCTTGGCTACCCACTCCACGGATGACGCAGCAGCAGCGGGGTCGCTGCCCAGCACTGACAGGGTGGATTCCCAGCGCTCAAGGACGCCATGCGTGTGCCCGTCGCCAGTGACGGAATCGGCAACTCCGGTCTCTTGCGCCAGCTTTGCGGCGGCTTCGTAGTACATCCACTGGATGTCCAGGGCGGTCACCCTTCGTCCGTCCAGCAGTCTTACGGTAGTGGCCAGGGTTGTGTCATGACTGATGGCCTGCAGCGCCTGAACGGGTTCATGGACTTCGATGCGGGGCGCCTGGCCAGCTTCAATGAGGCTGAGAACCATGGCCGTGGTGCCGAACTTCAGATAGTTCGAAACCTGGCTGAGGTTCGCATCGCCGATAATGACGTGAAGCCGCCGATACTTATCCGCGGTGGCATGGGGCTCGTCCCGGGTGTTGATGATGGGGCGGCGGATAGTGGTCTCAAGGCCGACCTCAGCCTCGAAGAAGTCTGCCCGTTGGCTGATCTGGTAGCCGGCAGTGGAACTGTCCTGTCCGATCCCCACACGCCCGGCACCACAAATCACCTGCCTGGACACGAAGAATGGTGTGAGCCCCCGGATGATGTCGCCAAAGGGAACTGAACGGGGCATGAGGTAGTTCTCGTGCGAGCCATAGGACACCGATTTGTTGTCAGTGTTGTTCTTGTAGAGATTGATCGGCGGAAGGCTGGTGTCTGCCGCAACTTTCCTCACCGTGGCAAGTGCGACGAGATCGCCGGCGGCATCCCAAGCCACCGCATCCCGTGGGTTGGTGACTTCAGGGCTTGAGTATTCCGGGTGTGCATGGTCCACGTAAAGGCGCGCGCCGTTCCCGAGGACCATGTTCATGAGGAGCGAACCGGACTCGTCCTGGCCATCCAGTTCCAGTTCCTGGCGGCCATAGGCCAACGCAACTGCCTCGGCGTCGAGCACTGGCGGTTGGTCAGTCAACTGGCTGGGATCGGCGGACGCCCGGTCAACGGTCCAACCGCGGGCATCGTGCAGAGGTTCTTCGTCCGTGTAGTCCCAACGGGTTTCCGCTCCCCCGGCGGCACGTTGGCGCGTGACCGTGGCATAGGCCTGGATGATCCGGGCGGACATCATGGTGGCGTTCGCCCCGGGCGCTGATGGCGCATGGATTCCGTACTCGGTTTCGGAACCCATGACGCGCATGGCGCCACCCACAGGCAACCTTTCCCCGGGCACACCCTCGGTTCTGGCCGTCACAGGTACTGACCCGTGTTGGCTGTGGTCTCGATCGACTTGCCAGGTTCCTGGCCGGCCTTGCCTTGCACGATCGTACGGATGTACGTGATCCGTTCACCCTTCTTCCCTGAAATTCTTGCCCAGTCGTCAGGGTTTGTGGTGTTCGGCATGTCCTCGTGTTCCCGGAATTCATCCACCACTGCACGCAGCAGGTGATCGATCCTCAGACCCTTCTGATGGTTGGTCAGCAGGTCCTTAATGGCGTACTTCTTAGCCCTGTCCACGACGTTCTGAACCACGGCGCCTGAGTTGAAATCCTTGAAGTACAGCATTTCCGTATCACCGTTGGCGTACGTGACTTCAAGGTATTCGTTCGACTTCTCGGTGGAATACATTGCCTCCACGGTGCGCTGGATCATGGCGTCGACAGTAGCTTGGACGTCCCCGCCGTACTCGGCCAGGTCCTGTGCATGGAAAGGCAGGTCCGTGGTGATGTACTTGCCAAAGATGTCTGCAGCGGCCTCGGCATCGGGTCGCTGGATCTTGACCTTTACGTCAAGGCGGCCCGGCCGGAGGATCGCGGGATCGATCATGTCCTCGCGGTTTGAGGCACCAATGACGATCACGTTGTCCAATCGCTCCACGCCATCAATCTCGCTGAGCAGCTGCGGGACGATGGTGGTTTCGACGTCCGAAGACACGCCAGTGCCACGGGTGCGGAACAGCGAATCCATTTCATCGAAGAAAACCACCACGGGGCTGCCATCGGACGCTTTTTCCCTGGCGCGGGAGAAGATCAGCCGGATGTGCCGTTCGGTTTCGCCAACGTACTTATCCAGGAGCTCAGGACCCTTGATATTGAGGAAGTAGCTCTTGAGGTCGGTGTTGCCTGCGCGCTCAGCGGCACGGGCTGCCAGGGAATTGGCCACAGCCTTGGCGATGAGGGTCTTGCCGCAACCTGGCGGACCGTAGAGAAGGATGCCCTTGGGCGCCTTGAGCCCGTGTTCCCGGTACAGGTCAGGATGCAGGAACGGGAGTTCAACAGCATCGCGGATCTGTTCGATCTGGGGACCAAGGCCGCCGATGTCCTGATAGGTGATGTCCGGGACTTCTTCCAGGACAAGGTTCTCCACCTCAGCGCGCGGGACTTTCTCCAGCGCATAGCCGGTGCGCGAATCCAGTGAGAGCGCGTCTCCTACCTTCAGGTGCACGCTTTGCAACGCTCCGGAAAGGCGGACTACGCGTTCCTCGTCGGCCCGGCCAACTACCAATGCACGGTCCTTGCCCAGCATCTCCTTGAGCGTAACGAGTTCACCCGCCCGTTCGTAGCCGAGTCCGGCAACCACCAGCAGGGCCTCATTCAAGAGGACTTCCTGGCCAACGGCGAGCTGGTTGACATTTACCAGCGGGCTGATGCCAACACGCATCTTGCGGCCCGCATTGAAAATGTCCACGGATTCCTCCGTGGCCGCCTGGCCGGAACTTCCCGGGCCCGGCTGCCTGCGGGGGTTGATCTGTACCACTGTTCCGAAGCTGTAGGGCGGCTGCCCTTCCTGCTCCAACGCACCCTTCAAACGGAGGATCTCGCTCTTCGCCGTTTCAAGCATGCTGACGAGCTTGCTGTTGTTCTGGGTGGCGGCGGCAAGCTGGCGGTCGATGTGGCGAAGCTTGTCCCGAAGGATGTTGATCTGGCGTTCGGCCACGGTCAATTCACTGGATGGGTCGGGCGGTTGGATGGCGGCAAGCCTCCGGTTTGCTGCCTCTTCAGCAGCGGCGTTAGCTTCCTCCGGTGTCGGCCGTCCAATGTCGTTGTTGTTCGACGTATCCACGATTCATCAGCCCCTTCCTGCGCTTAACAAGACCTTAGTCCCGAAAAGCTCAGGGTGCTTGGTGACATCCGGAATGCGGACCCTATTGTGACCTTTTCAGTTTGTGACCGAGGGATCGTCCTGGACGTTGGTTCCGGCGATGGCATCACGTGCGGCGCGCCGGAGTTTCTTGTCCGATACGGCACGCTCCCCTACTGCTCCCGGAGTCCAAGCGTTCAGGTCTTCCTCGCTGAATTCGGTCTTGGATGGGCGCCGTTTGACGGAGATTCCAGTGACGCCGTCCGCGAGCCGCCTGGTGACCAGGAGGAATCCAGTGTGGGCAACCATGCGGTGGTCCGGGCGCACTGCAAGTCCTTCAAGGTGCCAGCCGCGGACCATGGATTCCCAGGCATCCGGCTCGGTGAAGCGTCCATCAGCCCTGATGGCCTCGGCGGTGCGGGAAAGCTGCGTCACTGTTGCCACGTAATTGATCCAGACGCCACCTGGGGCCAGAACAGTTGCCACAGCGTCAAGGCACTCCCAGGGAGCAAGCATATCCAGCACTACCCGGTCTACGGAGCCAGGTGCTTCGGCACGGACCACTTCTTCCTGGAAGTCACCCAGGGAGATCTGCCAAGCGGGGTGCGGGCCACCGAAAATCGTCTCGACGTTCCCCCGGGCGATGTCCGCGAATTCTTCCCGGCGCTCAAAGGAATGGAGGTAGCCGCCGTCGCCTACTGCACGGAGCAGGGAAATGGACAGCGCACCGGAGCCCACGCCAGCTTCAACAACGCGCGCACCGGGGAAGATATCTGCCATCGTGACAATCTGACCGGCGTCCTTCGGATAGACAACCGCCGCGCCACGAGGCATGGACAGGACGAAGTCCGAGAGGAGGGGACGCAGCGTTTGGTACTGCTGCCCGATGTTATTGCTGACTACCGAACCATCAACCTTGCCGATGATTTCGTCGTGGTTCAGGAACCCGCGGTGGGTATGAAAAGCTCCCCCCACCTCGAGCGTGATGGTGTTCATCCGGCCACGCTCATCGGTGAGCTGCACCCGCTCGCCCACGCGGAAAGGCCCACGGCGCCGGGCTGCCCCGGTTGGTTGCGTGGCAGAGTCAGTGGCTGGCTTGTCGATGCCTGTGCCCGCGCCCGTGACAGTGCCTGCGCTTGTCTGCGCCGCGGCGGTTTCGCTGCTCATGTGGTGTTCCTCGCTCCTGGGCGGCTGCGCCGCCATGTGTTGCTGCCGTATGGGCGCCGAAAAGGATGGTTTTGTTTTGTCTGTTTTATGGACCGGCACGTAACTCTACCGGCAAGGGCGTTAGGCGCGCCCGCTGCCCCGGGCTTCTTTCCCTGTTATCGCTGTCACTACTGCCTGCTGGCGGAGCAACCCGGTCACGGTTCCGTTGTGGTCCACCACAGCGTATTCGCCACCCTCCAGCCGCGCCAGATACTGGATCAGCTCCTGGCCCTTGGACCATTCCGGGACGTACGCGCCGGCCGCCAGGGCATGCGCTACGGCGGTGACCGGCGTGGTCGCTATGGCCTCGGGAGGAACCGCGGCGGCCGCGCCCGGATCCACCACTCCCTGCGGTTTTCCGTCAGGTCCGCAAATTACGACCGCGGGACTCCCGGCCGGTGATACCACCAGGACGTCCGCCACAGTAGCCGCGTTCGGGAGGCCCACTGCGGGCTCCGCGAGCCCGGCCGCGCTCACCAGGTAAAGGCGGCTGCGGAGTTTTGCATGGTTGATTGAGCTCGATGCGCCCATCCACAGGAAACCGCAAACAAGGACGGTGATGAGCATGAGGCTGATGTCAAGGGGCGCTCCGGTGAGGAACGGCACTCCGATGAACCAAATGACAAGTGCGGCGACGATGACGCGGCCTGACCATCCTGCCGCAATGGTTCCCTTGTCCTGGCTGCCCGTGGCCTTCCATACCGCCGACTCCACCAAGCGGCCGCCATCCAAGGGCAAACCGGGAAGAACGTTGAAGATGCCAATAAGGAGGTTGGCCCACATCAGGATGTTTGCCAGGATTTCCGCGACGCCACCGAGGATGCCTGAAGAAAGGACAGCCCACATGCCGCCGGCCAGGACAAAGTTCGACACCGGTCCGGCAAGGGCGACGATGACAGAGCGTCCCGGGGATGCGGTGAAGCTCTCGAATTGGGTGTGGCCACCCCACAGGTTCAGGACAATCTTTTCCGTTGGCCAGTTGAACGCCTTGGCGCTGAGCGCATGGGCAAGCTCGTGGACCAGGACGGAGAGCGCCAGCAGCAAGGCATAGCCGAGGGCAACAAAGTAGGCCCAGATGCCCAGGTTGGGCATTCGCACCAGCAGGGCAGGCCCATAGACGATGACGGTGAAGCCGGCGATAACGAACCACGAGTACGCGAGGTACACGGAGATTCCGGCGATTTTTCCGAGCGGGATGCCGTCCCTTTTGGTAACGGCATGGTGTGGCGTGGAGGAGCTGCTCACCTAGTTTGCCCCTTCAAGCAGGTTTCCCGGTGCGAAGCGATCGGCAACCAGCTGGCTGACATCTGCTGCGGACCTGCCCACCAGGGTTTCCCACATGACCATGCCAGGGTACTCGGGCAACGGAACCTGATGCGGGATGCCCACTGTCAGTACGCCCGATGCCAGGGCAGCCGTAGCGCCCGGAATGGAGTCTTCCAACGCAACACAGTGATCGATGGTCAGTGACGGGTCGTCGAGCCGAAGCCGTTCAACAGCTGTGAGGTAGGCCTCCGGGTGCGGTTTGCCGTTGGTGACGGTGTCTCCCGTGACCAGGAATTCGAAGTAGGGCTTGGGGAGGCTTTCAACGATAACGCCGGCCAGCCGGCCCTCGGACATGGTGACCAGGGCACAACGGATGCCCGCCTGGTGCAATTCGTCCAGCAACTCGCGTGCTCCCGGGCGCCAGGGAACTTCATTGCGGACGTGCATGATCACCTGTGCGCTGAGGGTATCCACGATTTCCCGGGCTTCAAGGCGGACTCCAGCAGCTTGGAGTACAGCGGCGGAGTGCAGCAGGGACTGGCCCACCAACTGCATGGCCTGCTGGTGTGACCAGGTCCCGCCATGCGCCTCCACGAGTGCGCGCTCGGCGGCAATCCAGTAGGGCTCAGTGTCCACAAGGGTGCCATCCATATCCCAGAGCACGGCTTTGAGGAGGGGCTGACTGGATGACGAAGGCATGGTTTCAAGTCTACGTGGAAGCCGGGGCGCTTCCTGCCGGGCTTGCGCTGTGGGCGAATACAGGACACGCTTCGGCGCGAAATGCCATGCATCCACAAGGGACTTGGACGTAGGGTGAGTGGATGAACAGTGTGGACGGGACCCCCGAAGGACAGGACATCACCGCGGAGCCCGAGCGTTTCCTTAAGGAACCCGCGGAAGGCCAGCGCGTCACCGTAATGATCGCCGCGTTTGAAGGCTGGAACGACGCCGGTGAGGCCGCCAGCGATGCGCTGCACTATTTGAACAAGCTCTGGGACGGCAAGAAGGTTGCCACAGTGGACGCCGAGGAGTACTACGACTTCCAGTTCACCCGGCCCACCGTGCGGCGCACGTCCTCTGGCGCGCGCAAGGTCAAATGGCCCTCAACGCGGATCTACAAAGCGTCAGTTCCGGACAGCAACGTGGACGTGGTGTTTGTTTTGGGCACCGAACCTTCATACCGTTGGCGCGCCTACACAACCGAACTCCTGGTCCATGCCGAGGCACTGAAGGTGGACTCGGTCATTCTTGTCGGTGCGCTGCTGGCCGACGTTCCCCACAGCAGGCCTATTCCGGTAAGCACCACCACGGAAGACAGTTCACTTCGGGAACGCTTGAACCTGGAGGCCTCCCAGTACGAGGGGCCCGTGGGCATTGTGGGTGTGCTGGCCGAGTTTGCCATGCTGGCAGGGCTGCCAACAGTTTCCCTGTGGGCAGCGGTCCCCCACTATGTCGCACAGCCGCCCTCGCCCAAAGCCCAACTGGCCATCCTTCACAAGATCGAGGACCTGCTCCAGGTTCCCCTGGACAGCCAGGCCCTGGCGGAAGAGTCCGAGGCCTGGGAACGCGGAGTAGACGAACTTGCCACCGAAGATCCTGAGATTGCCGCCTACGTGCGCCAGTTGGAGGAAGCCAAGGACACCGCAGACCTCCCGGAAGCATCGGGCGAATCCATTGCCCGGGAATTCGAGCGGTATTTGAAGCGACGCGGTAAGGACCGCCCCTAAAGCTCCACGCCGAGCAACGCGTCTACGGCATCGCCCATAAGGGCGGCGTCGATCCCGGACGCCGGGGCGTTGTTCCGCACTGCCTCCTCAGCCCAGCGATCGACGGCGGCAATGGCTCCGGGAGCGTTGAGGTCATTGGCCAATTCCAGGCGCATGGCGGCGACGAGTGCTCCGGCCGAACCGGCTGGGGCGGCGTCGCGGGCATTGCGCCACCGGGCGAGCCGATCCTTTGCTGCCCCGAAGTCCGCCTCAGTCCAGGACCAATCAGAGCGGTAGTGGTGGGCGAGGATCGCAAGGCGGATGGCAGCTGGTTCTTCTCCCGCAGCACGGAGCTTGGAGACAAGAACCAGGTTGCCCTTTGACTTGCTCATCTTTTCGCCATCAAGGCCCACCATGCCGGCGTGGGCATAGTGGCGGGCAAGCGGAACGCCCGCCAGTGAGTAGGCATGTCCTGCTCCCATTTCGTGGTGGGGGAACACGAGGTCGGAGCCGCCGCCCTGCACGGTGAAAGGGGCGGGCAGGTATTTCTGCGCGATAACCGTACACTCAATGTGCCAACCGGGACGGCCGTCGCCCAAGGTAGCCCCGGGCCAGCTGGGCTCGCCTTCACGTGCTACCCGCCAGAGCAAGGGATCAAGCGCCTGGCGTTTGCCGGCCCTGTCCGGATCGCCGCCACGCTCAGCGAAGAGGGCAAGCATTTCCGCTTCGCCGAGTCCTGAAACGTCGCCCAGCGTCCATGCATCAGTGGCGTCGGATCGTTTGCCGGCCATTTCGACGTCGTAGTAGACATCGCCGTCGGGCTCGCCGTCTGTACCTTGTACGCGGTAGGCGACGCCGTCGGCAATAAGCCGCTCGATGGCGGGCACAATGTCCGGAATGGCTTCGACCGCGCCGATGTAATGATTTGGAGCAAGGACGTTGAGGGCGTCCATATCCGTGTGGAACAGTTCAATCTGGCTCTGCGCCAGGTCACGCCAGTCCACACCGGTGGCGGTGGCGCGCTCAAGCAGCGGGTCATCGATGTCCGTTACGTTCTGAACGTACGCCACCCGGATTCCGGCATCGCGCCAGGCCCTGTTGAGGAGGTCGAAGGCCACATAGCTGGCGGCGTGGCCCATGTGCGTGGCGTCGTACGGTGTAATGCCGCAGACGTACATCGATTGTTCCGGCTGCGGCTCTATCTCCGCGACACGGCCAAGGGCGGTGTCGAAGAGGCGTAGTTGCGGCATTGTGCCGGGCAGCTCAGGAACAGGGCGGGAAGTCCACGATTTCACGACTCAACCTTAGTGCTAGGCGCTGATCACATTGAAACCGAGCAGGACATACAAGGCCAGGCCAAGAAGGATGCGGTACCAGACAAAGAGCCTGTAGCTACGTGTCGAGACGAACTTAAGGAACCAACCAATGATCACGTAGCCCACCACGAAAGCGATGACTGTGGCCAGGGCTGTCTCCGGGAGGCCGTAGGGACCGGCCAGGCCCTCCTTGGAAACCGTTTTGTAGAGCTGGTAGAGGCCGCTGCCGAAAACCGCCGGAATGGCGAGGAGGAACGAGTAGCGGGCCGCAGCTTCACGCGTGTACCCCATCAGCAACCCGGCAGTGATGGTTCCGCCGGAACGCGAAACGCCGGGAATAAGGGCCATTGCCTGGGCAAAACCGTACAGAATGCCGTGCTTATAGCTGAGCTGTGTGAGATCCCGTTCCTGGCGGCCAACGGCGTCGGCAACTGCCAGGATCATGCCGAAGACAATGAGCATGGTGGCAACTATCCACATGCTCCGCAGGACCGACTCGATCTGGTCCTGGAACAACAAGCCGAGAACGATGATGGGTAGGCTGCCCAGGATCACCAGCCATCCCATGCGGGCGTCCGGATCGTTTCGTGGGACTTTTCCGCTCAGGGACCTGAACCAGGCCCCGATGATCCGCACGATGTCGCGCCAGAAATAGACGATGACCGCCGTCTCCGTACCCAGTTGGGTGATGGCCGTGAAGGCTGCTCCGGGATCGGCCGCATTCGGAAGGAATGAGCCCACGATCCGCAGGTGCGCGCTTGAGGAGATCGGGAGGAATTCGGTGAGGCCCTGCACCAGGCCCAGCAAGGCTGCTTCTATCCAGTTCACGTGAATAGACCCTACGTCATGAAGACTGGGAACTCCCCGTAAGCTATCAGCATGCAGCAGCGTTATGTCGGGAACAGCGGGTTCCGTGTCTCCTCTTTGTCCCTCGGAACAATGTCCTGGGCGCAGGAGACGGATGAGCAGGACGCTGCCGAGTTGCTCCACGCTTTCGTGGACGCAGGTGGCACCGTGATCGACACCGCTGCATCGTATGCCCAAGGCCAGGCTGAGGCGATGTTGGGCTCCATGTTGGGTGATGTCGTGGCTCGCTCCGAAGTCGTGATATCTACCAAAGCCGGTGTCTCGTCGTCGGAATCCAGGCGCAGCATCAACGCATCACGCGGTGCCCTGTTGTCAGCGTTGGACGCCAGCCTGGCAAGGCTTGGAACCGATTACCTCGATATCTGGTTCGTTCATGAGTGGGACCCGAATGTTCCCTTGGACGAGACTCTGTCAGCACTGGAGCTCGCGCAGAGGTCGGGACGTGCCCGATACGTGGGAATTTCCAACTACAACGGGTGGCAGACAGCGAAAGTGGCGGCAGTCGCTGGTTTCACGCTGGTAGCCAACCAATCCGAATATTCCCTGGTGCAGCGAAAGCCGGAGGAAGAGCTCATTCCTGCCGTGGAGGATGCCGGGCTCGGCCTCATGGCCTGGGCTCCCCTGGGCCGTGGTGTCTTGAGCGGAAAGTACCGGGGCCAGATTCCCGCGGATTCCCGTGCAGCGCAGAGCAGGCTTGCAGCGTATGTTGAAACATACCTTGAACCGAAGGCATCACGGGTAGTGGAGGCCGTTGCCATGGCCGCGCGGGGTTTGGGACGATCGCCCCTGGACGTATCGCTGAGTTGGTTGCTTTCGCGTCCCGGCGTTGCCACGGCGATAGTGGGAGCCCGGAACGCCGTCCAGCTCAAGGAATTGCTGGATGCCCAATTGACCGTTCTCCCTGCCGAAATTTCGCGCGCTTTGGAGGACGTCTCGGCCGTATAGCCCTCGAGGTTCTTACTGGCGGTCGAGGATGTCCAACAGGTAGCTGCCATAGCCGCTTTTGGCGAGCTTGGACGCCTGTTGGCGGAGTTCGTCGTCGTTGAGGTAGCCCATTCGCCACGCCACCTCCTCCGGCGCTCCGATCTTCAGGCCCTGCCGGTTCTCGGTGGTTCGGACATAGTTTGACGCATCGTTGAGGTCACTGAAGGTTCCCGTATCCAGCCAGGCGGTCCCGCGGGGGAATTTCTGCACATGGAGCCTTCCGAGCTCCATGTATTGCCGGTTGATATCCGTGATCTCCAGCTCCCCCCGAGGGGAAGGTTTGAGGTCTTTTGCCATGGCGACGACGTCATTGTCGTAGAAGTACAGGCCCGGGACCGCGTAGTTGCTCTTTGGGGACGCGGGCTTTTCTTCGATGGAGACGGCCAGACCATCGTCATCGAATTCCACGACGCCGTAAGCACTTGGATCCTTGACCCAGTAACCGAAGATCGCGCCGCCTTCAACGTCGGCGTACTTGCGGAATTGGTTACCCATCCCGGGACCGTTGAAGATGTTGTCCCCCAGGATGAGCGCTACTTTGCCTTTGCCAATGTGCTGCTCCCCCAGGATGAATGCCTGCGCCAATCCATCAGGCGTGGGTTGTTGTGCATATGTGAGGTTTATGCCGAATTGGGATCCGTCGCCCAGTAAGTTCTCGAACTGGGGCGCATCCGTGGGTGTAGTAATCACCAGAATGTCCCGAATGCCGGCAAGCATCAGCGTGCAAAGCGGGTAATAAATCATGGGTTTGTCGAATACGGGGACTAATTGCTTGCTGATTCCAAGCGTTATTGGGTGAAGCCGGGAGCCCGTGCCGCCTGCAAGAACGATGCCGCGCATATTAGCTGTCCCTTCCCGCTGCACATAGCCCCAATTGGCGGCTACGCTATGGCCATGCAGAGAATCCTTGTCACCGGCGGGGCCGGATTCATTGGATGCAACTTTATCCACTACATCATGGAGCACTCACGCCTCCATGTCACGGCCCTGGACAAACTCACCTATGCCGGAAACATCGAGTCCCTCGCCGGCCTGCCTCCTGAACGCTTCGAATTCGTCCAGGGCGATATCTGCGATGCCCCGCTGGTAGACCGCATGACGGCAGCCGTTGACGCCGTGGTCCATTTTGCGGCCGAATCGCACAACGACAATTCACTGCAGGATCCCCGGCCGTTCGTGGACACTAACCTCGTAGGCACGTTCACGCTCATTGAAGCGGCGCGGAAGCACAGTACCCGCTTTCACCACATCTCCACAGATGAGGTGTATGGGGATTTGGCCCTGGAAGATCCGCAACGGTTCACCGAGGGGTCGGTCTACCGGCCCACGAGCCCCTACTCGGCAACCAAAGCCGGTTCAGACATGTTGGTTCGGGCCTGGGTTCGTTCCTTCGGCCTCCAAGCGACCATCAGCAACTGCTCGAACAACTATGGGCCCTATCAGCACGTGGAGAAATTCATCCCACGACAGATCACCAACGTCCTGGATGGCAACCGTCCCCGCCTCTACGGCAACGGCCACAATGTGCGGGACTGGATCCATGTGGAGGACCACTCCTCGGCTGTGGCGGCAATCCTGGAGCGTGGGCGGATTGGTGAAACGTACCTGATCGGTGCTGACGGTGAGCAGTCCAACCGGGACGTCGTGGAGAAGCTGCTTCGGCAGATGGGACAGTCTCCCGAGGCCTATGACCTGGTGACTGACAGGCCTGGTCACGATCTTCGGTATGCGATTGACTCCAGCAAGCTTCGAAAGGAACTTGGTTGGGTCCCCCGGTTTGCAGACTTCGACGCCGGATTGGCTGACACTGTGCGCTGGTACCAGGACAACGAAGCGTGGTGGCGACCGCAAAAAGCTGTGACCGAAACCAAATATGCGGGTCAAGGCCACTAACCCATGGAACCCACTGAATTGACATCCCGCGGTACGCCGATCCCTGGGCTGTTGCTTTTCGAGCTGCCGGTCCACGGAGACCACCGGGGATGGTTCAAGGAGAACTGGCACCGTAGCAAGATGATGGCTTTGGGCCTGCCGGATTTTGGGCCTGTGCAGAACAACATCTCTTTCAATGCCAAACGCGGGACCACGCGGGGTATCCACGCCGAACCGTGGGACAAGTTCATCTCCCTCGCCTCAGGACGGATCTTTGGTGCGTGGGTGGACCTGCGGGATGGGCCTACGTTCGGAACGATGTTCCATGCCGAGCTGACGGCCAAGGACGCTATCTTCGTTCCGCGCGGTGTGGGCAATGCTTTTCAGACCCTGGAGGATGACACCGCCTACACCTACTTGGTCAACGACCATTGGAGCGCCGGGGCCCAAGCCGAATATACGTTCCTGAACGTTGGCGACGAAAACGCCGCTGTGCCGTGGCCCATACCCTTGGAGCGGGCCATCCTGTCACCGCAGGACCGCAACCATCCGAGGCTGGCAACAGTCACGCCCATGCAATCCAGGCGGACGTTGGTACTGGGCGCGGACGGACAATTGGGGAAAGCGCTCAGACAGGAGTTCGACGGCGACCCAACAGTGGACTTTGCGGGGCGGGACCAGTTCGACATCTCGGCAGAGAACTCCTATCTCGCCACCGATTGGCGCAAGTACTCCACCATCATCAACGCCGCCGCCTTTACGGGAGTCGACGCCGCGGAGACAGCGGAAGGACGCACTGCTGCCTGGAGCATCAACGCAGCCGCAGTGTCCCGCTTGGCCAGGGCCGCCGTCGAACATTCACTGACGCTTGTCCATGTATCCAGCGACTATGTGTTCGACGGTACGGCCGCCGTGCACCGGGAGGACGAGGCACCCGCTCCCCTGGGTGTCTACGGGCAAAGCAAAGCCGCCGGAGACGCTGCCGTTGCTGCGGTGCCGCGGCACTACATTGTGCGGAGCAGTTGGGTGGTGGGCGAGGGCCGCAACTTCGTCCGCACCATGGCTGGACTGGCCGCGAAAGGCGTGGCGCCCGCAGTGGTGGGCGACCAATGGGGGCGGCTGACATTTGCCTCTGATATTGCCGCAGGTATCAGGCACTTGATCACCCAACAGGCACCTTACGGAACGTACAACCTCACCAGCGACGGCGAGCCGCAGTCCTGGGCGGAAATTGCACGGGATGTCTATCGCCTCTGCGGTGCAGATCCTGGAAAAATCACCACCATCAGCACTTCCGAATACGCAAAACCCGGGACGGCGCCGCGCCCAGGCAGCAGCGTGCTGGACCTTTCGAAAATAAAGGAAGCGGGCTTCACTCCGTCCATGTCGCATTCCCGCCTGGAAGCATACCTGCGTTCCGGAACGTCACTTTGAGACGAAGCTTCCCGCTTTCCGCGCTACGAGGGTCTTGGCCAAGTCCCTGAGCCGCGATGGCTTTCGGAGCAGGCGCAGGAGAATTTTCCAGGCGCCCAGGACCCTGTCCACGCTGCGGCTGAACAGTCGATCATCCACCTCGAGGGACACAGAAAAGTGCGGGGCAATGCGTCGGGCACTCGTCCGCAGGCCGACGACCTCGTTGAGGACGTTACCGCCGTGGACCACCTGCAACCACATCGGGTGTGCGGTCCGCACGTTCAGGACAGGGGCATATGCATCGATCCGGTAATGATGTTCAACGAACACGGTGGCCGGACGGTGGTTCGTAACCCGCTCTATCAAGCTCGAAAATGGATTCATCGTGTAGGGGCGGACGTAAAGTTTCCGACCGGCATACTGCGCACCGTTCACGAGATTAACGAAGGTTTTGTCTTGTTCCATAAAACAACTTTGAATTGTCTCAATAAAGTCGTTTGCTACTGCGTCATCGTTATCTACCCGCGTGGTGATGACGTAGGGCGTGGCAGTAAGTTGGCCAATTGTCCGGCTGAGGAATTCCTGCGAGAAGGCACCCTCAACGTAAACGGCGCGAAAGACGCCTTGGGACAGTTTGTCAATTTCCTGCTTCAACCACAATGGTGACAGGGAGTCAAGGAAAACCAGCCAAGTAAACCGGGTTTCCGTTTGATTCCGGAAGCACGGGATGCAGTACATTTCAAAGAGTTGAAGGCGCTCGCGAAGCCATGCGTCCGTGGGCTCTGCCTTGTGATAAAAGCTGCGGACATTGAAGCGTGTCAGAACAAAATGCGTTGCCGAGCCCCCCAAACAGTCTGTGATCTCGCTGCCCATGTCCCTCCTCTACGTGGTCAGAGTTGGTCCCCTCGGTGTCGACATAACGCATCCTCTCCCGGCAGGGGCCGGCAGGCAATACCCTGCGGCCGCGGACCTTTCCCATGAGTCAAACGCGGGCTCTGGTGCACGCAGGCAAATCGTCCTAAAGTAGCCCTACGGCAGCCTCGAAACAGTAGGGCCGGGAGACAACTCAAGGAAGTAAGTTCGGGCGGCACCCGCCGTCCGGCATCGGCGATCCAGGAAGTGCAGCGACTTGGATCGCCGGCACATTTTTGTGCCGTGAGTTGGATCATCGAGCCTGGAGCCGAGAATGCTGCACCAAGAGACTGCGCCCTCCCGGGTTGCCACCCGCCACATTTCTCCCCGACTTCGCCCGGGGGAAGCAACAGGGCATGGTTCCCGACCACCGACAGTTTCCCCAGCCGGGCAGGGTCTGTGGGTGAGCCTGGGCGGAGTTCCCGTGAAGCTCTTGGAGTTTGATGGCGCCCTGCGGGAAATCATGGACCGGGCAACTTCAGTTGGCGCGTCACCTCTTGGCGTTTGTTCCGCGAACCTGGACCATATCCTGCACTTTGGGGCCGGAAGCAGGTGGATGGGCGCCATGGCGGAGCACGCGTCGGTGGAGTGGCTGACATTGCTTGACGGAGCCCCGCTGGTTGCTGAAGCCCGTCGTCTGACCGACCAGCCGTGGCCACGATTGGCGGGAAGCGATCTTGTGGAGCCCCTGTTGGACGAAGCCGAACGCCGTGGCCTGAGCGTGGGATTCCTCGGTGGCACGGAGCAGGCCCAGGAGCTTATCCGCGGCAGGTTCGCAACGGAGCGTCCGGATCTGGCGATCGCAGGCTGGTGGGCCCCGGAAAGGTCCGTGATCAGCGATGAGCAGGCTTCGTTGGAACTCGCGGCGCAGATAGCGGCTACTGCTCCGGACATCCTGGTGGTGGGCATGGGCAAGCCCCGCCAGGAATTGTGGGTCAGCAAGTATGGCCGCCTCACGGGAGCCAAGATTCTGCTGGCGTTCGGTGCTGTTGTCGATTTCCTGGCTGGTCGAATCCGGCGCGCCCCATCCTGGATCAGTTCCCACGGGTTTGAGTGGGCTTGGCGACTCATGCTGGAGCCTCGGAGGCTTGCTCGCCGGTACCTGATAGATGGACCCGAGGCCTACCTGAAGTTGCGTCAGGTCAGCGCTGCAGACGTTCCTCCCGCCGCACTGCCCGCGGGCCGGAAGCCAGAGGATTCGGTAATTGCCCCTGCCCCGATCAACAACCAGGCCCCGCAGCCCTTCCTCCGGGCTGAGGCGAGGGCAGAGGTGGCAGCCATAGTTGTTACCTACAACAACGCCGACGACGTCGGACCCCTGATTTCGAGCCTGAGGGCCATGACAGGTGACCAAACCATGAAAGTAGTGGTGGCTGACAATTCTCCTGACGATCGCACGATGACCGAGCTGGCGAAGCATTCGGATGTCATCTCTTTGCGGACGGGCGGAAATCTAGGCTACGCGGGTGGCATCAACGCGGCGATTCGGGTGGCGGGGCCCGCCGATGCCTACCTCATCTTGAATCCGGACCTGCGGGTGGAGCCGGGCGCAGTGGCAGCATTGCGCCGAAGAATGCGGCTGTCCCACGCTGGGGCGGTTGTGCCGGTCCTGCTGGAAAATGATGGCAGTGTTTACCCCTCGCTGCGCCGCGAGCCGAGCGTGATGCGGGCCCTGGGAGATGCCGCACTGGGCAGCCATCTGCGCCGGCGGCCGGCTTGGCTCTCGGAGATGGACTTCGACGTGGAGGGCTACCAATACGCTCATCGCATCGAATGGGCCACAGGCGCGGCTCTCCTGATAAGCGACGAGGCAGCCCAGGCCGTTGGGGAATGGGACGAGCAATTCTTCCTGTATTCGGAGGAGACAGACTATTGCCATCGAATCCGTGAAGCAGGGAATTCAATCTGGTTCGAGCCCACAGCAAGGATGTGGCATGAAGGCGGGGGTTCGGGTACCTCGCCTCAGCTGACGGCGCTGCTGTCCGTGAATCGTGTTCGCTATGCAGCCAAACATCTCGGGCGGAGCAGGGCTCTGCTCTTCCGGGCCGCCGTTTGCGCCGCTGAGATGGCACGCATCAACAAACCTGGCCACCGGGAAGCAGCACGGGCCCTTTTGAGGAAACGGCTATGGCAGACGTTGCCTCATGCCACGCGATCCCCTGATTTTTCGAAGGACCTTCCAACCGGAGCGGTCATCATCCCGGCGCACAATGAGTCAAAAGTTATTGGCCGGACACTGGATTCTTTGAAGGAAGTCATAAGAGCGGGAACTGTGGATGTCATCGTGGCGTGCAATGGCTGCACGGATGACACGGAAATTGTCGCCTCCCAGTACCACGGCATCAAGGTCCTGCATGTGGAGGGTGCGTCCAAAACAGCAGCGCTCAACGCGGCGGACGGTGCCACCGAACGGTGGCCGCGACTGTATCTTGATGCTGATGTAGAGCTCAACCCCGAGGCCCTTCACGCCGTTTTCAAGGCTCTCGAGGCCGGGCCCCTTCTGGCTGCACGGCCAGCCTTCCGCTACGACACCAGCGGAGCCTCCGTGTTGGTCAGGGCTTATTACAGGGCCCGGAACCGAATTCCTGGAAACGTGCAGGGGCTGTGGGGGGCCGGAGCCTACGCGATGAACGCAGATGGACACGAGCGGCTCGGAGAATTTCCCGCTCTGACCGGCGACGACTACTACGTGGACCGTTTGTTCCAACCCGGCGAAAAAGCTGTTCTGGCAACCGACCCTGTCGTTGTGAGGACCCCTCGTTCATCGAGGGCGTTGCTCGCGATTCTTCGGCGCACTTACCGCGGAAATCAACAGCAAAGACCCTCACGGGGCCCACTGTCGACGTCATCTGGCGCAGCCTCCTCGACGGCGCGGACTTTGCAGGAGCTAGCCGTTTCAGTACGCGGGCCGGTCAGTGCATTCGATGCGCTGGTATATGCAGGTTTCGCTGTTATTGGCCGGTACGGAGCATTCTTTACGGGGAGAGCGAGCGGTTCCTGGGAACGCGATGAGAGCAGCAGGCAGTAGAACCCCTGTGGGCGAAACCCGGCCGGGTGGGCTTGTCTTGCAGCTTGGGCTAGTTTTGGGCGGACGCTAGCGGTTCGCCGCTCCTCCGGGACCAAAAGTTCCTTCTGCTTGGCCGCGTCGACAACTCGAGCACATTGCTCCTGACGTGGTCTATGAAGTCTTCCAAACGGTGGTTTTGCTCCACATAGGCGCGACCACGACGCCCCATTTCCTCCGCAGCTTCAGGGTCGGCCAGGAAAGACTCTATGCGACTCCTGAGGGCCGAGGAATCTTTTGGTGGCACGAATACTCCGGTGTCGCCGTCACGGATAACGTCCACCTGGCCCTGGGTTTCAGAGACAATGACAGGTCTTCCCATGGCCATGCCTTCCAGAATGACGTTCACGCCTGCGTCAATGTCAGTGGGCAAAAGCGGGACAACCACCACCTTGGCGGCCGCATACGCGTCGCGCAGCTCAACGGACGTGAGTGGTCGGACCTGGCAGTTCTCCGGCCAGCCCGGTTCATTACGAACGTCCCGCGTGATGATTTTGTATCCGTCAAGGGCAACCACGAGCGAGGCGGCTATATGGACGGGAACGTCCAATCCCCTGACGGCGTCTGCGAACGTTGGAAAGTCCCGTTGGGTGGAGCCTGCTGAAAAGATGATCTCACGCTCGGAATCGACTGGTTTGAAGAATTCCAGATCTACAGGATGGCGGACGAGGACTACGTCATCGCGCTTAAACCCAATCTGTTCAATCGCCACGGTCCGTTGGATTGAGCTCCACGTCACGATTCTGTCAATGCCGGACCGGACGAGCCTGAGAGGCCATCGAACTGCCGGCTTTGAAAGCCAGAACATCATGGCCAAATGCGGAGTCCTAATACGGAGGATGGCGAATAGTGCCGCAACGGCAACTGAATGCCTTTCCGACCACGTAATAATCACGTCGTAGGAGCGGCTGAGCCGTGCGGCTTCGAAGGCCTGGGCGGCAAAGGCCGGCAAACGCCTATAGATGTGTGCCCGGAGACCCTCTGCGTGTTGGATGGTGTTTTCATCGAGGACATCGCAGTTCAGGGTTTCTTCAAACAGGAGACTGCGGGGCTCTGCGCCGGAGGACTCCAGGCGCTGTCGTTCAGCCCGCTCCACGATCGAGCGTCCCCTGGTCTTGACGAGGAGGATTCTCGGCGCATCTCCACGGAAGACCTCATCTGTTCGAACCATCATCAACTCCGTCTCCATGCGGGCGCAGCAAATTAAATCGAGGCGTCTTTCCGATGGGTAGGGCGCTCAGCTTTCTCGTGGGAAGGCCTCCTCGTTCTTCCTGCACGATGCGCCACAACGCTCCCGCGACTCCAAGCATTAAGAACAACATCGCGGCGGCCATGGGAAAAGAGAGTCCGTCGAAGAACGCAAAGGTGACAGCTATGGCTGCCAGGGACGCGAGGACTGCTTGGCTCAATTGACGCATGTCGTTGTCCACGGCCAGGCGCCGCGCGCGCCAAGCACAAGAGAGCCCACTGATAATAAGGGCCAGGAACAGGGCCAGTCCAAGGACCCCCAGTTCCACAAGCAGTCCCAAATACTGGTTGTCGACGATGATGTACTCGGGCAGGAACGTTCCGAACGCCCGCCCAATGATGGGATTGTTCTCCAACATCCCCAAGGCAGTGGAGTACCCATTTGTCCTGGAAGTAATGCTTGTGTCGTCGCCCCCGACGGTGAACAGGCCTCGAAGCGTGCCAAGCAGTCCAGGAGTGACGATATAGATGGCGCCCACGAGGCCGATTGACGCCAGATAGGCCCGACGCCGCATGGACTTTGACCATGCAGGGATGAGGATGACGAAAGCTATGGCGACCGCGATCAATGCAGAACGGGAGACCGACAAGACGGAAGCGACGGCGATAGCCGTGACTGGCAGCCACCGCAGCAGCCAATTCCTTGTCGTCTGCGTGAGTGCCAGGGTCAAAGCAATGGGAAATGAGGTCGACAGTACGACTCCGTACTCGAGCGGGTGTGACGCCATGGCGGCGGCCCGGACAAATCCGCCCCTGACGTCGATGTTGGAGAAGTCGGGGCTCGATGACATACCCGGAATGGTGATCCAGTCGATGAGGGATGCTCCCGTGACAAACTGGAGAAGTCCAAGGACTGCGGTGAACGTTCCCATCATGACGACACTGCGCATGATGATAATCAATCCATGTCTATTCTTGAGCCCATCGTGGATCAGGAGGAGAATCCCTGCCCAAGCAAGCAAACGAATGAGTCCACCATCTGCAGGACTGGATTCCTTATCGGGCAGGCCGTGGAGCATGGCCACGGCGTAACTGGCTACCGCAATAGCCAAAAAGAGGGCCAGGGCGAGTCGGACTGGGCGGCGCCCCACAGCCTCCGGCTTGGTCCTGTGAACCTGATACAGCACCCACCAGACGAGTGCCAAGAGGGCCCACAAGGTGGTCAACCGCCCTACGGTGCCCAAGGCCGATATGGTCAGGTTGGAAGGAACGGCACACGTGACCACCAGATATATGGTGACGAATGTGGCGACATCCGAGCGCTCGCGCTGCTTTCCCATCTGGACCACAGTTACTTCACGCGGGTCCCAACCATCTGATGTGTCCCGCATATCTACTGACCTGCCCCTCGACGTACCCCACGGCGCCGGGCAATCTGGCGTTCAACAGTGGCGGCCACGGCCAGGGCGGCAGCGCCAGCGAGGGCGAGCCAGACGCTGGCACCTTTGACGCGGTCCGTCGGCGTACCGCCGCCGAAGATGATCTCGGGACTTGAGGGCGTGGTCACCGTGGTTATCAGGGCGCCATGAACGTCCGTTTCCTTCTGCAGTGCCGTGGACTCCTCCTGGATTCTCTTAATGACCGCGGACAGTACTTCGTTCACCCGCTCCGCGCTCGAGTCCACCACCTGAACCGCCAGCACCGGCCTGGAAAAGCTCTTGGTCCACTGGCCTCCGGTGTTGGGCAGCGTCACCGAGTATCCGTGCTTGACTCCCGCTCCATAGAGGGTGCCCCGGGACAGGACCAAATTGACTGAGTCGGAGTCGTCGTTGACGCGCCGCTCCACCAGAGCGGCGAATGGCACCAGCGACGCCACATCTCCCCCTGGGACCCAGTAGGCCGGTTCGCCATCGGGTGCAACGAAGGAGACTTCTGCTTGGGTCCAATACACGGGATCCAGGGATCGGATCGCCCCCAATCCTGCGAAGCCAATCAACAGAACAGCGACGGCGGCATACCACCTCCGTCGCAGGACCTGGAGCAGAGTCTTGGGGGTCATGGCTATGAGGGCCTGTGGGAGACTGGCAAGGCGACCGGGACGTCGTCGTGCGCTGGTGCCAGTGATGGCGCTGTAGCCGGCACATTATGGTTGGTCTCCTCCGGAATCCGGGAACCCTTTTCCCTGTGGCGACGGGCTCTGCGTGACTTCAGCAGGCTGTCCAACAGAACGGTGAGCACCAAGGTCAGCCCTACTCCCCCGGCTGCTGCCACGAGGAGGATCTGGGTCCTTGCCTTGGATTCGGGCGTTGCCCGGCTATCGACCAGAAGGGTCATGGTTGAGATCCGCGACTCCTCTGGAACGTTCAACGCGCCTTGCATGTTTTCCAGCACGAGGGGGGCTTGGTCCATGACCGCGCGCATGGTGCCCAAGGATTCATCCGGGTTCGATGACGTGGCTGTGATGAGAAGAATGGCTCCGCTCGTGCCTCGATCGGTCTCTGCTGTGTAGCTTGCGTTGGCAAAGTCCTCCGCGATCTTGCCACGGATGTCTTCGGCCGAGAGCCGGCGGGTAAGGATGTCCAGCGCCTCACCCATGCCGCCCAGGTTCAGGTATGGATTACCGTCGACGCCAACGCTATGCGCTGATGGCATGATCACCAGGCTGGCTTGCGCTTTGAATTTCTCAGGGGTGTTCTGTTGGAGCTGAAAACACAGCACGAGGGTCATCACCAAGCCGATGATCACGAAGTACCACCTGTGCCCCAGGCTTCTTAGAATCGTTCTGATTTGCATTATCCGATCTCCCTCCCACTCTGTCCCAGGAAAACTTTTACCCTGTCGATTCCACTTCTGCCGAGGAGCCTGACCGTGGCCGCTTTAATTGCGCTGCGCAGGCCGTCGCGAAGCAGGCGTGCCGGACCCTCAACCAGGGCGTCGCGCACTAATTCCAGCGTCCTCACAGCGGCCACGTCGTCGAGCAACCCAGGGAACCTGTCTGCAAATGGATCAGCGGCCACAAGGCGTCCGCGGATTCTGTTACTGACGTTGGAACCGTGCACAACCTGCAGCCATGCTGGCGGGCCACCGACTTCCTCCGTGGCCATAATCTCGCTCAGTTGGTTATGCCAGGCTGACCAGCATGTAATGGGACCACTCCAGGTGGACCGCACGGAGCAGAACGCGTTTCGGTCGTCGTGCCTCAGATAGACGGAGGCACCTCCTTTTACCAATCCGGAGGACAAATAAATGGCTGACGGCAACTCGGAACACTGGACGTCCTGTACTTGGGCCACAAAGTCAGCGGCCAGGCCGTCGTCGTTGTCTACATTGGTGGTCAGCAGATTTTGTGTCCGCCGACCCGTGACCTCCTCGATGTCCGCCAGGAGCTCGTCGGCAGAAACTTCCGCCCGGAAAATCGGCGTGAACAGACCGTCGGCACTCAGGTCCTGAATCCGGTCCAACAACCACGCAGGACTCTCGGGATCGAAATAGACAATCCAATGAAAACCTTTGCGTGTCTGGGCACGAACCGAGGGAAGGCAATATCTCTCGAAGAGTTCAACGCGATTGTGAAGCCATCCGTCTTTGGCCCGGACAAGGCTCTCAAAGCCCTTTGACGGAAGGTTGAACCTGGTCAGGAGCGCGTGGTCTACCCTTGGCTGCACGTCATCCGGCTGGCCCGGCACTGCAGGACCTGACAGCTGCGTCGGGTGCCCGTCGCTGACATTCCGGGCCTGCTTTCCCGTGCCCAGGAGTCCCCGGACTTTGGCGCCCCGTGAGTCCCAGCTATGCGACCGTACGGTGGCGTCAATATCTTCACGGAGGTCCTGTGTCATCGGCTCGCGCAGGGCATTGAGAACGAACTGTGAGAATTCGGCGGGTGTTTTGGCTGCCGCAATGGCGGGCGAGCCGATCCATCGGGTCGACGGCAGGTCCGTGGCTACTACCCGGAGCCCTGCAGCAAGGTATTCAAGGGTCTTCAAAGGAAAACTCGACCGGTTGAACTCTGTGTCTGCATAAGGAGTGATACCGACCGACACCGTTTGCAGCAATCGGGCAACGTCGTCCTGGCCCACCAACCCCCTCCAATCCACGTTTGGCCTGGACAACAGGGCATCCAACCTGGAGCGGACAACTGGATCGCCGTCCGCCCGGGGCCCAATGATGAGCAGTGGGACCTCCGTTGCAGCTACGGATTCCAGGGCGTCCAGATCCAACCGGTTGTTGAGCTGACCAACCAGGGCTACAACCGGACTGCGGCGGGAACCTGATGGAGTGGTTGCAGGAGTGCAGCCGTTGGGCAGGACTTCGACGGGCCTGCCGGAAAACCTGGAGATCTTGGCTGCCAGTTCCTCAGAGACTGCGCTAACAGCATCGGCAGATCGGATGTTCTCTTCCAATACGCGGATCAAATGGGACGAAGTGAAGCCCATGAGATTCGTCCCCGCCAACCAATCATCGGTCAGGTGCAGGAGCCGCGTCCCTTCCGGGCGGCGGGACGGAAACAGCATGATCGGCGATGAATTGACGATGCCGGCAATACGCCCGGCAGTCCGATCCAGGGCGGCATCTACACAGCGGCGTACAAGAGCATCCGTAGAGCGACGCACGACCGGTTTGCTCACGCCGGGCAGAGCCGGAATCCGCAGGCGGCTGATATTCGTCCCCACATTTTCGCCGACACCACGAAGGCTCCGGAGGAGGTGGCGTCGGACATCCTGGTAGCTGGTAAGCGGAACCGGGTGATCAACCCACAGAATATGGTGTGTCCTTGCCAACGTGGTGGCCAGCATCTTGTCAGTACCCGAAAGGCTGTCCCAGCGGGTCCCGGACATGTAGACGATCGTTTCCATCAGCTGTCCCGTCCGCGCACGGCCAGGGAAGGCATCGAGGCTACCGGCTTGGCATTGAAGTCATCAGCCGCGTTGTGTCCGAAATAGCGCTGAAAACGTCGACGTCCCACGTAGGCGGCATATTGAGCACCAGCTACCGCCTCGGCCCTCAACGAAGAGAATGTTCCTGTGCTTTCTTCCAGTGAACGCCGGTAGAACTGCACCTGTACCCGGGCTGCGTTAGTGAGCGAAAACCTGTCCTGAACAAGTTGGCGCCCAAAGGAGCCCAGCTGGGCCCGTTCCTGCTCGTTGTCCAGCAGGAATCCAAGGATGGAAATCAAGTTTTCCCGCCCGGCGTCCGTGCCGCTGCCTACGCCGTACCATCCCTGCCAGAGGAAACGGTCCAGAGTTTCAGGGGTCAACAATTCCCAGAAGCCGCGCTCCCCTTGAACCACCAGTGGCTTCCCAAAGGAAAGACCGCGCAAGGCCGAGCCGCCCATCCCCAGAACGACATCAGCAGCCGCGTACGCTGGCCTGGGATCCTCAAGCTCCCCCGTTAGCAGGACCACGCGTCGTCCCAGCCCGTCATTGATAACGGAAGCCTTGGCAATCGCGTCCCTCATCCCTGGCCCGTCTCCAACGATCACAAGGCGAACGTCCCTCAGCCGTGCCAATTCAGCGATGGCGTCCATCGAGGACAAGATGCCCTCAAGCTTCAACTCCCGGGCAAGACGTGAAACACAAACAACTATCTGGGCCTGGTCATTCAGTCCAAACCGTTCCCGGAATTTCTCCTGCCCTGCAACGGCTGACGGACTGTTTGCGATGACATCGATGGGGGGCTCCAGAAGCCCCACGCGGTGGCGACCGAAAGCTGACTCGGCCTCCAGGATCTGTTCAGTTCCTACAAGAAGGGGCATCGTCCTGGGGATAAACGGAGCAACGGCCATGGACATGACAGTCGCCATGCTGTTGCTGCCGGGTACCAGTCTTGAAGCAATCAAGCACTCAAGGGCCGGTGGCCACTCGTAACCATGGAGTACGTCAAGCATGCGCCCCCGGGCGAGCTTGCCCAACGCCGCGCACACTGACGGGGACGGCCGCTTGCGGGGAGCCGGTGCCTGAATGAACTCCAGATCAAGCTCCCGCACCTTCCGGGTAAGCGTTCCGGGCTGCCCAAAAATCACCACGCTGTGGCCCAGGTCCCGGACAGCGGCTCCCAACTCAATGGCATTGACCTGGCTGCCACCAATTCGAAGGTCATGCGGATAGACAAGAATCTTCACCGGACGGCCTCCTGTTCCCGACCCATTCGACGCAACTGATGAATGTCTCCCAGCCGGAGGAACACCGAGACCGTGATGGCCAGCAAACCAACCAACAGGCTGGAACCAACTGCCAGAAGGGGCGAAGGAATCGAAGAGGACAGCACGAAACAGGCCACCCCGGCGGCGACCGAGATACCGGTGGACACACTCACGCTGACCGCAAGGCTTCTCAAGGGAATACCTGCCCGGGAGAGCGCACCCAAATAGAGCGGCGAAGTTACGGCCGCCGCAATGAACAGCGGAACGGCCGCCAAGCCTTGGAGGCCGCCCAGTTGTGCGCCCAAAACAAGCGCCGGAATCAAGGCCAGGAGAGACAAGAGCTGGACCCTCAGAATGGGAACCGACTGCTTGATCACCACCAGGTAGTCATAAATGAGTTCGTGGAAAACCCTGAACACCGCAACCGGTGCCAGCCAAGCCAAGGCCCCGGCAGCCGGCCCCCACGCTTCCCCATACAGCAGCGTCACGACCGGAACCGCGCAGGCAGTCAGGACCGCCGAAACCGGCAGCATGGCTGCTGCCACCACCGCAACAATCGACAGCATGGCGGCACGCATCTCCGTAGGAGCATCCTGCAGTCTGGCAAATGTCGCCGGTGCCACACTGCGCAAAGGCTGCGACAACAAGCTGGCTGGCCAACCGGCCATATTCGTGGCCATGACATAAAAACCCAACACCACCGGACCGAGCATCTTTCCAGCAACCAGTTGGTCAACGTAACCCACACCGAAGACCACCATGCTCGCGCCCGCCAAGGGCAACCCAAAAGCCAGCAGCTGTTTCGCCAACTTTCTGGAGAACCCAAAGCGGTAAGGCAACGGCGAGTAAATCAGGAAAAGGACAGCGGAAATGAGGCTGGCCAACACGCGTCCAACGGCAAGACTCATAGCACCCATGCCCATGATGACGAGAACCAGGGAGACGCCTGCCCCAAGCCAAACGTTGACCTGATCAATGATCATGCGTTGGCCCTGGCGAAAATTTCGTTGCAGAACGGCCGCAGGCGTAGCCACCAGCCCATTGAGAACGATGCAGAAGGCGAGCGCCCTGACGACGTCGGTGGCCGCTTCGTTTCCCATTGCTGCCGTGAAGTATGGCGCCATCACATAGGAACCTGCGAAGAGAACAATGCTGCATGCCGTTGAGATCGTGGTCACGGTCGCTGCGATTTCCTTGGGATCCCCTGGCCATCGAACGATTGCCAGGCTGACCCCAAGTTCGTTGAAGCTCAGTACAGCCATGAGTGCCACAAACGCCACAGCGTATGTTCCGAACTGCTCGGGCCCCAGTAACCGCGCGAGTGCTATGCCAATTGCGATCGTGCCCAGGCGTGTCACGACTGCGTTCAGGACGCTGATGACAAACGCCCGTGTTGGAGTGGGCGTTTGCGGGATTGCGGGACGGCTGCGGAGGGTCACAGGGCGTCCTCCAGCTCGGGGGAAAAGCCGCGGCGGATAACGCGTGCGGGCACCCCGGCCCAGGTTTCCTCGTCGGGAACATCGGTGAGCACGGCCGCTCCCATGCCGATGGTTGCGCCGGCGCCGACGGTGCGGCGCTCGCGGACGCTTGCGTTCATGCCGATGTAGGCTGCGCGGCCGATGTGGACGTTCCCGCCGAGGGATACGCCTGCGGCCAGGGTGGCGAAGTCGCTGACGACGTCGTCGTGGGTGAGCGTGACGCCGGGCATGGCTACTACGTGGCTTCCGACGGTGACGGAGGCTGTCATGGTGACGTTGGCCAGGAGGATGCTCCCCAGGCCGATCCTGCATCCCTCTGGCGGATGTACTGATGAGTCGATCGCTGTCGCATATCGGTCCTCTGCGAGGCCCAGGGTGCGTAGCCGCATGACGACGCTTTCGCGTCCACGGCCGGATCCAATACAGACAAGCAGCATGGCGTGTGGGAAGGTCAGGGCATCGCGGATGGGGCCCAGTACGTGGGCGCCGTCCACGACGCGTCCTAGTTTGTCTTCGTCGTCGTCCAGGATTCCGATGACGTCGTATTGTCCGGTGTTGCGGACCATGGCCAGGACCTCGCGGGCGAGTCCGCTGGCGGCGATGAGGAGGAGCTCGGTCATCTTCCCTGTCCTGCCGCGCGAAGTACTGAGTCGATGACCCGGACCTGGTCACCCAGGGTGAGTTGGTGGTAGAGAGGCAGGATCAATGTGTGGTCTGTCAGCCATTCAGTTGCTGCCAGCGAAACCGCGCCCTTGGATGTCACGGCGTAGGCAGGTTGCCGGTGTGCGGCCATGATGCCGCGTCGTGCCGATATTCCGTCCTCTGCCAGGCGGGTCATCAGGGCGTCTCTTCCCAGGGGGAAAGCCGTGCCTACTTCCAGCCAGCAGGATTGGAAGTTTCCGGTTCCGTATCCGGGGTCGTCCACTAAACGGAGGCCTTCGATACCAGCGAAGGCCTGTGCGTAGTTGGCGGCCAGTTCGCGCCTGCGTTGTACTGCTTGGTGCAGGCGGCCTAGTTGGACGATCCCGACGGCGGCCTGCAGGTCAGTCATGCGGTAGTTGAAACCTATTTCGAGGTATTCCTCGGCGGGGGCAAGGATGCTGGCATGACGGTCCGCGGCTGAGACGCTCATTGCGTGTTCGCGGAGCCGGCGGGACCGGTCTGCGAGGTCCCGCCGCGGTGTGGTGAGCATCCCGCCCTCGCCGGTGGTGAGGATTTTGCGGGGGTGGAAGGACCAGGCCACCAGTTCAGCGCCGGCTCCTACTGGGCGGCCGCGGTAGCGGGAACCGATGCCGCAGGCTGCGTCTTCCACCACGGTGATACCGAGGGGGTCGCACAGGGCCCGGATGGGATCGAGATCCACGGGTACTCCGCCTTGGTCCACGGCTATGACGGCCCGTGTGGCGGGCGTCAAGGCGGCGGCAATCGTTTCAGCGGTGACACAACCTGTGAGTACGTCGACGTCCGCGAAGACGGCCCGGGCGCCTACGTAGGTGGGGGCGTTTGCCGTGGCAATGAAGGAGAAGGAGGGAAGGACTACGTCGTCTCCCGGACCGACGCCGGCGACGGCGAGTGCCAGGTGCAGGGCTGAGGTGCAGCTGGAGACCGCGACGGCGAAGGACGCCTGTTGCTCCAGGGCGAAGGCTTCCTCGAACTGCTTGACTTTGGGGCCTTGGGCCACCCAACCGGAAGCGATGACCTCGGCCACTGCTTGGGCTTCTTCTTCCCCAAGCCATGGTTTCATGACGTCGATGCGTGCCAGGGCGGTTTCGGAGGTGGTCATCGTGCACCTACTGAGGGTGCTTCCGGCCGGGCAAGCTGCCGGGAGGCTGCGATTTCTTCACGGAGCGGACGCCACCATGTGATGAGTGTGCGGAGTCCATCTTCAAGTTCTATTGCGGCTTCAAAACCGAGGTCCCGCTTGGCGGCGGTGACGTCTGCGAGGCGGCGGGCAACGCCGTTGACTGCCCGTTCGGGTCCGTGGTCAAGGTGCAGTGGGGACTGCATGACCCGTAGCAGTGTTTGAGCGAGTTCGGCCAGGCTGGTTTCGGTGCCGCTGGCCACGTTGTAGACGCCCTCCCGGACGTCGCTGGCGGCTGCGAGGATGTTGGCCCTTGCGACGTCGGCGGTGTGGATGAAGTCCATTGTCTGGTGGCCGCTGCCGAAGATCAGGGGCGGAAGGCCATCGACTATCCGCTCCATCCAACGGACAAGTACCTCTGTATAGAGGCCGTGGACGTCCATGCGGGGTCCGTACACGTTGAAATACCTCAGGAGGATGTAGTCCAGGCCGGACATGGCCCGGAAGCTCCTCGCCATTCCCTCGTTGAACGATTTCGCGGCCCCATAGAAGGTGTCGTTGTTGTGGTGGTGGTGTCTCTCCGTGGTGGGGAATTCTTCTGCCATTCCGTAGACGGAGGCACTCGACGCCGCGATCACCTTTTCCACGTTCTGCTCCACCGCGGCTTCGAACACATTGAAGGTTCCATCCACCAGGACCTCAAGCGCCAATCGTGGCTCCTCGGCGCATTGGGTGATACGGATCGCAGCCTGATGGAAAACCAGATCCTTGCCCCTGGTGAGGTCGTGGACCAGGTCCCGGTCCCTCAGGTCACCTTCCACTAGCTGTACCAGTCCGGTAGCCAAGGCACCGTTGAGGTTAACCCGGCGCCCCCTGACGAGGTTGTCCAGGACGTCCACGTGCGCCGCACCGGCGTCGAGCAGTTGGTCTACCAGGGTGGATCCGATGGTTCCGGCGCCTCCGGTGACCAGGACGTTGGCGCCGAGCAGCTTCTTCACTGTGCGACCTGGAGAGCGACCTCGTTGCCGGCAACGATGGTTGACTGGCCGTCTGTTCCAAGGCTTTGGGTGACGGCTTCCAGTACTGAGAGGACCCTGAGCCCGGATTCGCCGCTGGTGCGCGGTATCGTGTGGTTCCGGATGGAGCCGGCCAGCTCGGCGACGACCTGGCCCAATGGTTCGCGTTCCTGCAACGCCGGTGACCAGGTGTCGCCCAGGCGATAGGAGATGGCCGAGTTCTTTTTCTCCGCCGCGGACCGTGGCTGTTGTTCCAGGCTGACGCCGCGATCGTAGACGCTGAGGCGTTGTTGCGGGTTCAGGTCGTCCCAGACGAGCGTCCTCTTTGAGCCGCCAATGATCATCTGGCGGATTTTGGTGGGACTGAGCCAGTTCACGTGGATATGCACCATGGCGTCGTTTGGCAGGCCGAAGGTCAGGTGGCCTACACAGTCGCGGCCCGTACCCAGCGGATCTGCGCCGTGTGCAGAGATCTCGGTGGGGTGCAGGCCTCCCGGCAGGACGAAATCCAGGATCGACAGATCGTGGGGTGCAAGGTCCCAGAAGACGTTGACGTCCGGTTGGACAAGTCCGAGGTTGATGCGCACGGAGTCGACGTACAAGATGTCGCCCAATGCCCCACTTGATACGAGCTCCTGGATCTTCAAAACCGCGGGAGTAAAACAATAGGTATGGTCTGCCATGAGGACGAGTCCGCGGGACTTGGCTTCCTCCACCATTTCCAGGCCCTTGGCACGGCTATCCGCGAGTGGCTTCTCAACGAGTACGTGCATGCCGGCACGCAATGCAGTCATCACTACTCCGTGATGCGTGTGCGCCGGGGTCGCCACAGCGACGGCGTCCAGGTTGTACGTGTCCAGAAGTTCGTCCAAGGACTCGACGACGGCGACGCCGCCTACCGTTTCGGCCAGCCGAAGTCCGCGCTCCACGTCAAGATCGCAAATTGCCACGAGTTCCCAGTCCGGGCTGGCTTTAAGGTTTCTGGCGAGGTTCGGGCCCCAATATCCCGCTCCGACCACGGCGATCCGTAACTTCGGGGTCATCCCGTGGCCGTTAAGGTGGCCTGATGGAATAGTTCCTATGCTCATTTTCCACTCGGATTCTGTGTTGGATAGCTCGGTTCTTTCTCAGGTAATGCTTGTTGTGCCGCTCGGCGTCTGCCGGGTCAGCCAGTCTGTGTCAGTCAATGAGGTCCAGCCCGCCCATCAGTAGGCACCCGAGGGCTGGATCATGGCCCGGAAGGTCCGCCACATGATCATCAGGTCGCCCGCTATGGACCAGTTTTCGACGTAATAGAGGTCCAGCCGGACGGCTTCATCCCAGGGAAGGTCCGATCGTCCATTGATCTGCCACAAGCCAGTAATTCCGGGTTTGATGAGCAGCCGGCGATGGGTATGCCGTTCGTAGCCACTGACTTCGCGAAGCAGCGGCGGACGGGGGCCCACAAGGCTCATGTTCCCGGCCAGCACATTCCAGAACTGGGGCAGCTCGTCCAAGGAGTACTTGCGCATCCAACGGCCGCACTTGGTGATGCGGGGATCGTCGCGCATCTTGAAGAGGACGCCGGCGCCCTGGTCCTTGCCGCTGAGTTCTTCCAGCCGTGCTTCGGCATCAACCACCATGGAACGGAACTTCAGCATCTGGAAGGTGGTGCCTCGCCTGCCAATCCGTTCCTGCCGGAAAAGCACCGGACCTGGGCTGTCCAACCTGACTATCAGCGCCAAAACAGCCAGCAGTGGCGCCAGGCAAAGCAAAGCAGCAGCTGAGACCACAATGTCCATGAGGCGTTTGAGCGTGTGTTTGCCACCGGAGTAATGCGGAATATCCACGTGCATCAAGGGCAGGCCCTCAACGGGGCGCCAGTGGATGCGCGGGCCGGCCACGTTGGTCAATGTTGCTGCCAGGACCAGTTCGGCGGCATCTTCTTCCAAGCGCCAGCCCAACTCCTGGATGAACTGGTTGCCCCCGGGAACGGGACCGGCAACGATCACCGCGTTGGCGCCCGTCTGACGCACAGTGTGGGCAATGCCGTAAATCGATGACAACACGGGAACCCGCACGTTATCCACCACCAGGACGGCGCCACGCCTAGCCCCTGGAAGGCATGCGCCCAGGATGTTGTACGCGGCACCGGACTTCCGGTTGATTTGCTTGATGACGTACCTGACGTCCTGTGGCTCCCCCACCACAATGGCACGGGAGAGGCAGCGGCCGCGTGATTTTTCGCGCGTCAGCCAGCGGCGGAACATCCACCGGCTGCCTGTCAGGGCTACCAAGCCCACGGGCAGGGACACCAGGACGAATGAGCTTGCGGACTCCAGCCGAAGGACGACTGCGACGAGCCCCAGGAAGCCGAAAACGCGCAGGCTTGCGGACAGGACACGCTTGTATTCTTCGGGCCCAACCCCGAGTACTTTCGGATCCCTTGTCCGGTAGACCTCCAATGCGCCGAGCCAGGCAATGCCAAGTATGAAGCCGAGCATGAGATGGCGCTCATGTCCCGCGCCGCCTGCCGCAACGGCAAGACCGTCAGTGTTCAGAAGGAAACCTGACGTGACGGCTGTCGCTACCAGGGCGCTGTCTGCCAATCGAAGACTGTTGGTGAGTGCCTTGGTCCAGCCGGACCGGCCGGCCACGGAGTGAGCGCTGCGGGGGTTGCGGTGGGTGACTGGCGGCTTGAGGTCCAGGGTGACATCTGCCCTCAGCGCCGCCAGTCCCGCCTTTTCAGCCCGTTGTGCAGCAACGGACTTGTCAATCCAGGGAGACACCGGCGGATTGACATCGACAACAGCCGGTTTCGCTGTGAACGCCGCCCCCAAGGAAAAGTTGTGCGCACCTTGTGGTGCTGCCACCTTGCCCGAACGCAAGACTGGAACTTTTACCATGTCAGCCTTCTTCGCAGACCTGCCGTTGCCTACATCCCAGTGAAGCGGCGGCTGTCAGGAGGCGCACCAGTAGTCGGTACTCAAGTTTGCGCAGGTTTACCCATGTCTCCTACGTGCGAGTACCTAGCCGGATGACGCAGGACTACGTGCTCCAAGCCTCACAGAACCACCGAAAACCGCTACATTTCGGGCAGGAAACAGGACAAAGAGGTCGCGAAACGACACAAAAAACCGGCCACCGCCGGTGGCCGGTTAGTTGCCGCTTATTGAAGGTTCCTAGTCCTCCAGGCTTTCGAGGTCTTCGTCCAAGATCTCGTCATCGTCCTCTTCCTCGTCATCAAACACCTGCAGCGGAGTAACCTCGGAATATGCCTCGTACAAGGCGTCTTCGTAAACCTCGAAGGCATCTGCGACGGCGAAGAACGCCGCCTCGACGTTGGGGTCACCCTCGCCCCGGCGGGCTGAAGCGGCGGCCAAATGCTCTTCCAGGGCAGCAGTCAGTGACTGAAGCGCGACACGCGGATCGATGCTCATGACTTCACGTTAGCCCGAAAAGGACGAAAATGGAGAGGGATGAAGGAACAATTTCGAGGCAGCTCCGAAGAGCGCCAACGTGACTATGCACGTCAGTACGAGTACCTCGTACTGACGGTGGGACCTGACGATTCTCTGCCCGAAGCCCGGCGTCGGCTCGCAGAGCACTCGGAGTACGGGAAGTGGGAGTTGGAACGCAGCCGGCTATACCTCGGCGGCGGCAGACGCTTCTGGTTGCGCCGAAAAGTCTATTCCGTGCAGCGCACGGTCTAAACAGCTGTCCAGTTTCCTGAGCTGTCCAGTTTCCCTAGTTCTCCAAGGGCCCAAGCCAGGCGTTCGCCACCGTATTGTGCGCCGATTCGTCATTGGACGGATGGAAAATTCCAGCGAGTACGTCCCGGTAGAGGCGTTCCAGTTCCGAACCGCGGAAGTAACTGGATCCTCCCGTGACCCTGATCGCCAGATCGACCACGTGGCGGGCATTTTCTGTGGCCCGCGACTTGAGTCCAACAAGCTTGGGGAACCACTGGGCGCCATGGTCCACCAGGTTGTCGATGTCGCGCGCTACTGCCGACAATTGGGGATAGATACCGTCCATGGCAAGGGCTGCGTCGGCAACTTTCCAGCGGATGTCCGGGTCCTGGGCGAAACTGCGTCCGCCGTGCTTCGCCGAGTCCCGTCGCTTGACACTCTCAATGCCCAGCATGAATGCGCGCTCCGCCAACCCCGTGTAGACGGCTGCCAACAAGGTCTCAAAGCAGGCAAAGATCGCGAAAATCAGTAAGTCCTGGTTAGGCCCGACAGGCAGTTTACGGAAGATCCGCTCCGAAGGAACCGCCGCTCCCTGCAGCAGTGTGGTGTTCGAAGCGCTGGCCCGCATGCCCAGTGTGTCCCAATCGTTAAGGGTTTCGTGCCCCGGTTCATCACGATGGATGAATCCAAAAACCAACTCGCCCTCTCCGTTCCTGGCGTTGGCGTCCTTGCCGAACGTTCCCAGACGCGTCCAACCATGGGAGAGGCTGGTGAAGATCTTCCGTCCGGTGAACCGATAACCACCGTCGGGCAGCGGCTCTGCAACGGTAGTGGAATCGAACAGCATTGAATCGTTGCCCGCTTCCGAAATTCCGAAAGCGAACACTTCCCCCTTGCCGGCTTCCTTCAACACGAAGTCCAGCGAGCCGTCTCCCTTGGCGGCCATGACATGCGCGACGCCGGTCCAGACCAAGTGCATGTTGACTGCCAAGGCTGTGGCAGGCGCTGCCGTGGCGAGGCGCTGCTGCAACGCAGCTACCGCTTCCAGACCGAGTCCCATACCGCCGTCGGCAACTGGCACGAACAGTTTCAGGTAACCGGCGGCTGCCAGCTCTTCAAGGTCTTCATGGAAGAAGAGATTGTTGTGGTCATAACCGGCCGCCCGTCCGCGCAGCCGTTCCAACAGCCCATCCGGAAGGATTTCCTCTGGAGTCATCGCGAACCGTCTTTCTTGAAAATTGCGTTTTAGTAGTTGCTCAGCAGCCTGTTCAGGACGCGCGCGCCGAACTGCAGGGACTCTGCCGGTACTCGCTCGTCCACTCCGTGGAACATGCCTGTGAAGTCCAGCTCGTCCGGCAGCATCAGTGGAGCGAAGCCATAGCCGGTGATGCCGATCTTGCTCAAGGACTTGTTGTCCGTGCCTCCGGAGAGGGTGTAGGGAAGCACCTTGGCGCCCGGGTCCTCGGAGTGCAGGGCATCGATCATGGAATCCACCAGATTGCCGGCAAACGGCACCTCCAGCGAGACATCCTTGTTGACGTAGCTGATCTCAATGCCGTCCCCGGCGAGCTCCTTGATGGTCTCGAACACCAGTTCCTGCTGGCCGGGCAAGGTGCGGCAATCCACGAATGCCTCGGCCGATTCCGGGATGACATTGTGCTTGTAGCCCGAGCGGAGCAGCGTGGGGTTGGAAGTGTTTTGCAGCGTTGCCCCCACAAAGCGGGCGACCGTGCCAAGCTCCTTGAGCAGGATGTCCGGGTTGTCGGCGTCAAACTCCACGCCAGTGAGTTCGGTCACGCCGTCCAGGAACTGCCTGGTGGTGGGAGTCAGTTCCACAGGCCACTTGTATTCGCCGATTCGGGTGACGGCCGCCGCGAGCCGGGTGATCGCGTTGTCCGTATTGATTTGCGAGCCGTGGCCAGCCCGTCCATGGGCCACCAGCCGCAACCAGGACAAGCCCTTTTCGGCAGTTTGCAGCAGGTAGGTTCGCTGGCCGCCGATAGTCGCGGAGAAGCCGCCCACTTCGGAGATAGCCTCGGTGGCCCCATCGAACAATTCGCGTCGGTGCTCCACGGCATACCGGGCGCCATAAGTGCCGCCGGCCTCCTCGTCTGCGAAGAAGGCGAAAATTATGTCCCGCTTGGGCCTGCGACCAGTCCTGGCGAAGTCCCGCATCACTGACAGGATCATGGCATCCATGTCCTTCATGTCCACGGCACCGCGACCCCAGATCAGTCCATCCTTCAGCTCACCACTGAAGGGGTCAACGCTCCACTGATCCTTCAAAGCCGGTACAACATCGAGGTGTCCGTGGACCACCAGTGCGTCAGCTGAGGGGTCCTCCCCCGCCATGCGCGTGACGACGTTGGCGCGTCCCGGCGCGGACTCGAAAATCTCGGCCTCGAGACCCACTTCCGTGATCAGGCCAGCTGTGTATTCCGCAGCAGCGCGTTCGCCCGGTCCGGTGTCGTCACCGAAGTTGGAGGAGTCGATCCGGATGAGCTCCTGGCAGATCCGGACAACTTCGTCTTCGGGGCGGATGACAGACATGGAAATTCTCCTTGCGTTGGCTGGGCTGCAGGTGCCGGCGACGCGCACTGCGGACCCCGCAGCTCTACCGTCCCGTGTTCCACAAGCCTACTCACCGGAAGGGCTGTCGGTTGAGCAATTCCGGGCGCCGCCACGCGTTGAAAGCCTGCAGCCCGTCCTGACCAGCATCGATTTTTTAGTTGCTTCAAACCGTGTTAGAGTTTTTCTCGCTGCTTCGGAGGAAAGTGATGCACCGGAAGGTGCAGAATGGCTTCTCTGAACACCACCTGCGCGGGTGGCGGAATGGCAGACGCGCTAGCTTGAGGTGCTAGTCCTCGAAAGGGGGTGGGGGTTCAAGTCCCCCTCCGCGCACAAAGAAGGCCCCGGGAAACCGGGGTTTTTTTGTGCCCTCAACCACGCCGAGGCCCATTTCCAACCACGGGTTTACTAAGCCAACGGCCAGCCCCTCCATGATTCCCGGGCCACCCGTTTGATCTGTCCGGCTGGAAACCATTCCACATGATAGTCCCGCCGATCATCCATCCACTCCACAAGGCCGTAGGTCCGTGTGTACTTGATCGCCCTTCCATACACCTCACCAACACGGACAAGCGGTTGGGCACCCTGCTCCAGCTCCATGATTTTGCCATCGTCAGGTTTGGGGTGCTTTGTCTCCGCCTCGGTCTGCAACATCATGCGGGCGAAAGCTTTGGAGTCTTGCTTGGGTCTCATGGACTAAGAATAGAACATATATTCGAATATGGCTGAGGGTTGGCACAAGGGCATCATCTCTCAGGTGGAACGGCGGGCCGCCTCCTCGATGCAGCCGCTTGTCGCCGTAAGGTCAGGTGGCGTTCCCTCATGATCATCACTCCCCGCCAAGGGAATTAGCCTGGCTCATCGCTTGAGCGATATGCCGCGCCCCTGAACGTGCCGCTCTTGAGGAGCACGTCGAAGTGCAAGAACGTGGTCGGCTGCGTCCAGAGTCAATCGGGGAAGCTTGGCAAGTCGTCTCCACAGGAGGTAGATCCGGATATCCACACCGTTGCGTTCGAACCGCGACATGAAGACGTCCTTGCAGGATGAGTAGCACAGCCGAAGAGATTCCCGAAGGCCACCAAATTGCCTGGACCTCACCAGCAGAAGACCCACATGACCAACGAGCACGGGCACCAGAAACAGAGCTGGTGTGTGGCACCACTTGAACCGAAGTTCGCTGCGCCAGCGCAATTGGCGCCTGCGCAGAGGTTGCCGGTCAGGGTTTGGGCAGTGCTCCACCGGATCCGAGGTTCCGTGCCTGACTACGAGGCCGGAAGCCAACAGTCGAATCGATAAATCCGATTCCTCACAATAGAACCTATAGGATTCACGCAAACCGCCACAGGCCAGTACGGCATCCCGGCGCAGAGCATGTGCCGCGCCGATGAAGCTCCGGGCCAGCTGAACAGTATCGCCGGATTGATCGCCCTGCATCAGTGCACCGTTCTCGGCAAAGGGGACTGCAACTGCGGCAATTGCAGGCGACGAAAAGTCGGCCACGGTTTGCCGGGCCGTGGAGGTGGACGTGAAGTACGCGTCATCATCGAGGATGAGGACGAATGGAGTGGATGCTGCCCGGATGCAAATGTTCCGGGCAGCGATCAAACCGACATTCGCCTGACCGGTAATAAGCTCAACGGCGGGAAACTGCTCTCGAACCACCTCTGAAGTGCCGTCCGAGGATGCATCGTCATAGACGATGACGGGAATTGCGGGTTCCTGGGCGAGAGCGCTGGAGAGCAGCCTCTTCAGATCATCAACTCGGTTGTAGGTCGAGACGCACAAACTTATCTGGTTCATGTGGCAAGACTCTCCTCCTACGGGCCGTCCGTCTGAAGAGAATATCCCGCCCTCAAGGATTTATGGAGGGCCTTAAGACAATGGAGCCACGCTGCCCCTGAAGTGACGCCGGCCGCTGCGTGGGTTCCATGCCACGTAGTCCGAACGCTGCCATGCCCCCGTTTCCGCCTGGATGGTGGAGATGTCCAGCGCCACCCGGGCCGGCAGGAACACCGGCGCTTCAAACGTCACATCCCAGGTGAAGGCATCAGACTTGACCGCTCCGACGTCTGCCAACGCTCGGGAGGCAAGGTACATGCCGTGGGCAATGGATCCCCTCAAACCCAATGCTTTGGCCGATAGGACGCTCAGATGGATGGGATTGAAATCGCCGGAGACGGCGGCATAACTGCGTCCGATGTCCAGGTCCAGTTGCCACAGGGCCGTGGGGTCCGGCGGGGAAAAGTTGCCATTATCTCCGGAGCCGCTTGGATTTCCCGGCTTGTCGATACCAGGCAGGAAGACCCCTTTCGCAAGGTATGTGGAAATTCCGCGCCACAGAAGCACGCCTGAGGTGCTGGAGCGCACTTCGGCGATGACATCCACTTGCGTACCCGCCCGATGACCCGAAAGGTTCTCCGACCAGGACCGGATGTCCAGGGCTTCTGTGAACTGGATGGGAACCCGCTGCTCTACATGGTTCCTGAGGTGGATCATCCCGAGCAGTGGCAATGGAAAATCATCCCTGTTCATCACGCTCATGGACACCGGAAAGGCCAGTGCGTGGACGAATCCTGCCGGCAGGATGTCACTGGCGGTCTCTCCCAGAAGGTGCTGGTAGGCGGTCAGGTTGGCGACGTCCGCCTGGACTCCCTTGACCTCGTGGCTAACCGCGGGCAATGTTGCCTGCCCCGCCGATGACCCCAGCACGCGCCGGCGGGCGGCAGTTGCCGCGGCATTCATGTAGAGCTTGGACAGCGACGGCAGCTCCCCAAGGATGACCGGCTGCGGTTTGCTCATGCTCCCACCAATTGCTGTCCGCACACGCGAAGGACTTCGCCCGAGATTCCTCCCGCGGCGTCGCTCGCCAGGAATGCGATGGCTTCCGCCACGTCCTGTGGCTGGCCACCCTGCCTGAGGGAATTGGCCCTTCGCGCAGCTTCCCGAATGACGAACGGCATCCGGGCGGTCATCTCTGTTTCAATAAACCCCGGTGCTACAGAGTTGATCGTCCCTCCGAAGGACTCCATGAGCGGCGCTGTTGAGCGCACCATTCCGATCACCCCACCCTTGGACGCGGCATAGTTGGTTTGGCCCCTGTTGCCGGCAATGCCGCTGGTGGATGCCACCGAAACGATGCGCGGCTTCTCCTTGAAGTGCTCCGATGCCAGGAGGGCCTGATTGATCCTCAGTTGCGCGGCGATGTTGACGGCGATGACAGACTGCCAGCGGCCCTCATCCATGTTGGCCAGGAGCCGGTCGCGGGTGATGCCAGCGTTGTGGACTACGACGTCGAGCCTGCCATGGCGTTCCACTGCGTGGTCGATGATCCGGTGACCGGCGTCGTCCCGGGTGATGTCGAGCTGGAGGGCGGTCCCGCGGACCTCGTTGGCCACTGCCGCCAAATGGTCCCCCGCGGCAGGGACATCCACCAGCACAACCTTTGCCCCATCACGGTGGAGCGTCCGGGCGATCGCGGCACCAATGCCCCGCGCTGCACCAGTGACCACGGCAACTTTTCCGGCAAGGGGTTTGTCGGCGTCAAAGGGCAGGCTGCCGAGCGACGAGCTGATAGTCAGGAACTGGCCATCCACATAGGCGGAGCGGCCGGAAAGGAAGAACCGGAGGGCTCCCAGTGCGGACGGGCTGGTGGTGGCTAAATCCTCGTCGAGAAGAATGCCGTTCGCGGTGGCTCCAGCACGCAATTCCTTGGCCAGTGAACGCAGCAGGCCATCGACGCCCTGCCGGGTGGCAGCCGAAGCGGGCGCCGGTGCCGACTGGGCCGTTCTTGAGAGGGTAATGACACGTCCGTTGGGTACGAGGTCCCGCAAGGAAGCACTAATTGTCAGCATTGGTTTGCCCAGGTCCTCTGGGTGCTGCACGGCGTCGAGGACAACAATGATGGCCCCGAGCTTTTCCTTGGGCAATGCATGACGGCGGATGTCCAGGCCCCAACCAAGAAGCGTGGTGGCGAGGTCATCTGCGCCCCGGCTGTCGCCGTTGACCAGCACCGGCCCAGCCACAAGGGGCGCGCCTGGGTGGTGTCGACGTAGCTCAACCGGCTGCGGCAGGCCGAGCCTTTTGGCGACGTCCTTGCCTAGACCCTTGCTGACCATTTTGGCGTACTTGTCTGTCATCACGCTCCCCTAGGCTGCTTCCAGAATGGCAACAACGCCCTGCCCGCCGGCGGCGCACACGGAAACCAGGCCACGTGCCGGCCTTCCATCCACAGCTCCCTTGTCATGGAGCATCTTTGCCAGCGAGGCCACGATCCTGCCACCGGTTGCTGCAAATGGGTGCCCGGCAGCGAGCGAAGAACCGTTGACGTTGAGCTTGGCGCGGTCCACCTTTCCCAGCGCACCGTCCAGCCCCAACCGCGTTCGGCCGAAGTCCTCATCTTCCCAGGCAGCCAGGGTGCTGAGGACGGTTCCGGCGAAGGCCTCATGGATTTCGAAGAAGTCGAAGTCCTCCAGAGTCAGCCCATGGCGGGCGAGGAGGCGCGGTACGGCAAAGACCGGCGCCATCAGAAGTCCATCCTTGCCGTGGACGAAGTCGACGGCGGCCGCCTCGCCGTCCAGCACGGTGGCGAGTTTGGGCAGGCCACGGCTGTCCGCCCACTCTTCGGTGGCAAGCAGGACCGTTGCCGCACCATCGGTCAGCGGTGTCGAATTGCCCGCCGTCATGGTGGCCTCGGATCCCAGGTTCTTGCCAAAGACAGGCTTCAACGTGGAGAGCTTCTCCAAGCTGGTGTCCGCGCGAAGATTCGAGTCCCGGTTCAGGCCCCGGTAGGGAGTGATGAGGTCGTCGAAGAAGCCTCGTTCGTAGGCAGCGGCGAGGTTGCGGTGGCTGTTGAAGGCCAGCTCGTCCTGTGCCTCCCGGCTGATGTTCCACTGTGCCGTGGTGAGGGCTTGGTGTTCGCCCATGGAGAGGCCGGTACGTGGTTCGCCGGTGTTGGGAGCATCGGGGGCCAGATCCTTTGGCCGGATGCGGGCCAGGACCTTCAGCTTCTGGACGGAGGTCTTGGCGCGGTTGAGGTCCAGCAGGATCTCCCGCAGCCCCTCGCTGACGGCAATCGGGGCATCGGACGCGGAGTCAACGCCACCGGCGATCGCCGATTCGATCTGGCCGAGCTTGATCTTGTTGGCCAGCCCAAGCACGGTTTCCAGTCCCGTTGCACATGCCTGCTGAAGGTCGTATGCGGGTGTCTCTGGAGATAATGCCGAACCCAGTACAGCCTCCCGGGTGAGGTTGAAGTCCCGTGAATGCTTCAGCACGGCTCCAGCCGCTACTTCACCGATCCGCTCATCCTGCAGCCCGAAGCGGGCGATCAGTCCATCCAGTGCAGCAGTAAGCATGTCCTGGTTGGAGGACTTCACATAGGCACCGCCCGTCCGGGCAAAGGGGATCCGGTTGCCTCCGACGATGACGGCAGAACGCGTCCCTTGAAGGCCCTTGTTCTGCTCGGCGCTCCGCTCTCCGCTTGCGAATCCGTTTGTACCTGTGTTCGTGCCCGCGGGTGCGTCTGCTGCAGCCATGCTTGACTCCTTCGATGAATACCAGTTACTGATACCCAGCGTACCTGATACGCTGGGTATCGTGAACCGTCGTCGTACAGATTTTCCGCGAGAACCTGCCTCTTCCGGGGCTGGTGCTGTTGATACCGCCGTAGAGTCCGGTAACGCCGTCCCGGACCCTGCGGTAGATGGGCGTGCCGCCAGATGGCAGAGCCATCGCGAGGAGCGTCGGCGCGAGCTCATCAAGGCAGCACGCAGGGCTGTGCACGCCTTGGGCAGTGAGGCGTCCATGGAAGACATCGCCGGTGCCGCGGGCACCTCAAAGTCGGTGTACTACCGCTATTTCGGCGATAAGGCAGGCCTTCAACAGGCCATGGGAGAAGTGGTGCTGGGGCAAATGCAACGCCGCATGAAAGAAGCGGCACAATCGGCACAGACGCCACGTGAAGGGCTCTACGCCATGGTTTCGGCCTACCTGCAAATGGCGGAATCGAGCCCCAACGTTTATGCGTTCATCACCCGGTTGACGCCCGGCGAAGCTTCCTCGCAGGATGCCATTGCGGCGTCGGGCGCTCTGGGAAACTTCTTCGAACAAATCACCGACATGATCGCCACGCCCATGCGGCAGTATCTCGGTGCAGAGAAAGAGGCGTTGATCGAGTACTGGCCCACTGCAGCCATTGGGCTCGTTCGGAACGCCGGCGAAATGTGGCTGGGAAGCCCTGCCTCCGACGGCAAGCCGAACCAGGCAACCATGGCCGGGCACATTACGGACTGGCTCTGCCTGGGCATCGCTCCTGAGCTCAAAACAACAACCTGACATGAGCAACGACCCATCAGTTGTAAGAACCAAAGAAGGAATCAACATGACTGAAGTAGTGGACCGGGCGCCATCAGCCCATCAACCGTCCGGCCGCGAGGACGCGGCCACGCGCACCAGTGGCTCCGGCAACACTGCATCCGGCAAGCACGGTGCGGACCCCGTCGTGGATGTCGCGGCGCTGGGTGAGCAGCTCTTGGGCAAGTGGGCCCACATCCGGCACCAGGCCCGCGAAGTAGCGGGTCATCCCGATGTCCAGAAGATCGAAGGCCTGCACCACACGGAACACCGTGCCCGAGTGTTTGAACAGTTGAAGTTCCTGGTGGATAACAATGCCGTCCACCGGGCGTTCCCCACGCGCCTGGGAGGCTCTGATGATCACGGCGGCAATATCGCCGGATTCGAAGAGCTCGTCACGGCCGACCCCTCCCTGCAGATCAAGGCCGGCGTTCAGTGGGGCCTCTTCGGCTCCGCTGTCATGCACCTTGGTACCCGTGAACACCACGACCAATGGCTCCCCGGCATCATGAGCCTGGCAATTCCCGGTTGTTTCGCGATGACTGAGACGGGCCACGGCTCCGACGTCGCAAGCATCGCCACCACGGCCACCTATGACGAAGCGAACCAGGAATTCGTCATCAACACCCCCTTCCGGGCAGCCTGGAAGGACTACATCGGCAACGCCGCTAACGATGGCTTGGCCGCCGTCGTGTTTGCGCAGCTGGTAACCAAGAACGTCAACCACGGCGTCCACGCCTTCTATGTAGAGCTGCGCGACCCCACCACCAAAGAATTCCTGCCAGGCATCGGAGGGGAGGATGACGGCATCAAGGGCGGCCTCAACGGCATCGACAACGGCAGGCTCCATTTCACCGATGTCCGTATCCCCCGCACCAACCTCCTGAACCGATACGGCGATGTAGCTGCCGATGGAACGTATTCATCAACCATCGAGAGCCCGGGCCGCCGCTTCTTCACGATGCTTGGAACCCTGGTCCAAGGCCGGGTCTCCTTGGACGGGGCAGCTGTGGCGGCCAGCAAGGTGGCGCTCAAAACAGCCATCCAGTACGCCACCGAGCGCCGTCAGTTCAATGCTTCCTCCCCCACTGACGAAGAAGTCCTGCTGGACTATCAGCGTCACCAACGGCGCCTGTTCACCCGGCTTGCCACGACCTACGCCGCCAGTTTTGCCCACGAGCAGCTCCTGCAAAAGTTCGACGACGTCTTCTCCGGTGCCCATGACACCGACGCCGACCGTCAGGATCTGGAAACCTTGGCGGCCGCGCTGAAGCCCCTCAGCACCTGGCATGCGCTGGACACCCTGCAGGAATGCCGGGAAGCCTGTGGTGGCGCAGGATTCCTGATCGAGAACCGCTTCGCCTCGTTGCGCGCGGACCTTGACGTTTACGTCACTTTTGAAGGCGACAACACCGTCCTGCTGCAGTTGGTGGCCAAGCGTCTCCTGGCTGACTACGCCAAGGAATTCCGCAGTGCGGACTTCGGCGTGCTTGCACGCTATGTAGTGGACCAGGCCGCGGGTGTCGCCTTGCACAGGACGGGCCTTCGCCAGGTTGCCCAGTTCGTAGCGGACACGGGTTCGGTGCAGAAAGCAGCACTGGCTTTGCGCGACGAGGAAGGCCAGCGGACCCTGCTGACTGACCGCGTGCAGTCCATGGTGGCAGAAGTGGGTGCTGCGCTGAAGGGCGCCAATAAGCTGCCGCAGCACCAGGCGGCAGCCCTGTTCAACCAGCACCAGCATGAACTCATCGAAGCCGCTCAAGCCCATGCCGAGCTCCTCCAGTGGGAGGCATTCACGGAGGCACTGGCCGAGGTTTCCGATGAGGGAACCAAGCGGGTCCTCACCTGGCTGCGGGACCTGTTCGGGCTTTCGCTCATCGAGAAGCACTTGTCGTGGTACCTCATGAACGGCCGGTTGTCGATGCAGCGCGGCCGGACCGTAGGGACGTACATCAACCGTTTGTTGGTCAAGATCCGTCCGCACGCCCTGGACCTCGTGGATGCCTTTGGCTATGGTCCTGAGCACCTGCGGGCAGCTATCGCGACCGGCGCTGAAGCAAGCCGCCAGGACGAGGCCAGTACCCACTTCCGTAAGCAACGCGCCAGCGGATCCGCACCAGCGGACGAGAAGTCACTCCTGGCGCTGAAGGCGTCCAAGTCCCGGTAACAGTACGAGATTTCCGGTCAGTGAACTTTTTCGGAAGTTTCGCCAAACCACGACGGCGCCGTCCCCACTCAAGGGGGCGGCGCCGTCGTGGTTTTGACTGCTTTTCCGGACGGGCCGGGGCTGAACTAACGCTGCTCAGTTAAGAACTGAGCGGTATACCTCAAGGGTGGTTTCAGTGATCGATTCCCACGAGAAATGTTCCTCGGCGCGGCGCCTGCCCGCCATGCCCATCTTGCGGGCACGCTCTGGATCTGCCACTACCTCGTTCAGGGCCGCAGCGAAGTCGGCCACAAATTTCTGTGGATCCAACGGTGTTCCCGTACCGTCGGTGACCTGCTCCAAGGGGACCAGCAAGCCGGTTTCGCCATGCTGGACCACCTCTGGAATGCCGCCGGTTGCGCTCGCCACCACAGCGGCGCCGCAAGCCATTGCTTCAAGGTTGACGATGCCCAGCGGTTCGTAGATGGAGGGGCAGGCGAATGCGGTGGCATGGCTGAGGACCTGGATGAGTTCCCGGCGTGGCAGCATCCGCTCAATGAGGATCACGCCCTCGCGCTTGCTTTGGAGCTCCTCAATGAGGCGTGCTGTTTCAGCTGCCAATTCGGGAGTGTCAGCTGCGCCCAGGCAGAGGACCAGCTGAACATCTGCGGGAAGGCTGGACGCGGCGCGCAACAGGTAGGGGACGCCCTTTTGGCGGGTGTTCCGGCCAACGAACACCACACTTGGCTTGGCAGGATCTATGCCCAACGCGCGGATGGCGTCGTCCTCTTCGTCCCGTTCCCACAAGGAAACGTCGATCCCGTTGTGTACTACCCGGACCTTGGCGGGGTCAACGTCAGGGTAGCTGCGCAGGATGTCCTGCCGCATTCCATCGGATACGGCGATGATCGCCGCGGCAGCTTCGTAGGCTGTCTTCTCCACCCATGAGGACAATGCGTAGCCGCCACCGAGCTGTTCGGCCTTCCACGGACGCAACGGCTCCAGGCTGTGGGCGCTCAGTACATGGGGGATGCCATGCAGCAGCGAGGCGAGGTGTCCTGCCATGTTGGCGTACCAGGTGTGCGAGTGGACGAGATCCGCTCCCGCAATGTCCGGAACGATCCGAAGATCCACGCCCAACGTCTGCAGGGCAGCATTGGCGTCGCCGAGGTCCTGGGGTGTGGCGTAGGAGGCCACGGTGGCCCCATGGTAGTCGGCATCACGTGGGGCGCCAAACGCCCGGACATGAAGATCCACGTGCTTCGCCAGCACACGGCTGAGCTCGGCAACGTGGACACCGGCACCGCCATAAATTTCCGGAGGGAATTCTTTAGTCACAATGTCTATTCGCACGTTACCCAACGTAGTCGTTCCGGCTTATGTGTTCTAGTGTGAAAGGGTCCGGAAAATCGGACTTTTGGGGGCTACGAAGACGTACGGGGAGCTATGACCATGGCGTTGAAGAAAGTATTGGCAATCGTGTTGGCTGGCGGCGAAGGCAATCGCCTCATGCCTTTGACGGCGGACAGGGCGAAGCCGGCGGTTCCGTTTGCGGGGGGCTACAGGCTTATTGACTTTGCACTATCGAATCTGGTCAATTCGGGATATTTGAAAATCGTGGTTCTGACGCAGTATAAATCGCACAGCCTTGACCGCCATATCTCCGAGACGTGGCGCATGTCCACACAGTTGGGCCGCTACGTAGCTTCCGTTCCCGCGCAGCAGCGCGTCGGCAAGAGCTGGTTCCTTGGCAGCGCCAACGCCATCTACCAGTCTCTGAACCTTATTCACGATGACGCTCCGGACATTGTGGTTGTGGTCGGCGCAGACCACGTTTACCGCATGGACTTCTCACAGATGGTGGAACAGCACATTGCCAGCGGCGCGAAGGCTACCGTAGCAGCCGTCCGGCAGCCGCTGAACATGGCCAACCAATTCGGTGTGATTGAGGTTGACCAGAACGATCCCCAGAAGATCGCGGCATTCGTGGAGAAGCCGGCCAGCACGCCCGGACTTGCGGCCGATCCCACCCAGTTCCTCGCCTCCATGGGCAACTATGTCTTCAACGCCGACGCCCTCGTTGAGGCGCTTCATGTTGACGCCGAGCGCCTCGATACAAAGCACGACATGGGCGGGGACATCATTCCCTACTTCGTGGACAAGGGTGAAGCCGGAGTCTATGACTTCACGCTTAATGACATCCCTGGTGCCACGGAACGCGACCGTACCTACTGGCGGGACGTTGGCACCATCGACTCCTTCTACGACGCCCACGTTGACCTCATCTCCCCCGTTCCCATCTTCAATCTCTACAACTCCGAATGGCCCATCTACACCCGTCAGAGCATCTCCCCTCCCGCTAAGTTTGTCCGTGGCGGGAACAGCACGGTGGGTACCGCCCTGGACTCCATCGTGGCCAGCGGCGTGGTCATCTCAGGCGGCATTGTTGAAGGATCCGTGCTCTCCAACGACGTCTTCGTGGAGGCTGGCAGCCGTGTCCAAGACTCAGTACTGATGGATAAGGTCCGCGTCGGCGAAGGTGCAGTGATCAAGCGGGCCATCCTGGACAAGAACGTCAGGGTCCCTGCCGGTGCCGCGATCGGACTGGACCCGGCCTTGGACAAGGCCCGTGGCTACAAGGTCACCGAATCCGGGATCACAGTCCTTGCCAAGGGACAGCTTGTTCCTGAACCTGGGGAAGAGGAACTCGCGTTGTCCGCAGAGTACCGCCGGGGCCTGCCGGAAGCCGTTAAGGCTGCCACGCAGGATGACCCCGATATCCGGGATTCTGCAGAAAAGGTAGCTGCCGGTATACAGGCGCGGGTAGTAGACACAGCATCACAGGGCGCCGGCCGCTAGGCTCCCGCCCGGCACCGGCTGCGCTGGTAGAACCCGAGGCAGGCCTCAGGCTCCCAAGGCTGTAAAATCAGGTCAATGAGCTCCACCGATCTGACGCCTGAAGAGATCCAGGCCTGCCTCAAGGTTCTGACCACAATCCACGTCTACGACGAGGAGCACCCGGACTACGTCGCGGTCCGCCGTGCAACGGGCAAGATGTTCAAAGCCGTCAAGCGGCACCGCCGGGTCACCAAGCGGGACCTGATCGCGGAAGCCGACCGTGCAGTCCTTGCCCTCACCGCAACAGCTGCGCCGGACCGCATCGATGACGAAACCCGTGGCAACAAGCTTGCTCCTTCAGCCACCGGCGAGGTCGCGGGCCACCTGATCCGTTCACGTCCCTGCTACATCTGCAAGCAGCACTACACGCAGGTGGATGCGTTCTACCATCAGCTGTGCCCCGAGTGCGCTGCATTCAGCCACAGCAAACGCGATGCCCGCACGGACCTCACGGGACGCAACGCCCTGTTGACCGGTGGCCGCGCCAAGATTGGTATGTACATTGCGCTCCGCCTGCTCAGGGATGGCGCCCACACCACCATCACGACACGCTTCCCCAAAGACGCGGCACGTCGGTTTGCCGCAATGGAAGACAGCGCGGATTGGCTGCATCGCTTGCGGATCGTTGGCATTGACCTCCGCGATCCCGCCCAGGTGATGGCCCTGACGGACTCCCTGAACAAGGCCGGCCCGCTGGACATCATCATCAACAATGCCGCGCAAACGGTGCGACGCTCCGGCAACGCCTACAAACCTTTGGTTGACGCCGAGGACGAGCCCTTGCCGGCCGCATTGGAGGCTGCCAACGGAGGCCCCGAGCTGGTCACGTTCGGCCACGCCCATGACAAGCATCCACTGGCGCTGGCCAGCAGCGTCACCGAACATCCTGTCCTTGCCGGAGACGCGATCACTTCCCTGGCGCTCTCTACCGGTTCGGCGTCTTTGGCCCGGATCGAATCCGGAACGGCTATCGATGCCGGTGGGCTGGTCCCGGACCTCGCCTCCATTAACAGCTGGACGCAGGTAGTGGACGAAGTGGATCCGCTCGAAATGCTCGAGGTGCAGCTGTGCAACGTCACAGCTCCGTTCCTGCTGGTCAGCCGCCTCCGCGATGCCATGAAGCGTTCAACGGCAAGGCGAAAGTACATCGTGAACGTTTCGGCCATGGAGGGGCAGTTCTCCCGTGCCTACAAGGGTCCGGGGCATCCTCACACCAATATGGCCAAAGCTGCCTTGAACATGATGACGCGCACCAGTGCGCAGGAAATGTTGGATTCCGATGGCATCCTCATGACTGCCGTGGACACCGGTTGGATCACCGACGAACGTCCGCATTACACCAAGGTGCGGCTCATGGAAGAAGGATTCCATGCGCCCTTGGACCTGGTGGACGGTGCTGCCCGCGTGTACGACCCCATCGTGATGGGTGAGAACGGCGAGGACCAGTACGGAGTGTTCCTCAAGGACTACAAGCCCTCCCCCTGGTAAATCCAAAAGTCTGCGAGTGTGTTTACAGATATGGCCCCCAAGCGCTTCTTGGGGGCCATATCTGTTCACAAACTACTTATGCGAGGCGGGTGATCTCCACGGAAACGGACAGCCCCGAACCTCCGCCGCCGGAAAGAATGCCTTTCAGGGGCGGAACATCCCGGTAATCCCGTCCCCTCGCCACAGTCACGTGGTAGTCGCCGGCAGGCTTATGGTTGGTGGGATCCCAGCTGCGCCATTCGCCGTCCCACCACTCCAGCCACGCGTGGGACTGACCGGCAACGGTCTCGCCGATGTCAGCGGACGATCGCGGATGGATGTAGCCCGACACGTAGCGCGCTGGTATGCCCCGGCTACGCAATGCGCCAATGGCCAAATGGGCAAGGTCCTGGCAGACACCCTGGCGTTGCGTCCACGCCTGTTCGGCATTCGTAGTGACACCTGTGGTGCCCTTCATGTACGTCATCTCGCCGGCCATCCACGAAAAGACGGCCAACGCCGCCTCATGGGGGTTCTTGCCATCGACCACGCCTGGGATGATGCCGAGGACTTCCTCACCCGGACCGCTCAAGCGTGACTGGGGCAGCCAATCGCTGAATTCGTCCTGGATCTTCTCCGAGGCGATGACGTCCCAGCCCACGATGTCGTCCTCGGTTGCCACTCGCTCGGTCCGGTGCACTTCCACGGTGGCCGTGGCAAGGACCTCGAGGCTCTCGTGGGGCATCTGCATATCGAAGGCAGTGACGCGCGTGCCCCAGTAGTCGCGGTAGGTGCTGACCGAGGCCTGGTTGGGTGAAACCTTCAGCGAGGATTCCAGGACCACCTGCTGGCCGTCCGTCAACGGAGTCATCCGGGCCTCGTTGTAGGACAACGTCACGCGTCGGTTGTATTTGTAGGCCGTCTTGTGGACGATGCTCAGCCGGGTCATGAAACTTCTCCCACCCAGGCGTGCTCATCAGCCTGATTGAAGTACTTACGGGAAATCGCGTCCGAAGCCTGGGTTACGGCCTTCTGCACACGTTCCATATGCTCGGGCAATTCGGACATGAGGTCATCCGTCCTGTGGAACTCCAGGAACGTTCTGGCCTGCCCAACAATCCGGCGGGCATCGTTGATGAAGCCGACCCGCTGTGCTGAAGGATCCAGCTTTGCCAGGCACTCGTCCGCGTCGCGCAGGGCGTAGACGATCGAGCGCGGGAACAAACGGTCCAGAAGCAGGAACTCGGCTGCGTGCTGGTCGCCAAATGCGGCCCTCCGGGTCCGGATGAAGGACTCGTACGCGCCGGCGCACCGCAGCATGTTCACCCAGGACATTCCCGCGGACTGCACATCCCGCGTGGACAACATGCGTGCTGTCATATCGGCACGCTCAAGCGAACGCCCGAGTACCATGAACAGCCAGCTCTCGTCATGGCTGACGGTGGTGTCCGCCAGCCCGCGCACCATGGCGGTCCGCTCAAGGACCCAGTTGCAGAAACGGTAGGTTCCCACGACGTCCTTGCGATGCTGGCTGAGGCCGTAATACGTGGTGTTGAGGCTTTCCCAGAGTGACTGCGAGACGGTCTCCCGCGCCCTGCGTGCGTTCTCACGTGCGGCGCCAAGCGAGCCCGCGATGGAGGACGCGCTCTGCTTGTCATACGCAAGTGCATGCAGCAGCTCGGGCAGGCCGAAGTCTTCGCTTTGTGGCTTCGCGCCCATTACGGCGAGGAGTTCACGGGCAACACTGCGTTGCTCTTCAAGGGGCAGGTGGTTCAGGCGCTCCAGGTGCACGTCCAGGATCCTGGCAGTGCCGTCGGCCCGCTCTACATAGCGTCCGATCCAGAAAAGTGACTCGGCAATACGGCTCAGCATGAAACTGCGCCTCCTTCGCGTGGTGCTTGTCGAAGTTCAGGGGTCAATGGAGCTGGGTTCAATGGAGCAGGGGTCCCTCTGGGGCCTGCAATCCGGATCATTGCTGCTGCTCCGTCTGGCGGTCCCGCCAATTGCTTTCCACGGGCCACACGGAAACCTGTTCGCGCACCGTCACGGACTGGCGCGGAATGATCTCGGCAGGCATCTGTGGCGAATTGGCCAACACCCAGGTGTCCTTGGAACCGCCACCCTGGCTGGAATTCACAATCAGGGAACCTTCCTTGAGCGCCACACGGGTCAGGCCACCGGGAAGGACCCAGACGTCGTCGCCGTCGTTGACTGCAAAGGGGCGGAGGTCCACGTGCCGCGGTCCGAATTTGTCTCCGGAGAGCGTGGGCACCGTGGAGAGTTGAAGAACGGGCTGGGCGATCCAGCCACGCGGATCTGCAATCACGCGCTTCCGCAAGGCGTCAAGCTCCTCCTTGGAAGCATCCGGGCCGATGACCAAGCCCTTGCCGCCTGAACCATCGACGGGCTTGACCACCAGCTCCTCCAAGCGGTCCAGAACATGTTCCCTGGCTTCCTTTTCCTCGAGCCGGAAAGTGTCGACGTTGGCGATGATCGGCTCTTCGTGAAGGTAGTACCGGATCAGGTCAGGCACGTAACTGTACACGAGCTTGTCATCGGCTACGCCGTTGCCAACCGCGTTGGCGATGGTGACGCCACCAGCGCGGGCCGCGTTGACCAGGCCAGGGCAACCGAGCATGGAATCGGAACGGAACTGCAAGGGATCCAGGAAGTCGTCGTCGATGCGCTTGTAAATGACATCCACGCGCTGTTCGCCGGCTGTGGTCCGCATGTACACACGGTTGCCGCGGCAGATCAGGTCCCGGCCTTCCACCAATTCCACGCCCATGAGTCCGGCAAGGAGGGTGTGCTCAAAGTAAGCGCTGTTGAAGACACCTGGCGTGAGGACCACAACCGTGGGATCGTCGACGCCGGCCGGTGCGGTCTTGCGCAGCGCTGAGAGGAGCCTGCGGGGGTACTCCTCCACGGGCCGAATGTGCTGCTGGCCGAATGCCTCGGGCAGGCCTTTGGCCATGGCGCGGCGGTTCTCCAGTACGTAGCTCACTCCGGAGGGGACGCGAACATTGTCCTCAAGGACACGGAAAGTGCCTTCGGCATCACGGACGACGTCGATGCCGGAGACGTGGACGCGAACACCACCGGAAGGCTCGAAGCCGTGAACCGCACGGTGGAAATGGGCGCTGGTGGTGACGAGTTGCCGGGGAATGACGCCATCAGTCACTACAGCCATCCGGCCATACACATCGTTGAGGAACGCTTCAAGGGCCTTGACCCGCTGTGCCACGCCGCGCTCAAGGACATCCCACTCGTCAGCGGGGATAACGCGGGGAACGATATCCAGCGGGAACGGCCGCTCCTCCCCCGCGTAGTCGAAGGTCACGCCGCGGTCCAGGAACGTGCGTGCCATGGAATCGGCGCGGGCGGTGACATCGGCCAGGGAAAGCTCGCGCAGTGCACCGGCAACCTGACCGTAGGATTTTCTGGCGACGTGGCCGGGGGCGAACATCTCGTCGTAGGCGCCGCTGCGCGCAGCGGCCTCGGAATAATCCTGAAATAGGTCAGACATGGGAATTAGACAATCACCTTTTTGAGTCAAGCGCATTTCGCACTGATTGTGTCGCGGTTTCCGGAGACCCCCGGTTCGCCTTTCGGTGCCCCCATCCGGCAGGGTTGAGGCATGCCCTTGAACAGTCTTGCGCCCCACCTGTCCCGGCTCGGGCCGGGGTTGGTCCTGAGTATTGCCGCAACGGGGGTCGCCTTCACCGTCCACGCGGTATTTCCGGCATTGGGGGTCATTCCCGTCATGACGCTTGCTGTTGCACTGGGCCTGCTCTCTGCAAATATACCGGGCACTGCTGTCTGGGCCGCGGGGCGCGCCCGGCCAGGCCTGGACTTCGCCGGGAAGCACCTTATGCGTGCCGGAATCGTCCTGCTGGGACTCAAGGTGAGCATGGGCGACGTCCTCGGATTGGGGTGGTTGTCACTGCTTCTGATTGCAGCCGTGGTGTTACTGAGTTTCGCCGGGACCTACGGCCTCGCGAAGATCCTCCGCCTTCCGGATGAGGCGGCACTCCTGATCGCCACAGGGTTTTCCATTTGCGGTGCGTCGGCCATCGGTGCCATGGCAGCGGTAAGGCGGGTCAAGCACCAGGACACTGTTCTTCCCGTGGCGCTGGTGACATTGTGCGGCACTCTGGCGATTGGAGTGCTCCCCCTCCTCATGCACCCCCTGGGCTTGAACCCGGAACAATTCGGAGCGTGGACCGGTGCGTCCGTGCATGATGTCGGCCAAGTGGTTGCCACCGCCCAAACTGCGGGGACAGCGGCACTGGCTGTCGCCGTCGTCGTTAAGTTGACGAGGGTGGTGCTCTTGGCGCCCATCGCGGCGGCGGCAGGGCTTCACCAGCGGGTGATGCACGTACGGCGGCGGGTCAACGGCGTATCGGCTCAATCAGGAAAGCACGACGGCGATGGCCGGTTTCCGCCAATTGTCCCTCTGTTTGTCCTCGGCTTCATCGCGATGGTGGGCGTCCGCACCTTGGGGTGGGCGCCACCGGCAGCTCTGGAAGCCGCCGCCGGAGTACAGGACATCCTGCTCGCGACCGCCCTCTTTGGGCTCGGTTCCGCGGTGCGGGTGCGCACCCTCGTTCATACCGGGGGCCGTGCCGTTGCTGTGGCACTGGGATCGTGGCTGCTGATCGCAACGCTGGGCTTGGGCGCCGTTTGGATCATGATTAGATAGCTGTGTGTCGAATCACAATCTCTCGCGCGACGAAGCCGCAACACGTTCAGCCCTGATCACCACCCACAGCTACGACGTCACCCTCGATGTCCGCGACGCGGCAGATCCCGCAACCGCCGGCTATCCGAGCACCAGCACCATCAGGTTTTCAGCCATACCCGGTTCAGCTACTTTCCTGGATTTCATCAGCGGCGGAGTGCAGTCCGTGGTGCTGAACGGCAAGGCGCTTGATGTTGCGCGTGTGGTGGACCGGGACAGGATCATCCTGGAAGGCCTCGCCGCCGAAAACACCGTCACTGTGACGGGAACAGCGCTCTACAGCCGATCCGGAGAGGGCATGCACCGTTTCGTCGACCCCGCCGATGGCCAGTGCTACCTCTACACCCAGTACGAACCGGCCGACAGCCGCCGCGTCTTCGCCAACTTTGAACAGCCCGACCTCAAAGCCGAATTCACTTTCCACGTGATCGCTCCGGCAGGCTGGGAAGTCGCCTCCAATGGCGTGGAGACCACCAGAACGCCTTTAGCGGACGATACGTCGGCCCAGCGCTGGGATTTTGCTACCACCCAGCGGATGTCCACCTACATCACCACCATCCTTGCCGGGCCCTACTTCAAGGCCACTGATCATTGGGGAGCAACGCTCGACGACGGCACCCGCCTTGACGTGCCACTGGCCCTTTACTGCCGCGCGTCTTTGGCGGACTCGTTCGATGCCGATGAACTCTTCCGGTTGACCAAGAGCGGGCTGGCGTTCTTCAACGAGCTTTTCGACTACCCCTATCCTTGGGGCAAATACGATCAGGCGTTCGTGCCCGAGTACAACCTCGGGGCCATGGAAAACCCCGGGCTGGTCACCTTCACTGAGAAGTATGTCTACGCTTCCCGGGCAACGGACGCCCAGTACCAGGCGCGCGCCAACACCCTGATGCACGAGATGGCCCACATGTGGTTCGGCGACCTCGTCACCATGACCTGGTGGGACGACCTCTGGCTGAAGGAATCTTTCGCTGACTACATGGGGACACTCGGCGTGGACCGGGCCACTGACTGGGATACCGCATGGGTGAACTTCGCCAGCAAACGCAAAGCCTGGGCCTACGTACAGGACCAGTTGCCTACCACGCACCCCATCGTTGCCGACATTCCGGACCTCGAGGCGGCGAAGCAGAACTTTGATGGAATCACGTATGCCAAAGGGGCCTCTGTTCTGAAGCAGCTGGTGTCTTACGTAGGCTTTGACGACTTTATCGCCGGGTCCCGTCAGTACTTCCGGGATCACGAGTTCGGCAACACCTCGTTACAGGACCTTCTTCAGGCGCTCAGCGCGGCGTCGGGAAGGGACCTTGCCGGCTGGGCACGCCAGTGGCTGCAGACATCCGGCATTTCCACTATCACGGCGGACATCGTTGATGACAACGGGACCATGGGCGCCGTGACGCTCCAACAGGATGCCACCGACCCCCTGACGGGCAAGCAGGAGTTGCGGCCGCACCGACTCCGGTTGGGCCTGTATGACCCCGATTCCTCCGGCCACCTCGTCCGGCGAGAGAGCATCGAGCTGGACGTCTCCGGCCCGAGCACGCTGGTGGCCGAACTGGCAGGGAAGCCCCGGCCCGCCCTGCTGCTGGTCAACGATGAGGACCTCAGCTACGCGAAGGTGCGGCTGGACGCCCTTTCGGAGCACACAGTCCGCAGTTCCCTGGGCACCATCGAAGACCCCATGGCACGTGCGCTGTGCTGGACCGCCCTGTGGGATTCGGCTCGGGATGGCGCTACGTCAGCGGTTGGGTACGTTGCCGCCGTCGAACAGTTCGCACCCGCCGAAACCGGCATCGGCGTCCTCCTGAACGTGCTGGGCAATGCAGCCACCGCTATTGAACGTTATGTCCCCGCTGTCATGCGGGAAGGGGTGCGCAAGGACTTCCTGGCAGTCGCCGCCGCCCAATTGCAATCCGCAGCCCCTGGATCAGACCAGCAGCTTGCCTGGGCCAGAACCCTGGCCGATGTTTCCAGGCACGGCGACAGCGAGCTCCCCCTGCTGCGGGGCATCCTGGAAGGCGGCACGATCATTGACGGCCTGGCCGTGGATGCCGAACTGCGCTGGAGTTTCTGGCAGGCCCTCGCCGCCCACGGACAAGCCATGCAGCGCAAGCTGGATGCTGAACTTGAGGCGGACAAGACGGCCTCCGGCCGCGAAGGCCATGCAGTAGCCTCCTCAGCACGCCCTGACGCCTCCGTAAAGGCGGCAGCCTGGGACGCAGCCGTCAACACTACCGGGCTGTCCAACGAGATCCTCAGTGCAACAATCACGGGTTTCACCATTGCGCCCAGAGACCTCCTGGAGCCATACATCGAGCCCTACTTTGAATGCCTGGAACGTGTCTGGGCTGAGCGCAGTATCGAAATCGCAGGCAGGATCGTCGGGGGCCTCTATCCCGGCGGGCAGGATCTGGCAGCCGGCATGGAGCCGATCACGCATCCAGTGCTGGTGAAGACTGACCAGTGGCTGCATGAGCATACCGACGCACCCCGTGCTTTGCGCCGCATCATCATCGAACAGCGCAGCCACCTGCTGCGTGCGCTGACGGCACAGGCGGCCGGTTAGGGAACCTGCTTTATGGAACCCTGCTTTATGGAACCCTGTTCAACCACTCCTCTGTGCCGAACTTCGTTTCTACCCGCTTCCTGGCTTCTGAAAGTTCATCTTCCGACAGACGCGACTCAATTGCGCCGTAGCGTTCAGTAAAAACTTCCTGCATGGCGCCTATGATTGCGGCCCGGGCCAAGCCGGTCTGTCGGCGCAGCGGATCCACTCGTTTCTTGGCGCTGCGCGTGCCTTTGTCTGAGAGCTTTTCCTTGCCGATGCGCAGGACCTCCACCATCTTGTCGGCGTCGATGTCATAGCTCATGGTCACGTGGTGGAGCATCCCTCCGTTGGCGAGCCGTTTCTGGGCCGCGCCCCCGATCTTGCCTTGCTCAGTGGCGATGTCATTGAGGGGAACGTAGAAAGCCGTGATGCCAAGCTTCTCCAGCGCCGCCATGACCCATGCATCAAGGAAGGCGTAGGAATCAGCGAAACTGATGCCATCTACCAACGTCTGCGGTACGTAAAGGGAGTAGGTAATGCAGTTGCCGGCTTCCATGAACATTGCACCGCCACCACTGATACGGCGGACTACCGTGATGCCGTGCCTGGACACGCCTTCAGGATCTACCTCGTTCCGAACAGACTGGAAACTTCCGATGACCACTGAAGGTTCTTCCCAGTCCCAGAAGCGCAGGGTGGGATTTCGGACTCCCGCGCCGACTTCTTCGGTGAGGACCTCGTCGAGCGCAACGTTAACCTCGGTGGGCAGGACCATCGGCGGGATAATTTCCCACTGGTGGTCGGACCAGCCCGTGGCTTTGGACAACGCACGCCGGACGGTCACCGCCACGGCCTCTGCAGAGAATCCAAACAGCACGGACCCTGGGGGCAACCCGGCTGAGACAGCTGCAGTGATGTCTGCAGCCGACGTGGTCGCTGGCAGGCCCGTCAGAGCGGCATTGATGTCCTGCAGGGCTTCGTCAGGCTCCAGGAAGAAGTCACCGCTCAGTGAAACGTTGGCCAAGAGACCGTGCTCGACGTCCAGGTCCACCACCACGAGTTTGCCGCCGGGAACTTTATATTCCCCGTGAAGGCGAGTGGCGTCGTCGTCAATGTAGTTAGTGGGCTTTTCGGGTGCGGGCTGGGACGTCATGGGTTCCATCTTGCCGGAAAACAAAAAAGCCCGCATTGCTGGAAATTCCAGCAGTGCGGGCCTTCGAAAAGCCTTGGGGCGAAGTGGTTACTTCGTGCCGCCGAAGCCCTTGAAGCGAGCGTTGAAGCGCTCGACGCGGCCAGCGGAGTCCATGATGCGCTGCTTGCCCGTGTAGAACGGGTGGGACTCCGAAGAGATTTCGACGTCGATAACCGGGTAGGTGTTTCCGTCTTCCCATTCGATGGTCTTCGAGGAAGACACAGTCGACTTGGTCAGGAACTTCGTGCCGGAAGCCAGGTCGTTGAAAACAACAGCTTCGTACTTCGGGTGGATATCAGACTTCATAATGGGACCTTTTGTTCACGCAACTGGATTTTGCCAGCTGCCAGGTATGAATGGAGGTGGTCCGCCTGCTGCCATGAAATTTCAGCGGCCGGGCCAACAATCAATCATAGCCGAAACCAGCCGGGCGCACGAACCAGGCTCAGTCCTGCGGGCGAATCTCCCAGAACGCCACCGCCGAAGCGGTCAACAGCGTCTTCGGTCAATTCCATGGCGGCAACTGTGAAGCCCTGTTCCTTGAGCCTTTCGAGGTCACCAGGCCAGCTTTCCAGGCGGGCCCAGGGAACCTGGAAGACCAGTTCTCCTGCCGGAGTGAGCGACTCCGTCAGCCGCACGGCCCGACCGTTCGTGCGCACTGGAGGATTCCCCTGCGCAGACGGCCGGGTTTACTGTAAGTGGGTGCGCGGGCGCATCGAAGCCGACTATCTGGTGGTCGGCGCTGGGACAGCGGGGATGGTCTTCACCGACCGGATCCTCGCGCATTCGGATGCCACGGTCGCGATCGTCGATCGTCGGCACGCGCCCGGGGGACATTGGCAGGACGCATATCCGTTCGTTCGGCTGCACCAGCCCGCGAACCTCTATGGGGTCGAATCCGTGCCATTCGGAGCCAACAGGCGCGACGTCAGCGGCACGAACGCTGGCATGTACGAGCTGGCTGGCCCGAGCGAGATCTGTGCGCATTTCGAAGAGGCGATGACGGGGGTCTTCCTGCCGACCGGTCGTGTAGTGTACCTGCCCGAGTGCGAGTTCGTTGACGAGGGTCGGATCCTCTCCCGCCTGGACGGCCGCACCGTGCCCGTCACCGTGCGCCGCCGCGTGGTAGATGCCAGGTATCTCGAGGGGCGCATCCCCGCCACCTCCGCCCCGCCGTTCGCCGTGGCCGACGGAGTCCGCTGCATCCCAACCGGTGGGCTCGCCCGACTCGCCCACCCGGCGGGACGCTTCACCGTGATCGGCGCGGGAAAGACCGCCCTCGACACATGCGTGTGGCTTCTCGAGCGGGGTGTGGATCCCGCCGACCTCACGTGGATCAAACCGCGCGAGGGCTGGTGGCCGAATAGACGCTACCTGCAGCCGCACGACCTCGTCGTTGACCAGTACGTCGCGAACGCCGCACAGATCGCGGCCATGGCCCAAGCAACGACGGTTGACGATCTCTTCGCACGGCTCGACGAACAGGGAATCCTGCTACGGGTTGATCCCTCGGTGCCACCCACGATGTTCCACGGCGCGATCGTCGGAGAAGCCGAGATCGCCCTCCTCCGGCAAATCGAGGATGTCGTCCGCCTCGGCCACGTGCGTAGTGTCGAGCGCGACCGCATCATCCTCGACGACGGTGTCATCCCCACGACACGCGAAACGGTGCATGTCCACTGCGCGGCGTCGGGGCTCGTCCGGCCTCCACTTCGTCCGATCTTCGAACCTGGCCGCATCACGCTTCAGCCGATGTTCTGGGGCACCGTCTCGTTCCAGTACGCGATGCTTGGCGTCGTCGAAGCCGAACTCCACGACGACGACCAGAAGAACAAGCTGTGCCGCCCGCTGCACCTCTGGGATCGGAATGTCGACTTCCTCATCGCCTACGCCGCGCTGATGGCGAACGCCCGAGCACGCGGCCAGCATCCGGCCGTGTCCGCATGGTCGCGGACGAGCCGACTGTATCCTTTCGCCGAACTGGAGCGATACGCCGACGACCCACGCATCCCCGAGGCTCACGAGCGCAGCCGAGCCCATGCCGCCGGAGCGCTCTCCAACCTCCCCCGCCTCATCGCCTCGGCGTGACCCGTCCATCGTCGGCCGGGGATCGCTGAGGGCGGTGAGACTCGTGCTGCAGGCTTGAGGCGAGACCGGCGGCTGTGGCTTGGTGCGTGATGGGCTAAGTCACGGCCCCTCCCGCAGCTTCCGCTGGGTAGCAAATGGTGCTCTGACCTGCGGTTTCGCCCTGAACGTATCCTTCGGCACCAACTACCTCGTTGCATAGAACGCCACAGCCGATGAGGCAGCAACATTCAGCGAATCCACGCCGTTCATCATCGGAATCGTCACGCGCGCGTCGAGCACTCGATCGGTCTCAGGCATCAATCCCTCACCCTCGGTGCCGAAGACCAGCGCCAGGTTTTGATGGTCCTGGGCGACCAGCTCGTCGAGCGTGATGGCCCCTTCCCCGAGCGACATGCCGGCCACAAAGTAGCCCGCTTCCTTGAGTACCTCGAGGTCGTCAGGCCACGATTCGATCCGGGTCCACGGCACCTGGAACACCGTGCCCATCGACACGCGGATCGAGCGTCGATACAGCGGGTCGGCACACTGGGGCGAGACCAATACGGCGTCGACACCAATTGCTGCGGCGCTGCGGAAAATCGCCCCTACGTTTGTATGATCGGTCAAGTTTTCCAAGACCGCGATCCTAGACCGATGCGGAGCAGTCTCCGTCAGCGAAGACTCTCCGCGCATTTTGTGACCACTCACCTTCGTGTGGTCCACGATGTCTTCCAGCACGGGAACCCGCCGGGCGCCAGCCAGCAGCTGCGTGAGCGGCACGGGTGCCGGACGATGCATCGCTGCCATTGCTCCACGGTGCAGGTGGAATCCCGTGATTTCTTCCAGCAGCTTGGCTTTGCCAATCAACACCGGAACGTCAGGATAGGCCTGGAAAACGTCCTCGAGGTCTTCCAGCCACTTCTCCGCCAGGAAGAACGAGCGTGGCTGATGACCTGCTGCCAATGCGCGGCGAAGGACCCTGGAGGATTCGGCAATGTACATGCCTTCCTCCGGCTCGCGGAGCTTGCGAAGGTGCACATCGGTCAGCGTGGTGTAGTCGGTCACGCGGGGATCATCGGCGGACTCGAGATAGTGGAACGTCACCGGGTGATTATTTCAGCAGATTGGCGATCATGACGACGAGGGCCACGATGCCAAGAGTGAAGATGATTGCTCGCAGGACGCGCGGCGAAAGCTTACGGCCAACCTTGGATCCAACCAGGCCGCCAATGGTTGAACTCACGCCAATAAGCAGGACCACGAGCCAGTTGATGCGATCGAAGGCAAAGATCAGGTAGGACACAGCGGCCACCATGTTGACGCCGAGCACCAGGATGTTCTTCATGGCGTTGGCATTCTGCATGGTCCCGGTGAGGAACACGCCAAGTATTCCCACGAGCAGAATCCCTTGTGCCGCTACGAAGTAGCCGCCGTAAACGCCCGCGAGGTAAACCAGGACCACGAGGAGGAAGCCGTGGCTCCGGTCCCTGAGGGCATGCTCCGGGTTCTGTTCACGGTTTCGCACTGAGGCCTGGAGTCGGGGCTGGAACACCACCATCAGCAGAGCCAGTACGAGCAGGACGGGGGCGACGTAGTGGAACACCTTGTCCGGCAGGTGCAGCAGCAACCATGCCCCGGTGATACCGCCCAGGAGGGAAGCTGGCAGCAGCTTCAGCAATTGCCTGCCGCGCCCCGCAAGTTCCCGGCGATATCCCCATGCTCCGGCCGCAGTGCCGGCCACCAGGCCCATGGCGTTGCTCATGGAGGCAACCACTGGAGTCACTCCCAGTGCGATGAGTACAGGAAAGGTCACGAGTGTTCCGGAGCCGACCACCGCATTGATGGTGCCGGCCCACAAGCCCGCGAAAAAGACCAGGACGCTGCTAAGAATCTCCACAGTTGACCGAGGGACCGCCTAGCGGCGGGCAGTTGCCGTGTAACGGCCCGCGTTTTCCGTGACGTCCAGGGCCAGGCCGAAGGTGTTGCTCAGGTGCTCGTCCGTGAGGACGTCCTTGATGGCACCGGCTGCCACTACTCCACCTTCGCGCAGCAGCATGGCGTGGGTGAATCCGGGGGGAACTTCTTCAAGGTGGTGGGTTACCAGGACCATCGCCGGAGCTGCTTCGTCCTTGGCCAGTTCACCGAGTTTGTGCACGAGCTCTTCGCGCCCCCCGAGGTCCAGTCCGGCGGCCGGCTCATCCAGCAGCAGGAGTTCGGGATCGGTCATGAGTGCTCGCGCGATCTGCACCCGTTTCCGCTCACCTTCAGACAGAGTAGCAAACGTACGGTTGAGCAGCGGGCCCATCCCCCAGTCGTTCAGGAGACCGAAGGCGCGACGCTCATCATCGCGCTCGTATCCTTCGCGCCAGCGGCCTGTGACGCCGTAGGCAGCGGTCACTACGACGTTGAGGACGTTCTCGTCTTCCGGGATCTGGGTAGCGAGTGCTGCCGAGGAAAGGCCAATGCGGGGGCGCAGTTCAAAGACGTCCACCCGGCCCAGGGTTTCGTCAAGGATCCCTGCCCTTCCGCTGGACGGGTGCATGCGTGCTGCAGCAATCTGGAGAAGTGTGGTTTTGCCTGCGCCGTTGGGGCCAAGAATGACCCAGCGTTCGCCTTCGTTGACCTGCCAGTCAACCTTGTCCAGCAGGGTCTTCTTGCCTCGGACAACGCTGACGGAAGCCAATTCCAGAACATCACTCATAGCAGTAGACACTAGGACAAAAATACAGATGACTGATAACCGGGCATATGTCCTCGTTGCTGCGGAGAAACGAATTCGGGTGAACGTAGCGCGCTCAGTAGGATTGAGGCCATGACTTCGAACTTGGCTGCGGTCAGCTATGGCGTGAATTTGTCCCCTGAATCGCTTGATAACGTGCGCAAAGTGCTGGCTGATGCCGGCGCGGCACTGTCATCGGAATCACAGTCCGGAGACGACCGCTTTGGTGTTCACACGGCCGGTCTCGCCGTTGATGCCATCACGCCCGAAGACCTGACAGCCATTCGTCGGCGGGTGGCTGAGGCCGCGGATGCCGGAGTAGATACTGCGATCGTTCCGGAGGCCCTTCGCCAGGCTCCGAGGAAACTGCTCATCATGGATGTGGATTCCACCCTGATCCAACAGGAAGTCATTGAGTTGCTTGCCGCTTATGCAGGCAAGCGCGACGAAGTTGCAGCTGTTACCGAGGCAGCCATGCGTGGGGAGCTGGATTTCGCACAGAGCCTCTACGCCCGCGTTGAGGTCCTCGCAGGGCTGCCGGCCGCCGTCGTCGATTCTGTACGTGCGGAAGTGCGCCTCAGCCTTGGCGCAGCAGAATTGGTAGCCGCATTCAAGGAAGCGGGACACGTGGTGGCTGTGGTTTCCGGTGGCTTTAACCAGATCCTTGGGCCCATAGCTGAAGAACTCGGCCTGGATTACTGGATTGCCAACGAGCTGGAAATCGTCGATGGCGCTTTGACCGGCAGGGTGCTGGGCGACGTCATTGACCGCGCAGCGAAGGAGAAGTACCTGCGTAAGTGGGCAGCTGCCGAGGGGATCGACCTCCAGCACACCATCGCAGTGGGCGACGGCGCCAACGACCTCGACATGCTGGGAGCGGCCGGAATTGGCGTTGCCTTCAACGCCAAACCGGCCGTCCGTGCAGTGGCAGACGCCGTCATCAACATGCCGTACCTTGATGCGGTGCGGCACATCGCCAACGTCTGAACCCCAGGTGCCTAGCTGTTGTTACCCGCCCTGCGGTTGCGGACGAACAGCAGGCAGGCACCAATGACCAGCAGGGCACCGGCTGCGTAAAGAATGCCGGTTCCCACGCCACCTGTCAGCGGCAGCTCGAACCCGCTGTTGGATGGCATGTTCTTCACCTGCAGGTCGATACCAACCGGGGTGGTGGTGCCGTTGATCAGGAAGGAGACCGGCTCGGCCAGCAGTTCGTACCCTGCCGGCGCCGTTGTCTCCACCAGATAGTAGGTGCGGTAATCAGCGTCCCCAGGGGCAACTGCCGCACCGTTGGCCCAATCCGAGTAGCGCAGGCCTGAAATGGTCAGCGTTCCATCACCGGCAACGGTGAAAATACTCTGGCCGTCAATTTCCACGGCGTTGGTGCCCGCCTTGGCATCAGCCTCATTGGTGTAGACCGAGAAAGAAGCGCCGGCCAGGGCCGCAGCGTTCTCGTCCACCTTCTGCAACGTCATCCCGCCCCATTTGGTAACGACAGGCGGCGTCACTACCGGCCCGCCGGGCTGGCCAGGCGTGATGTCGAAGCTCGCAGCGTTCGGGTAGGCAAGTGCGACGTTTTCAATCTCACCTATGGTGTTGACCTTGGTGCTTACAACGATCTGCACACGGGTTTGGGTGCGGGCTGCCAGCAAGGCACGTCCGTCATCGGTGAACACCACCGAGACCGTGTTGGTTGTGGCATCGAAGCTCAGGACGTAATCGGTACCTTCACTAAGTGACGTGCCATCCTCCAGCATGGCGGTGGCACCGACGTAGGTCAGTTTGGTGTCGAGCTGATCCACCACCTTGTAACCGTCAATCACGGCCTCGTTCGGGATATCAGCTGTGATCGTCCAATCGACCTGGTCGCCGAGCTTGACGTCGGGAGCATCAGTGACGATCTTCTCCGCACCGGAAACAGAGTTTTTCGGGTACACGTCGACGTCGTAGATCCAGTTGTCCTGGTTGTCCGGATCGGTCATGGGCACCGAGATGAGGAACGGAGCCGATGGGGTGACCCCGGCAGGATAGTTCGTCTCGGTCACTAGATACAGGCCTATGGGCAGGTTGGCGAAGAAGGCAGTGCCGTCGGCGGCAGTGACCTGGGCCTGGCCGGCACCCAAGGTGTATCCAGCGGCAGTGATGGAACCAGACGGGTCAGACGACGAAAAGACATAGCTAAGGTTGTGTGCTGCGTCCCAGCCCGCATTGGTGGACAGATCAATGGTATTGACCTGCTGGATCGTGAACTCAATACCAGGCAAGGGCGTCAGGCTGCTGGTATCAGGAATGGCGCGGGAAAGGTTACTGCCACCATTGTTGCCGCCGCCACCGTGCCCGCCGCCGCCATTGTTGCCACTGCCGTTGTTGCCACTGCCCCCGGGGAGCGGCTTCTCGAATTTGTGAACGGTGATGGAACCGGGTTGATCACTATTGATCACTGGGGCTGCCGAGGCCGGCGCGACGGAGAGTGACACAGCCAGCACCGCCCCGACCAAGGTGGCAGTGGCCGCTCGCCAGTGCCGTGATGCGCGTTGATTTATCACACTTTTCCCCTTCGATTGATGGTGCCCCGGACACTTGGCCGAGGGCCTCCACCATTGGAGTAGTGCCACCACAGTGTTCATGTTGTGGATTCCACAAGGTTTTCAGCGAAACGAATGGCACTTGCAGGACACTCATCAGATGTGACGCCTGCCGGTTGTTGCACGTCGCCTTGCCCATCCGAAGGAGATGCGTTGCTGGAGCATGAAACCCTCCGCAGGTCTGTTGTTTCAGCTGACCCTGACGGTGTGCTGAGGAAGCACTTCATTATGTGGTGTGCGCGGTTCAAGATCTTTCCAACGGAGTCCGGCTTCGCCACCGAAACCGGCCACGTCGTGTACCCGGCTCATGGAGTTGTCGAGGCAGATGGAACTGTGTGGTTGTCAACGTTGGCGTCCTTTGATCAATCCGGGATCCGTGGGCACGTGGAGAACCACCCGGGCTTTCGGGACATGCTCGCAAATGCGTCGCGAACGCCTGATCGGGCACCCGACGGGATAGCCCTGTTGATTGGGCGTACGCCCTATCAGGTGATTTTCCAAAATACGACGGAGGCTGGCGGCGACCACATTATTAACGTCGCCTTCATTAATCGAAAGGCGCTGCACAGAAACACTCCGGAAGCTCGCGGCTCGCATTTCGTGACGCCAAATCTCGAATAATTTATGCGATTGTCACTAACTTGCTCGCTTCTTGAGACAATGCATTCCAGTGGCGTCTCAATGTGTAAAGTTGGAAACTCCAAGACGGAGCCGTGATGCATTAGGCAGCCCGGGATCAAGACCAGCAGGGGCAGAAAGTGAATCGTTCGCGGCACGCACGGAGATGGTGGAAACGTCAGGAAAAGTCTGTGCCTGCTGGAGTGAATGCCAATGAGGATGAATCCGTTCTCAATGTGTCCGTGCACCAGGAAACCCGGGCGGTCCACTTCACACATTTCGGCGATGATAAAAACGAAAAGGAAGAACAAAATATGAGCACGCTTGACGAATCCATAAAGCAGTTGCTGTCCATAGAGGGCGCAACAGGCGCGGCCGTCGTGGACTACTCCAGCGGAATGGCTTTGGCCCAGGGTGGAAACCCTGGCTTTGACCTGGGTGTGGCAGCTGCCGGCAACTCAAATGTTGTCAGTGCAAAGCTCCGCACCATGGCGGACCTCCACGTGGACAGCGATATCGAAGATATCCTCATCACGCTCGGTTCGCAGTACCACTTGATTAACGTTCTGAACTCAGGCGGTTCCAAGGGCCTGTTTGTCTACCTGGTGCTGGACCGAACGTACGCAAACCTCGCATTGGCGCGCCACAAGCTCAACAATCTCGCCAAAGGAATTACCATCTGATCTTCCCTGGAAGACCAAAAGGGGCGGCCGCGCATTCGCGGTCGCCCCTTTTGGTTTCACGTCAGGAAAGGCACAGTGCCGTCAACTCTTCACGCGGCGGGCTTCCCCACTGCCGGAAGTGAACTTCTCCCCCAGCATGTGGTGCACCAGGGCGTCTTCATTGGTATTGGCGTTTGCCTCGATGGCCACCATTTCGCCGTTGCGCATCACACCAATCCGATGGCACCAGCTGACCAGTTCCGACAAATCCGACGACAAGAGGATGATCGCAACCCCGGTCCGGGTGAGCTCATTGAGCATCCTGTACACCGTCTCTTTGGCCCCGACGTCTATACCGCGGCTGGGGTGACTAAGGATCAGCACGTCACAGTCGCTGGTCATCCATTTGGCAAGCTGCACTTTCTGGCGATCGCCCCCTGAAAGAGTAGTGATGGCGCCATGAATGTTTGTCGTGTTGATGCGCATTCGGCGGACCAGTTCGATCACGCCCCGAAGCTGAGTGATCTCATCCTGTAAGTTTGCTCCGGCAGTGTCGTCACTGCGCTGAAGGCCTTCTACGATTCCGCTTGCCGATTCCAGGGTGTCTGCGGTGTCTGACAAGTAACCGATCTTCAAACGCAGAGCATCTTGCAACCCTCGGATCTGTACAGGCTTTCCTTGCATGAAAATCTGGCCCGATGTACTCGGGTGAATACCTACCAGCGCTTCAAGCAGTTGATAGATGCCTGAGCGATGCGTTCCGGCCAAACCGAAAATCTCACCCTTGGATACGCTGAAGGAAATATCGCGGATACTGTCTTCCACAGTGAGCCCCACCACCCGCATAGCCTCATCTCCGGGTGCCGGATCAGTGGGCCTGGAGTTATTGGCCAGCTTGTGCTGAAGCAAGAGGAAAGCGAGCTCGTCGACGTCGGTCCGGCTGGCTTCCAGGATTTTGTGGACTTTGCCATCCCGCATGACGGCGATGCGGTGGGCTATGGATCGGACTTCATCCAGGCGGTGGGTGATGTAGATGATCGCACGCCCCTGCCCAACCAGCATCCGCAAGACTTGATGCAAAACGGCGACGTCGTGATCCGGTAGCGACGCAGCAACCTCGTCCATGATCACGAGTTGGGCTTCTTCGGCAACCATTCTCAGAACTTCCACGAGGGTCTGCTCGGCACGAATCAGAGTGCCCACTTTCACGTCGGGATCCAAGGTGATGCCGATGTCCTGAATGAGTTTAATTGCTTGAACCCGGAGTTCATCATGGGATTTATCGGCTTGAAAAGTTCCCCGAAATATTGCCTCGGCGACCGTCAGGTCAGAGTTGAGCCGGAAGTTCTGCGGGATGAGGCCTACGCCGCAAGCCTGGGCTTCCTCCATCGAATCCGGTCCATATTTCTCGCCAGCCAGCATGATTTGGCCGCCATCGTGCTTATGAGATCCGGCCAATACGCCCATGAGCGTCGTTTTGCCGGCACCATTGGTCCCGATTAATCCCAGGATCTCGCCGCGGTGGAGGGAAAGTTCAACGCCTTTGAGGATGCGCCTTTGATCGTAGGACGCGTGAATATCATCAGCATGCAGTAACAGGTCCAAAGATGCTCCTAGTTCACAGTAGTGGGTTCGACCCTGGACACTGCCATAAAGTTCCTACCTTGGCTAATACAGTTTGCTTACATTTAGGGACGACGACGCCTTGGAGATTCAATCAGATGGGCAGCATTAATGCAAAAGGAGAAACGTGAAACAACTAATCGCATTTCGTGTCGCGAGAATCTGAACTATTTATCAAGATCGTCCTGACTCCCCTTGGCTTTCCCATGAACTGTTAAACAGTTGCGGCCCGGACGTGTGTCCGGGCCGCAATGAACTTAAAGGTGCTACTCGGCGGATTTGCCGAAGTAGTCTGCTCCACCCACGTATTCGGTGTGGCCGGTTTCGACGTCGGCCGTCACCATCTTGGCGACCTCTGCCGCAAATTCTTCAACCGAATACAACTTGCCGGCTTCTGCGCGGCGGGCCTCTATGGCGCCCGGGTTGGAGCGGTCAAGCAAGGTGGCCGTGACGGTGCCCTCGATCATGTCACCGGAAACAACCACCAGCGAGATGCCTTTGTCAGCAAGGTTGGGCAGGAGTGCGCGCAGTGCGTCCTCGCCGGCCCGCTTGCTCTTTGCCACTGGCTCGTATTCAGGCATGGTGGGAACGGTCTCCACGAAATGAGCCTGGTGGCTGGTCACGAAGACGACACGCGAGCCTTCGCGCATGAGGGGAACAGCCGCATTGAGCATGTTGACCTGGGCATCGCGGTTGAGCTTGAGGGCGTAACCCTCCTCCATTCCGGACTCCATGCCACCGGATGCGTTCAGTACCAAGACATCCAGCGAGCCGAACTCTTCCATGGCGGTGCTGGCAAGAGTGTGTACGCCCTCGTCGGTGGTGAGGTCTGCACCGACGGCCGCGGCGCGGCCGCCCGCTGCCTGGATTTCAGCTACTACCTTGTTGGCACGCGGTGCCTTCTGACGGTAGTTGACGACGACGGCGGCGCCCTCACCCGCGAGGATCTTGGCGACTTCAGCACCGATGCCACGGGAAGATCCCGTGACGATCGCGGTCTTGTTATCCAGCATTCCCATTCGTGCTCCTTTTGTTCACTTCATCTAAAAACGTGCGGTCCCGGGTTCCATCATGCCAGTGGCGGGCTCGAACCCCTTTGTCGGCTGGCGACAAAAACTGGCTGATTGCCTCAGAGCGTGGCGCTTTAGTGGCCCATCCCGAGACCGCCGTCAACGGGAATCACAGCGCCTGAAATGTAGGCGGCCTCGTCGCTGGCCACCCAGCGCACAACATTTGCTACCTCGGACGCCTCGGCGAAACGGCCTGCCGGCACGTTTGCCAGGTACGACTTCTGAGTTTCCTCCGGCAGTTCTGCCGTCATGTCCGTGTTGATGAACCCGGGAGCCACCACGTTGGCCGTGATCCCCCGGCTGCCCAGTTCACGGGTCAGCGAGCGTGCGATCCCCACCATGCCCGCCTTCGATGCGGAGTAGTTGATCTGGCCTGGAGCTCCGTACAGGCCGGACACCGAGGAGATGAGGACCACGCGGCCCTTACGGAGCCGGATCATGCCCTTGGAAGCACGCTTAATGACGCGGAACGCACCGGTGAGGTTCGTGTCCAGCACAGAGGTGAAGTCGTCCTCGCTCATGCGCAGGAGCAGCGTGTCTTTGGTAATGCCAGCATTGGCAACCAAAACCTCCACCGGGCCGTGGGCTTCCTCTACTGTCTTGAAGGCGGCATCAATCGAGGCTTCGTCAGTGACGTCGGCTTTAACTCCCAGGATGCCTTCAGGCAGTTCTGTTTCGCTTCGATAGGTCACTGCCACCTTGTCACCGTTTGCGAGGAAGGACTCGGCAATGGCCAGGCCGATGCCCCTGTTGCCGCCGGTAATGAGGACGCTACGGCCGGTGGATACTGCTTCAGACATACTTTCGCTCCAGGTTCTGCGGCATGGGTGTGCTGCGGTGAAGAGGGGATTTCCTGCCTCGATCTTATCGGGCGCCTGCTCCAACCCGCGGGTAACCGGCCTGTCCCGCGGTTTGGGCGGCTACCGCCTTGGTGAGAGAATTGAGAGAAGCCTTTGGAGCGTGATGATTCAGCTGTGACACGAGAAAACAGTCCCCTGCAGCAGGTGCCCGGGGATCCGGACGCTGTTTCCGGCGACCCCGAAGTCCACAGCATCACCGATGCCGCGGCTGCCCACTCGGAAGACATGCGGGAGCGCATGGTCAAGTACGCAGTGGCGATGGGTATTCGCATGGTCTGCATCATCCTGATTTTCGTGGTGGACGGCTGGTTGAAAATAATCGCCGTGGCCGGCGCGGTGTTCCTGCCCTGGATAGCCGTGGTCATTGCGAACGGCAGCGATAAAGCCGAGGACCACAGCGATTCCCTGCTGGACTACGTTGAAACAGCTGAAATCGAGGGCTCGCCCCAGAGCACCGAAGGCGAAGCGACGGAAAACGTCACGGTGCTAAAAGGCGAAGTGGTGGACGATGACGGGCCACCAGCTCAGGACGCAGAACCTGACGCGACTCATATACCGAAGGCCGGGGACTCCGGCGATGAACGGGCGGCTTCATGAACATCTTTAACCTCGGCGGCGCCGGTTTGGGCAGCCAGGAGTCCGATCGCGCCACCGGCCCCGCCCTCTGCTCCCGTAAGGGATGCCGGGAGGACGCTGCCTGGCAACTCCTGTGGAACAACCCGCGGATCCACACGCCTGAGCGGCGGAAGGTTTGGCTTTCGTGCAACGAGCACCGCGATTGGCTTGAGGACTACCTTCAAACCCGGGGCCTCTGGAAAGAGACCGTACCTTTCGAGGCAGATGACGCTGCCGTTGGCGGGGCCCGCTGAATGTATCGTTTCCTTTTCTCCAGCAAGTGGCTGGGCTATTTCGTTCTGGCCGCTATCTTCGCCACAGCCTGCGTGTTCCTCGGCCGTTGGCAAATGGATCGGCGGGCAGAGACGCTGGCTGAGATCAACCGCGTAGTGACCAACTACTCCGCGACGCCTGTCCCCTTCGCTGACATCAAGGACCAGTTCCGCACCTTGGACCCCGAGCGGGAATGGACCCAGGTAGAGCTGCGGGGTAGTTACGACCTGAACGGACAGCGCGTTGTACGAAACCGTCCGTTGAACGGGCAGCCAGGTTACGACGTCGTGGTTCCTTTCCGCCTCACCACCGGTGAAGCGGTGGTTATCGACCGCGGCTGGTTGCCAATTGGCAACAACACACCGGGCCGTCCCGACGTCGTTCCGGCACCTCCCGTGGGTGAGGTGACCGTGGTGGCCCGCCTCAAGCCAACGGAACCGAAGCTGGACCGCGGTGCGGTGGACGGGCAGCTGCCATCCATTGATCTGGCCAGCTTCGCCAGCGAACTCCCCTACCCCATCGCGACGGGCGCCTATGGGCAGTTGGCAAGCGAGGATCCCGCGGTCCAGCCCATGCCCACGCCCTTCCCCAAACCAGCCACGGAAGAGGGCACACACCTCTCCTATTCCCTGCAGTGGTTTGCCTTCGGCGTCCTGATGTTTATTGGCTTCGGCTACGCAGCCCGGCAGCAGGCGCGTAACGCTGCCATCGACGCGGAAGAGGACGAAGATGGCGAGGACGAAGTCATTGCCGTCAGTGGGCCGCCCAAGCGTCGTGTGTCCGCAAGCCGAAAGAACAAGCGCCCCACGTCTGAAGAAGAGGAAGACGCAATCCTGGATGCCCAAGGTTACTGAAGCGGTTCCGGACCCGGTGCTCAACGTGAAGTCGGCCCTCACGGCCGCAGGCGCTGAGGACACCGTCCGGATCTTCGAAGACAAGGTGCCCACGGCTGCAGCGGCCGCCTCTGTCCTTGGATGCGAGGTTGCAGCCATCACCAACAGCCTGATTTTCGAACTCGACTGCAAACCCTTGCTCATCCTCGCCAGCGGAGCCGCGAGAGTAGATACAACCCTGGTAGCCAAACTGCTGGGCACCGGAAAAATCCGCCGCGCGAAGCCCGATTTCGTGCTCAAACACACCGGCCAGGAAGTGGGAGGCGTCGCCCCGGTCGGTCACCCCGAACACATAAAGACGATCCTGGACACCTCTCTCAGAGCGCACCCCTTGTTATGGGCAGGAGCCGGAGACCACAATTCAATGTTCTCCATCACCTACGAAGAACTAAAGGCCATCACAAACGCCGAAGAACTCCAGGTTCGCTAGGGCCGCAAAGGTGACACAACGGCGAGCGTAGCGTCGCGTTTGATGTGCGTAGCGTGCGTCTAAGCGAGGAACGAGCGAGCACGCGGCACATCGAGCGCGCCGCGAAGCGGAACCCGGCGCGTCGCGCAGCGGTTCGCAACAGCCGGTGCCTGCTAAGCCAGCGTAATGAGGTCCAGGTAGTCCTCGTTCCAGTGATCTTCAACACCATCGGGGAGCAGCACCACGCGCTCCGGATTCAGGGCCGAGACGGCGCCTTCATCGTGACTGACCATGACGACGGCGCCACTATAGTTCTTCAGTGCACCAAGGATTTCCGCGCGGCTGGCTGGGTCCAGGTTGTTGGTGGGCTCGTCGAGGAGCAGCACGTTGGCGCTCGAAGCAACGATGGTTGCGAGGGCGAGCCGGGTCTTCTCGCCACCGGACAGAACTCCGGCAGGCTTTTCGACGTCGTCACCTGAGAACAGGAATGACCCCAGAATGCCGCGGACTTCGGCGTCCTTCATGTCAGGTGCAGAGGAACGCATGTTTTCAAGGACCGTGCGATCGTGGTCCAGGGTTTCGTGTTCCTGGGCGTAGTAGCCCACCTTCAATCCGTGTCCCGGGATGATGTCGCCGGTGTCTGGTTTGTCCACGCCTGCAAGCATTCGCAGGAGGGTGGTCTTGCCCGCACCGTTGAGGCCAAGAATGACCACTTTGGAACCGCGATCGATCGCCAGGTCCACGTCGGTGAAAATCTCCAGGGAGCCGTAGGACTTGCTGAGCCCTTCGGCTGTCAGCGGGGTCTTGCCACAGGGTGACGGATCCGGGAAGCGCAGGGCGGCGACGCGATCGTTTTCACGAACGGCTTCCAAACCGCCAAGGAGGCGCTCAGCACGCTTTGCCATGTTCTGCGCTGCGACGGCTTTCGTTGCCTTGGCGCGCATCTTGTTGGCCTGGTCGATGAGGACCTGGGCCTTCTTTTCCGCATTGGCCCGTTCGCGCTTGCGGGCCCTTTCATCGGTTTCGCGCTGCTGGAGATAGCGCTTCCAACCCATGTTGTAGTAGTCGATCTGGGCCCTGTTGGCATCAAGGTGGTAGACCTTGTTGACCGTGGCCTCCAACAATTCGACATCGTGGCTGATCACGATCAACCCACCCTGGTGGTCCTTGAGGAAGTCGCGCAGCCAGGTGATGGAGTCGGCGTCGAGGTGGTTGGTTGGTTCATCCAGGAGCAGGGTTTCTGCTGAGGAATAAAGAATGCGTGCGAGCTCCACGCGACGGCGCTGGCCACCGGAGAGGGTCTTCAGCGGCTGGTTAAGGATGCGTTCCGGGAGCGCAAGGTTGGAGGAGATCGCGGCTGCCTCAGCTTCAGCGGCGTATCCGCCGCCAGCCAGGAACTCAGCTTCCAAGCGATCGTAGCGGTTCATGGCCTTGCGCTGTACGGCTTCGTCCTCGCTTGCCATCTCGGCCTGGGCCTTCTTCAGCTTCCCCACCACCACGTCCAAGCCACGAGCAGAAAGGATGCGATCACGCGCGAGCTGTTCCATGTCCGGGGTGCGGGGATCCTGGGGCAGATAGCCGATCTCACCGCTGCGGGTCACTTTGCCGCCTGCCGGAAGGCCTTCACCCGCGAGGACGCGGGTTAAAGTGGTCTTGCCCGCCCCGTTGCGGCCAACGAGTCCGATCTTGTCCCCCTTGTCCACCCTGAAGTTGACCTTGTCCATGAGCAGGCGTGCGCCGGCGCGGAGTTCGAGTTCCTGGACGGTAATCAATTCGGGTGATGCCTTTCAATGGGGAACGCCTGCGTGACCGGTTGGCCCGGTAGTTGCGGCGGGGACGGCTGTGAGAACAGCCTGTTCAAGTCTACCGGCACCCCGCCCTCCCCCTGACATAACATCGCCCGAGCGGCACATTGTGCCATCTCTCACAGAATTTTCACTCACGGTTGTGGAGAGGCTCCAAAAAAGCCCTTTCCCAAGCTCCGTATCCTCACTGTTGGGGGAAACAAACTTCAATCTCGCACCCACAGCATTTCCCGATAGGACCCGTCATGAGCCAAACCACCTCCGCCTCTGTGGAGCGCAACTCTTCGCGCAAGCGATGGACCGCCACAGACCTCGGCCTCATTGCCGTCTTCGCAGCCCTTGTGGCCGCGTCCGCGATCGTTCCCGGCATTCCGGTTGGCGCCTTGGGCGTGCCGATCACCTTGGTGACCCTCACTGTGATGCTGAGCGGCCTGGTGCTTGGCCCCGGGAGGGGATTCGCCGCCGTCGGGCTTTATGTCCTCCTTGGCCTGGCCGGGCTGCCGATCTTCAGCGGGGGCCGCAGCGGACTGGGCATCCTTGCTACTGCATCGGCGGGTTACATCATCGCGTTCCCCCTTGCGGCGGCCGCCACGGGCTGGGTGGCGGCCCTGATCATCCGTAAAACGGTGCGGAACCGTTCCCTGCTGCTGTTTGCTGCCGCCATGGTCAGCAGCATCGTCCTCATCCACGGCCTGGGCGTCCTGGGCATGATGATCAACGGCAAACTGGACTTCACCAAAGCCTTCATTGCCGATCTCGCCTTCTACCCTGGGGACATCCTCAAGAATGTCCTCGCCGTGATCATTGCGGTGGCTATTCACAAGGCCTTCCCGGATGTCCTGGTCCGCAGGGTCAAATAGCCTGCGTCACGCAAAATCAGAAACAATATCTCTATGAACTCCATCAGCTTCAGCAGGGTCTCGGTTCGTGTAGCCATTGACGGCAGCGCTACGTCCAAGACCCTGCTGGAGGATGTTTCCTTGAACCTTTCGGAGCGGCGTATCGGCGTCATCGGAGCCAACGGTTCCGGAAAGTCCACGCTGTTACGGCTGTTGAACGGCCTGGTGGAGCCCAGCGACGGAACCGTTGAAGTCCACGGCGATGACACAGTTAAAGCCGTGCGCCGGGTTCGTGCGAACGTCGGATTCGTCTTCACTGATCCCTTGTCGCAACTGGTGATGCCTACCGGCCGTGAAGACGTTGAACTCTCCCTGCGGCGCTCCATTAAGAACACCCGCGAACGAGCCGCACACGTCGAAGCAGTTCTTGACAGGTTTGGCCTGCTGCCACTGGCAGACCAGAGCATCTATGAGCTCTCCGGCGGGGAACGCCAACTGCTCGCCTTGGCCGCAGTCCTCGCCGTCAATCCCCAGGTGCTGGTCCTCGACGAGCCATCCACCCTCCTGGACCTGCGTAATCGCGAGCTGCTCCGGCGCACCTTGGCGGGCCTGGAGCAGCAAGTTGTCATGTCCACCCACGACCTCGACCTCGCACTGGAGATGGACCGCGTCCTGGTGGTGGAGTCGGGGCGAGTAGTATTCGACGGCGATGCCGCCGACGGTGTCGCCCAGTACCGGGAGCTGTGCGCAACTGCGCTCGACGAGGTTCCGGGCGTAGACGGGGTTCCGGGCCTTGGGGAACGTCCAGGGCGAGGCCAGTTATGAGGGGCCACGGCTTCCTGATCGCCAACTATGTGCCAGGCAACTCGCCCATCCACCGAATCCCGTTGTGGCTGAAGTTCCTGGTGGTTGCAGGGTGCGGGACCGCATCCTTCCTGATCGTCGACTGGGCAGTCTCGCTGTTGGTCTTCGCCATGATGTGCGGGCTCTTCCTGCTCGGCGGGGCCGGTTTGCGCCGCCTGATGCGTGCCATATGGACTGTGACGCCCATTCTCGTGGTGATCGGATTGTTTCAATGGTGGCAATTGGGTGCCCCCACGGCTGCACGCATCGTCCTGAACGTCCTGGTGTGCGTCGTCGCAGCCTCGGTTCTGACTGCCACCACACCCGTCCAGGATCTCTTGGACGGCGTTGTCTCCCTCGCCAAACCATTCCAGCGCTTTGGCGCCGATCCCGAGCGTTTCGCGCTCACCATCGCTGTGATGCTCAGGAGCATCCCCTTCATTGCAGGGGCCTTTTCGGACGTCAGGGATGCGGCCCGCGCCCGCGGACTTGAACGCAATCCCAGGGCATTGATACTGCCGGTCTTTATCACGACGGTCGCTTATGCGCGCCAAACCGGCGATGCCTTGGCCGCCCGGGGACTCGGGGAACCGGACGAGCCCAAGTAAGTCGCAGCAGATGCCGTTTTGAGGGCTCAAAAGGGCATCTGCTATTACTCAGTTGGGCTAGAGCCGGGAATAGCGCAGCAGGGCTGCCGTGCCCATGCCGCCTGCGATGCTGATCATCGCCAAGCCCAGCGGTGCTACTCCGGAATTTTCAGAAAGGCTCCGTGCCTGGGTCAGCAGGCGTGTCACCAAGACAGCCCCCGAAGCACCGTAGCCATGGCCGAGCGCCAGCGCTCCGCCCTCTGCATTGGCTTTCCCAGGATCGATACCCAAATGGTCAAGGCAAGCGATGGTCTGGGAGGCAAAGGCTTCATTGAATTCGATGAGGTCTACGTCGGTTGCAGCCACACCATGTTGAGCCAACAACTGCTCGGCGGCGTGTGCAGCCCCGATGCCGAGCAACTTCGGATGCACACCTGTGGTCTCACAACCCAAAACCAACAAGCCGTCAGCCGCGCCCATCTCCCGAGCGCGCTTGAGCGACGTTATGACGACCGCGGCCGCGGCGTCGGCGTCGAAGCACGAGTTGGCTGCCGTGACAGTTCCGTCGGGGACGAAAACTGCCGGGAACCGCGACATCAGTGAGGCGCGCAACGACGGCTTGGGACCGTCGTCGGCGTCGACAATAGTTCCGGCATTTTCAAGCGGCACGATTTCGCGTGCGAGCTTGCCCGCTGCCGCAGCCTCAAGAGCCCGCCGATGGCTGCGGAGTGCGTACTCATCTTGCCGCTCACGACTGATACCAAACGCGCGGGCCACATTTTCCGCAGCCACACCCATGTCAGGGTCACCAAACACAGTTGGCACAAAGGTGGCCCGCGAGTAAAAGTCCAGGCCGCCGTCGTCGGTCCTGTTGGCGCGGGCCGGAGCGGTACTGATGCTTTCCACCCCGCCGGCAACATACAGCGGATCTCCACCGGCGCCAACCAGACGCGCAGCAAGCGCAATAGCATCCAATCCGGAACCACACTGCCGGTCAACTGTGAGCCCCGGGACTGTGACCGGCAAACCGGCCTGCAGTGCGGCGAAGCGCGCTACGTTTCCACCACCACCAACGGCATTGCCCATGATGACGTCGTTCACCCCGGCCGGGTCAATGCCTGCCGACTCGATGAGGGAACGGATGACGGGCGCCAGGAGATCCGGCGCCCGGAGGTGCCTCAGCTGCCCGTTTGCACGGCAGATCGGAGTCCGCAGCGCCGCGATGATGACCGGCAGGCGGGACTCGTCCACCTCCTGCGTCGAAGGGCCGCTACCCAAGGGGACGCCGCTACCCAAGGGGGCGCCGCTACCCAAGGGGACGCGCCCGGGCATCATGGTTTTTGATCCAGTCGAGCAGCACCATCCGGCTGACCTTACCGCGATCCGTAATCGGTAACTCGGACAGGACGTAGTACTGCAGCGGCCACTTGTCCCGCGCGAGCAGGCCATCAAGGCCAGTGCGGAGCTGCGTCGCCGTGACGGCACCATAAGCGGGAACGACGCCGGCAATCACCTTTTGGCCGCGGATGTCATCCGGAGCGCCGGCTGCTACCGCAACCTCGATGCCTGGAACGGAAGCGAGGGCGAGTTCCACCTCGTGTGGGTACACGTTCTTCCCCGCCGTGATGATCATGTCCGAACGACGTCCCAGAATGTGCAGGATCCCGTCGGCGAGATAGCCCTGGTCCCCCACTGTGTACCAGCCGTCCAAGCAGCGGAGGGCTTGGCCGTCGTCGCCCCACAGGTAGCCGTTGCTCACCATCCCACTGCGGACGCTGATGTTGCCGTGCTCCCCATCCGGCAGAATCTGGCCGGCGTCGTCCAGGATTCGCAATTCCACACCAGGAAAAGGCCGGCCAATCCCAGTACCCCCGACGTCGAGCGGTTCCCCGGCAGCCAGCCGCGTGCCGGAGACGAAGCTCAATTCGGAGGCTCCGTAGTACTCAAAGATGGCAGCATGTGGGGCCCAGCGCCGCGCCGCTTCCAACGTACGGCCATCCAGCTTGGAACCCGCGCAGATGATGCTGCGGATGCCGGAAGCATCCACGTCTCCAGCCAAGCCACGTTCGCTGAGCAAACGCAGCATGGTCGGGGTGAGCACGAGTCTTGTGATGTTGTCGTGGCTTATCGCTGCATGCGCGTCACCGACGTCGAAGGATTCCAGCGAGTGAAACGCGGAGCCCGCGTACAGGCATTCGGACAGGGCGTAGAGGTTCAAGCTGGAGGAGAGGGGACCTGCCGCCAGGGTCCGATCGTCCTGCGAGAGACCAAAGAACTCGATCGAAGCGTCGAACGAGACCTGCCACGACCGGCGGGACCGTGTGAACGCCTTGGGCACTGAAGTCGTGCCGGAGGTAAGCCCAATCAGGAAGGTTGTGGACGGATCCCCGTCCACAAGTTCCACCCCGGTTGAGATGGTGGAGTCGACGATGCGCGACGTCACTTCCTCCACCATCGCTGCAGGCCACTGTGGGTCCAGCACAGCACAGCGGCGCTCCCCCGCCACCGCCGCCGTAAACTTCGCGACGAAGTCAGTGGAGTTGGGTTCGGCAAGCACAGTAGTGGCCGTCGCGTGGCCAAGCAGGCTTGCCGCGGCGTCGCGGAGCTCGGCCCAGTTGAGCCGGCTGCGGCCCACAACGACGGCGGTGTCGTGGGGACGCTCATCGGCCCAGAGCTGAATTTTGTCCAGAAAAGGCATCCCCGCAATTTTACGGCAGTGTTCGCCCTCCGGCACCAATGGTGACGTCTATTCTGACTGTATGAGTTTCAATGACGGTGCGCAGCTTGACCCATCCCAGGTAGAAGACCGACGCGGCGGAGGCATGGGCCGCGGGACGAAAATAGGTGGCGGGATTGGTGGTGGCATCGTCGTGCTGCTTCTGGCCCTCTTCGGAATCAACCCCAACATCCTCGGCGACCTCACAGGCGGCGGAACCCAGCCGCCCGCCGTTGAAGGCGGGAGCGGCGGTGTGCAGGAGTGCCAGACAGGCGCTGACGCGGACAAACGACTCGACTGCAGGATCACAGGCACTGTCAACAGCCTTAATGCCTTCTGGCCGGAATACCTCGCCCAGTACAACGTTCAGTATTCCCGGCCCGGAACAGTGATCTTCGATCAAGGGACCAATACGGGATGTGGCCCTGCCACCACGGCTGTAGGACCTTTCTATTGCCCGGTGGACACCAAGGCATACTTCGACCCCGGGTTCTTCGATGAGCTCGTGACCCGTTTTGGTTCATCAGGGGGACCACTGGCGCAGGAGTATGTGGTGGCCCACGAATTCGGCCACCACATCCAAAACATCCTGGGCAACCTGGACCGGGCACAACAGGATCCCCAGGGGCCGCAGTCCGGTGGAGTCCGTGTCGAATTGCAGGCGGACTGTTACGCGGGACTCTGGGTTCGCCATGCGACCACCCAGAAAGACCCGGCAACGGGCAAGCCGTTCCTTGACCCCCTCACCGAGCAGGACCTGCAGGACGCGCTGTCCGCCGCGTCCGCCGTCGGCGATGACCGTATCCAGGAAGCCGCAACCGGACGGGTCTCGCCGGAGTCCTGGACCCATGGCTCAAGTGAACAGCGGCAGAAATGGTTCTACCAGGGATACGCAACCGGCGACATCAACAAATGTGACACCTTTGGTGTGGCGGCGCCGTAGCTGCTGCGGGAACGGTTTAATTCCTGAGCCATCGGTTAAACGCAGAAATGGTTCCGGACCACAGGTCCGGAACCATTTCTTTGCCCTTGGAGGGCGAAAACTGCTGATCAGATGTTGAAGCCCAGGGCCCGCATCTGGTCCTTGCCGTCGTCGGTGATCCGCTCGGGACCCCATGGCGGCATCCATACCCAGTTCAGGCGCCATTCATCCACTACGCCGTCGAGGGACTTGCCTACCTGCTCTTCCAGCACGTCCGTGAGCGGGCAAGCCGCTGTCGTCAGTGTCATGTCGATCAGGAGTGCGCCGTCCTCATCCGAGTACTTCAGGCCATAGAGGAGGCCCAAGTCCACGACGTTGACACCGAGCTCGGGGTCAATGACGTCCTTGAGCGCTTCCTCGACGTCCTCGAGGCTGGTGCGCGCCGCGTTGATTTCGGTCATGGAACGATCCTAACTAGGCCTGTACGGCAGGAGCAACGGCAACGCCTGCGCCTGCGGCGTAGCGGTCGTAGCCTTCTTCTTCAAGACGGTCGGCCAGCTCGGGGCCGCCCTCTTCAACGACCTTGCCGTCGACGAAGACGTGGACGAAGTCCGGCTTGATGTAGCGCAGGATGCGGGTGTAGTGGGTGATGAGCAGCGTGCCCATGTTTCCCTCTGCATGTGCGCGGTTGACGCCTTCGGAAACTACCTTGAGGGCGTCGACGTCCAGGCCTGAGTCGGTCTCATCCAGGACGGCGAACTTGGGCTTGAAGAGCTCGAGCTGAAGGATCTCGACGCGCTTCTTCTCGCCACCGGAGAAGCCTTCATTGACGTTGCGCTGGGCGAAGTCGGCGTCGATGCGCAGCTGCTGCATGGCAGCCTTGACGTCCTTGGTCCACGTGCGAAGCGCGGGTGCTTCGCCGTCGATCGCCGTCTTGGCGGTACGCAGGAAGTTCGTCATGGTGACGCCGGGAACCTCAACCGGGTACTGCATGGCGAGGAAGACGCCTGCACGGGCGCGCTCGTCAACGCTCATTTCGAGGACGTTTTCGCCATCGAGCGTGATCGTACCGCTGGTCACCGTGTAGCGCGGGTGGCCGGCAATGGTGGATGCGAGGGTGGACTTGCCCGAGCCGTTGGGGCCCATGATGGCGTGCGTTTCACCGGTCTTGATGGTGAGGCTGACGCCCTTCAGGATCTCCTTGGTGCCCTGCTCCGTCTCGATGCTGACGTGCAGGTCCTTGATCTCAAGAGTAGACATGCTCTTCTTTCTTTTCCGTTCGTAAGTCTGGTGATACCGGGCGCTCAGTAGTTATCTACCGAAGCACCGTTCACAACGTTGGTCACGTCCACGTAGACGTCGTCACCATCGATGGTGACCGCGAAAACCGGGACGGGGTCGTAGGCAGGCAGCTGGAGAGGCTGTCCGCTGCGGAGGTCGAACTGGGAACCGTGGCCCCAGCACTCAATCGCGCAGCCTTCAATCTCGCCTTCGGACAACGAGATGTCCGCGTGCGAGCAGGTATCGCCGATGGCGTGGATCTCACCCATCGAGTCCCTCACGATGGCTACGGGATAGTCATCGATCAGGACGCGCAGCGCCTGCTTGACCTGGATGTCATTGGCGTTGCATACCAGTTCGCCCTTGGTTTCTTCACTCATGGTTGTCCTGCCTGGTCTGCTAGTTGTCGGTCGCGGCGAGTTCGCGCTCAACAGCTGCGGTCAGGCGTTCTTCGATTGCCGGGACGTTGATCTGCTGGATGATCTCGTTGAGGAAGCCTCGAACCACCAGGCGGCGGGCAACCTTTTCCGGAATGCCGCGTGCCATGAGGTAGAAGAGGTGCTCGTCGTCGAAACGGCCGGTGGCGCTGGCGTGGCCGGCACCCTCGATGAGTCCCGTCTCGATTTCCAGGTTCGGCACAGAGTCCGCACGCGCACCGTCCGTCAGGACCAGGTTGCGGTTGGCCTCATAGGTGTCCGTGCCTTCTGCTTCCTTACGGATCAGGACGTCGCCCACCCACACAGTGTGGGCATTGCGGCCCTGCAGCGCGCCCTTGTACAGCACGCGCGACTTGCAGTTGGCCACTGCGTGGTCAACAAACAGGCGCTGCTCAAGGTGCTGTCCGGCGTCGGCGAAGTACAGGCCGAACATTTCGACGTCGGCACCAGGTGCGGTGAAACGTGTGGACGGCGTAACGCGCACGACGTCGCCGCCGAGGCTGACCACAATGTGCTTGAACTTCGCGTCGCGGCCGATCTTGGCCTGCTGGGCGGATGCGTGAACAGCGTCGTCGGCCCATTCCTGCAAGGACACGACGGTCAGCTCAGCGCCATCTTCGACGATAATTTCAACGTTCTCGGAGACAACAGCGGTGCCCTGGTGATCCAGGACCACTACCGCCTTGGAGAAACGCTCTGCCACAATCACGATGTGCTGGGCAGCCGGAGCCTCGCCGGATCCGGTGATCAGGACGGAAACTTCGCTCTCGGCCTGGAGCTCGGCCGGAACCGTGACAACGGTAGCCTCGGCGAAGTTCTCCCAACCGTTAGCGGACACGCGGTCCTCGGGGATGGCTGCCTGGCCGATCCGCTGATCCTCGCGGCCAACCGTTTCGACGACGACGCCGGACGGTGCGGTCACGCTGACAGCCGGAGCTGCACCGTTAAGGACCTCGGTGTGGAGACCGCGCAGGCGCTTCAGGGGCGTGAAACGCCAGTCTTCTTCAAGGCCGGTCAGGGGCTTGAAGTCCTCCAGCTTGTAGGACGTGAGGCGGCCGGCGCGGGAGCTGTCCGGGATGCCGACGCCGCCACCATGCGAGTGGCTCTTTACCGATGCGCCACCGAGCGGACCAGCAGTAGGCTGCTCCGACGTCGTGCTGGTGTTTGTTCCGGTGTTTACGGGCGAAAGGTTTTCGCCTTCCTCGGTGAAGCCGTTGATAAACGGCTGGGCCGAGGGCGCGCCGATGCGTGCCTTTTCAGTAGTGATATCAGTCATTGTTAACCGACGGACCCTTCCATCTGCAGTTCAATCAAGCGGTTCAGCTCAAGGGCATATTCCATGGGCAGTTCACGGGCGATCGGCTCAATGAAGCCGCGCACGATCATGGCCATGGCCTCGTCCTCAGGCATGCCGCGGGACATCAGATAGAAGAGCTGCTCTTCGCTGACGCGGGAAACGGTGGCCTCGTGACCCATGACGACGTCGTCCTCGCGGATGTCGATGTACGGGTACGTGTCCGAGCGGGAAATGGTGTCCACCAGGAGGGCATCACAACGGACCGTGTTGGCCGAGTGCTTTGCACCTTCGCGGACCTGGACCAAGCCGCGGTAAGCCGCACGGCCACCGCCGCGGGCCACGGACTTGGAAATGATGGAGCTCTTGGTGTTCGGTGCGATGTGCACCATCTTGGAGCCGGTGTCCTGGTGCTGGCCCTCGCCGGCAAATGCGATGGACAGGGTTTCACCCTTGGCGTGCTCGCCTACCAGGTAAACGGCCGGGTACTTCATGGTCACCTTGGAGCCGATGTTGCCATCGATCCATTCCATGGTGGCGCCCTCTTCGCAGATGGCACGCTTGGTGACGAGGTTGTACACGTTGTTGGACCAGTTCTGGATGGTCGTGTAGCGGACGCGGGCGCCCTTCTTCACGATGATCTCCACAACGGCGGAGTGCAGGGAATCCGAAGTGTAGATCGGAGCCGTGCAACCTTCGATGTAGTGAACGTAGGAGTCCTCATCGGCGATGATCAGGGTGCGCTCGAACTGGCCCATGTTCTCCGTGTTGATACGGAAGTAAGCCTGCAGCGGGATGTCCACGTGCACGCCCTTGGGCACGTACACGAACGATCCACCGGACCATACTGCCGTGTTCAGCGAAGCGAACTTGTTGTCGCCCACGGGGATGATGGTGCCGAAGTACTCCTGGAAGATCTCCGGGTGTTCGCGCAGGGCGGTGTCCGTGTCCAGGAAGATAACGCCCTGGGCTTCGAGGTCCTCGCGGATCTGGTGGTAGACAACTTCGGATTCGTACTGGGCCGCGACGCCGGAAACGAGCCGGCTGCGCTCAGCTTCCGGGATGCCGAGCTTTTCGTAGGTGTTCCGGATGTCCTCCGGAAGGTCTTCCCACGTGGCAGCTTGCTTCTCGGTGGAGCGCACAAAGTACTTGATGTTGTCGAAGTCGATGCCGGAGAGGTCTGCGCCCCAGGTTGGCATGGGCTTGCGGTCGAAGTACTTCAGGCCCTTGAGGCGCAGATCGAGCATCCATTCGGGCTCGTTCTTCTTCGAGGAGATGTCGCGGACAACGTCCTCGTTGAGGCCACGACGGGCATTCGCGCCTACGTCGTTCTTATCGGCCCAGCCGTACTCGTAGTTTCCGATACCGTGCAGTTCGGGATTCTTCTCCAGAATCTCCGAGATCACAGTGCCGTCAGCTACCGCTTTCTCTGCTAGTTGGTCCGTCATCACGGCCTTTCTTGCTGGTTGTTTGATTCCTGGTACGGGTTCCCGGACTGCTCTGCGGTGCTGTGAGGCACCGTGGCAGCTGGTCGCCCGGTAGGTATGTGGGTGGTGCAGACGTGCCCGCCTTGCGCCAGGGTTGAAAGACGTCGGACATCGACGCCCACCAAGCGGGAAAAGACTTTGGTCTCGCTGTCACAAAAAACAGGGAATTCCGCGGCGAGCTGCTGGATGGGGCAATGTCCCTGACACAGCTGCACACTGGAAAATTCTGCAGGCAGTGGGGCTTTTGCCTCAATGGAATGGGCAGAGGCTACGTAGCCGTCCCGGCTGAGGGCCTTGGACAAGGCCAAGGCGCGGGCGGGGATGTCCTGCCCGGCGGCCGCAACTTCGGGCGCATAGCGGCGCTCCATTTCAGAGAAGCGCTCTTCAGCATATTCGCGGACTGCATCCTCGCCGGCGATTTCCTGGAGTCGCCGGAGCGCGGAGCTGGCGATGTTCAAATAGTCATCGCCAAGCTTGGATTGCCCTTGTGAACTCAGGACATAGCGGCGCGCAGGGCGTCCCGCCCCGGCTCCTGCCTTGGCAACGCGCTTGACTTCGATAACGCCATTGCGCTCCAAGTGATCCAGGTGGCGGCGGACCGCTGCAGGCGTGAAGCCAAGAAGGTCACCCAACTCAGCAGCACTGACGGGGCCGTTCTCCAACACTGCACCAAGGACGCGGTCCCTTGTACGGTCTTCCGCGTCCGGCAGCGCAGAAGAAGGCGCAAAGGCCTCCGCCGCTGCAGCATGCCGCCTTGAGGGCATGGAAATTGGACTGCTCATGGAATACACAACACAATCATGTCGTAATTTGTTTCATGCATCCAGTAAGGCAAGACTGACCTTAGTCACCCACCAGGTGTGACCGTACTACTTCACGTAGAATACTCTGGTGCGATCCACTGATTCCCCTGTCCTCACTATAGACGGACTCATTAAGGATGTAGGGCCCCTGGCCTCCCTTGACGGCAAAATGCTCCGGGTTGTTAGTGGGCTGTCCATGGTGGCTGAGCGGGGCCGGATTACGGCCCTCCTTGGAGCCAACGGCGCTGGCAAGACCACCACCCTTGAATGTGCGCAGGGTTTGCAGAAACGGACAGGGGGAACCATTTCGCTTCTGGGCGCAGACCCGGACACAGCCGGCGCTGACTTGAGGTCCCGGGTGGGTGTCATGCTTCAGGATGGCGGCCTCCCGCCGTCGGCCCGTCCAATCCCCCTGTTGCGTCATATTGCCGGCATGTACCGCAACCCCATGGATGTCGACGCCCTCGTGGACCGCCTTGGCATTGCCCAATTCAGCCGCACCAGTGTGCGGCGCCTCTCAGGTGGCCAAAAGCAACGGGTGGCTTTAGCTGCGGCATTGATTGGCAACCCCGAGGTCCTCTTCCTGGATGAACCCAGCGCTGGATTGGATCCGCATTCGCGCCAAGTGGTTTTTGACCTTATTGCGGAACTGCGCGACGCCGGCATGGGCATCATCCTCACGACGCACCTCATGGATGACGCCGAGCGCCTGGCTGACTACGTCTATATCATCGACGGCGGACACAACGTCGCCGAGGGAACGGTCGCCGACCTCCTGCGGCACGATCATTCCACCGACACCGCGATCACTGACCGGACCCTCTTCTTCGACGCGCCGCCGGGACTCGAGTTCAAAGACGTCCTTGGCGCAGGTCTGCAAGTCCTTGAAACCCGTGCCGGCAGCTACTCGATCACCGGTGCCCTGGGGCCCGACGACCTTGCCGCGCTGACCGCCTGGTGGGCCGCACGGAACATCATGCCAGCCTCACTAAGACTCGAGGCGCGGAGCCTCGAGGACGTTTTCCTGGACATTTCCGGAAGGGACCTCCGATGAGCAAGCTCCTCTCCACCAACGCCGGACCCGCTTCCCTACCTCGCCGTATTCTGCAGCAAGGCCGCTACGAGACCATCACGATGCTGCGCAACGGCGAGCAATTGATTCTTGCCGTCGTCCTGCCGCTACTTGCTTTGGCCGGCCTGACTGTCACTCCCCTGCTGGATGGGCTCGGAGGCTCGCGCGTTGACGTAGCCACGCCGGGAATCCTTGCTCTGTGTGCCATGTCCACCGCTTTCACTGGCCAAGGCATCGCTACGGGATTTGACCGGCGTTACGGCGTTCTTCGCTTCCTCTCCACCACCCCACTGGGGCGTGGTGGCCTGATCGCGGGCAAGATACTCGCTGTGCTCGTCGTTCTCTTCCTTCAAGTACTGGTAGTGGGGTTTGTCGCCGGATTCCTGGGCTGGCAGCCGCGGCCGGAGGCATGGCTTCCAGGCCTTGGGATCCTCATCCTTGGTGCGGCTGCGTTCACGGCGCTGGGGCTCCTGGTCGCCGGAACAGTGCGGCCTGAAGCTACCCTGGCCATCACCAATCTTCTGTGGATCCTCCTCGGAGCGTTGGGCGGGATCGTTGTCCCGGCGGAGAGGCTTCCAGCTTTGGCCCAGGGCATCGTTCACTTCCTGCCCTCCGGTGCACTGGGCCAGGCATTGCGGGACGCGTTCCTGCTGGGCATTGTGCCCTTCCCCGCCGTCCTGGTCCTCGTGACGTGGACCCTGCTGGCCGGCGCGGCAGCTATTCGCTGGTTCAAGTGGAACTGACAACAAGCAGAACTGAGAGTTGAGCAAACTGTGAGCACGGCATCGCGCCTCCCCAAATCCGTCCAGCGATTCACCACCAAGCTGCCAACGGAAGTAAACCGCACTATCCGCCGGCTATCTGTCCTTTCGCTGATCGGACAGACAGTACTCGTGGTGACCGGTGGTGCAGTTCGCCTTACGGCTTCGGGCCTCGGTTGCCCCACGTGGCCGCGGTGCACGGACGAATCCCTCGTCAACACGCCTGAAATGGGCATTCACGGTTTTATCGAGTTCGGGAACCGTATGCTCACGTTCGCGTTGGCGGCGGTTGCGGCTCTCATGCTGGTCTACTTGTGGAATCTCCGCAAGGAACGTCGCGATCTCTTCATGCTCGCTCTCGGCCTCCTGGCGAGCATCCCGGCCCAGGCCATCATCGGCGGAATCACGGTCCTGTCCAACCTCAACCCCTGGGTTGTGGGCCTGCACTTCCTGGTATCCATGGCCTTGGTTGTCTTAGCGACGCTGCTCGTGAACCGCGCCTTCGGCCGCACCGGCCGATTCATGAACCAGGTACTGCCCACACTGCCTTCGGTTGCCCGCCCCGTTATGCTGGCTGTCGCCGTCTTCTCGGCCATAGCTGTCATGCTCGGCGTAGTAGTCACAGGCGCCGGTCCGCACGCGGGCGATGCCGATGCGCCCCGCAATGATCTGGACTGGGACCTTTTCTCACACATTCACGCTGTGCCCGCTTACCTGATCACAGCCGGGACACTATTCGCTGTATACCTTGTGGTCCGGCATAAGATCGGCGGCCCGTTCCGAACCGCTTCGTTCCTCCTGCTCGCCGTGACGTTGCTCCAGGCCATCATCGGGTTCACCCAGTACTACAACGGGATCCCTGCTCTCCTCGTGGGCGCACACATGCTGGGGGCTGCCCTGCTAATGAGCGCATCGACCAACGCGGCCGACATCGCCAAGTACAGTCCCGCCAAGTAGCCCTCTCTCACGTACGGGGCCCTGGGGCGGGATCTTCTCTCACGTCCGGCGGCGCTGAGCGGGATCTTCTCTCACATCGGGTGGCGCTGGGCGGGATGTTCTCTCACGTCCGGCGGCGCTGGGCGGGATCTTCTCTCACATCGGGTGGCGCTGGGCGGGATGTTCTCGCACGTCCCCCCAGGCTTTCGGGATCCATCATTATCCCGGCGCTCCCTCCTTAGGCACTCTTTTCGACCGTTTGTTCAGTCGGCGGGTGAGAGAAGATCGGTAGGAATGGGCTCGGATGTGAGAGAAGATCGGTAGGAATGGGCTCGGATGTGGGAGAAGATCGGTAAAAATACGCTCGGATGTGAGAGAACATCCGGGGGGAAACGAAAAGGCGCGACGCCGGAACTCGGGTGAGTGCCGGCGTCGTGCCTTCTTTGTCTTGCTTCTTTGTGGAAGCCGTCGCGGAGGTTAGCCGCCGATGATCGGTGATCCGATGAACGGGTCCACTGCCAGCGCGATGAAAAGCAGCGTCAGGTAGCTGATGGAGCCGTGGAAGACCTTCATGGCACCCTTGTTGGAGACGTCGCCGCCCTGTGCCCGCTTGTAGAGGGCGTGGCTCTCGTACAGGAACCAGGCGCCGGCAGCGACGGCGGCAATTGTATAGACCCAGCCGGCGCCGCCAACGGGAATCATCAGCAGCGAGCAGGCCACCATGGCCCAGGCATAGAGAACCACCTGAACGGACACAACTTTGGCCCCGGCAATTGCTCCGAGCATGGGCACCTTGGCGTTGCGGTAGTCCTCGCCGTAGCGCATGGACAGAGGCCAGTAGTGCGGGGGCGTCCACAGGAAAATGACCATGAACAGCACAATGGCAGGCCACTCAACCGTGTTGGTGACCGCAGCCCAGGCGATCAGTACCGGGAAGCAGCCGGCAGCCCCGCCCCAAACGATGTTTTGTGCGGTGCGGCGCTTCAGGATCATGGTGTAGATGACCACGTAGAAAACGATGGCACCCAGTCCAAGCCATGCGGACAGCGGATTCGCACCGAACCACAGGATGGCGATTGAAGCGGCACCAAGAATCCAGGCGAAGACCAAAGCCTCCCTGGGCGAAACTTCACCGGTGACCAACGGACGCTTCTCGGTGCGGTGCATCAATTTGTCGATGTCGCGGTCGATGTAGCAGTTGAACACGCCGGCGCTGCCCGCCGCGAAAGCGCCGCCAACGAGAGTCGCCAGAATCAGTCCGATGGACGGGAAGCCGCGCTGGGCAAAGATCATGGTGGGGAGCGTGCTGACCAGGAGCAGCTCGATGACACGGGGCTTGGTGAGAGCCAGATACGCCTTTAACTTACGGGAGATTCCGATGCTTCCCCGGGCCGGGGACGCGTTGAGGGGCGTATCAGTTGTGCTCACGGCGGCAGTCACTCTGTTCTATGCTCTGGGGTTCTCGCAGCGGCTGCAGTCCGGGGTTTCCGAGATGGAACCGCAGGCGCATGAACCGCTGGTGGCCTCCAGATATCATACCGTGGCTGGAAGTGCGTCCGTGTCCGCAAAATACGCCAATGTTTCGGAAAGTTCACTTCCCAGCGGCGCCATCGTGATTCATATAAGGGAAATTCTGTCCAGTTAGTGGGATTCCCTGAGTCTCAGGACACGTTTGGGGCTAAGCTGTTGAGCAGATCAGCACACGTTGACACTCCGGGAAACCGTATTCTCGGAAAATCCGTGCGTCTGGATGAAGGATCAACGTTTCAATGGTGAACGGCTGGTAGACACATTGCAGCGGGCGCCATCCTGTGCTTCCTGCGTGCCGTGTCCTTCCGCCTGCCGTCAGCACAGAGAGGGGCTCGGTTTTCGTGCCACATTTGGAAGAGCAAGAACTGTCATGGACCGATCTGGATCAGAAGGCGGTTGACACCGTTCGCGTGTTGGCCGCTGACGCCGTGGAGAAGGTTGGAAATGGCCACCCCGGCACGGCAATGAGCTTGGCTCCGGCAGCGTACCTGCTGTTCCAGAAGCTGATGCGCCATGACCCGAAGAACCCTGACTGGATTGGGCGTGACCGGTTCGTCCTGTCCCCCGGCCACACATCACTGACCCTTTACATCCAGCTGTTCCTCTCCGGATACGGCCTGGAATTGAAGGACCTTGAAGCACTGCGTACCTGGGGTTCGCTGACCCCGGGCCACCCCGAGTACAAGCACACAGCGGGCGTGGAGATCACTACCGGCCCGTTGGGCCAGGGCCTGGCTTCGGCTGTTGGTTTCGCTTACTCCCAGCGCCGCCAGCGCGGCCTGTTCGACGCCGATGCTCCCGCCGGTGAGTCGCCGTTTGACCACACGATCTGGGTTATCGCATCCGACGGCGACCTCCAGGAAGGTGTGACGTCCGAGGCGTCCTCGCTGGCTGGCCACCAGGAACTGGGCAACCTCGTGGTGATCTACGACGAGAACCACATTTCCATTGAAGACGATACCGACGTTGCTTTCACCGAAGATGTCCTGAAGCGCTACGAAGCCTACGGCTGGCACACCCAGCGCGTGGACTGGACCAAGACCGGGGATTACGTCGAGGACGTCCAGGAACTCTACTCCGCACTGCTGGCTGCGAAGGCTGAGACGAACAAGCCGTCCATCATTTCGCTGCGGACCATCATTGGCTACCCGGCCCCGAAGAAGCAGAACACGGGCAAGATCCACGGCTCGGCCCTGGGGGCCGAGGAAGTCGCAGCACTGAAGACCGTGCTCGGTTTCGATCCCGCCAAGTCCTTCGATGTTGACGAAGAGGTCCTGGCACACGCCCGAAAGGTCCTGGACCGTGGCGCCGAATCCCGCGCTGCATGGCAGTCCTCGTTCGAGGCCTGGCAGTCCGCCAACCCGGACGCTGCTGCCCTGCTGGAGCGCGTTGAGGCCAAGAAGCTTCCCGTGGGCATCGACGCCGCGCTGCCCGTGTTCGAAGCCGGCAAGGACGTCTCCACCCGCGCAGCATCGGGCAAGGTCCTGAACGCCATCGGCCCGGTCCTTCCCGAGCTGTGGGGCGGTTCCGCCGATCTCGCCGAGTCCAACAACACCACGATCGAGGGTTCGCCGTCGTTCATTCCCACCTCGCGCTCCACGGACGCTTGGAAGGGCAACCCGTACGGACGGGTCCTGCACTTCGGTATCCGTGAGCACGCAGCTGCGTCGATCGTGAACGGCATTTCCCTGCATGGACGCACGCGTGCGTTCTCGGGCACGTTCCTGATCTTCTCGGATTACCAGCGCCCGGCCATCCGCCTCGGCGCGTTGATGGGTGTGCCGTCCTTGTACGTATGGACGCACGACTCCATCGGCCTGGGCGAAGACGGTCCCACCCACCAGCCCGTGGAGCAGCTCGCGTCGCTGCGTGCTATCCCGGGCCTGGACGTCGTCCGCCCCGGTGACGCGAACGAGGTCTCGGCAGCGTGGAAGGCGATGCTGGAGAACCACGAGAACCCGGCCGGCATCGTGCTGACCCGCCAGAACATCCCCACCTACGCCCGCGGCGAAGGCACCGCAGAAGGTGACACCTTCGGCTCCACCGCTGGTGTGGCCAAGGGTGGTTACGTCCTGGCTGAGGCTTCCAAGGACGGCGAAACCGTTGACGCGCAGGTCATCCTGATCGGCACGGGCTCCGAGGTCCAGCTCGCCGTCGCGGCCCGCGAAGCACTCCAGGCCGAAGGCATCGCCACCCGCGTTGTTTCCATGCCGTGCGTGGAATGGTTCAACAAGCAGGACGAGGCCTACCGTGAGTCCGTGCTCCCTGCCGATGTGAAGGCACGCGTTTCCGTCGAAGCCGGCCTTGCACTTGGATGGCGCGAATTCGTCGGTGATGCCGGACGTTCGGTCTCCCTTGAGCACTTCGGTGCCTCGGCAGACTACAAGCGGTTGTTCCAGGAATTCGGCATCACTGCCGAAGCCGTTGCCGCCGCTGCAAAAGACTCCCTCGCAGGCCTGAGCGCCTGATACCTCTATCAAGGAGAAAACAATGACCAGCACCCCCACGCAGCAACTCTCCGACGCCGGCGTTTCCATCTGGCTCGACGACCTTTCACGCAACCGCCTCGAAACGGGCACGTTGCAGAAGCTCATCGACGAAAAGAACGTAGTCGGTGTCACCACCAACCCGTCCATCTTCCACGCTGCCATCACCACCGGCACGGACTATGACGCCACGATCGCCGCGCAGGCCGCGGCTGGAGCCAGCGTCGAAGAGACCATCTTCGAGATCACCACCACGGACGTCGCCGACGCCTGCGATCTGTTCGCACCGATCGCTGCCGCCACCAACGGCGTGGATGGCCGAGTGTCCATCGAGGTGGATCCCCGCCTGGCGTGGGACACCCAGGCCACGATCGCCGAGGCCAAGCACCTGTATGGCAAGGTCAACAAGGACAACGTCCACATCAAGATCCCGGCAACCCTGGAAGGCCTGGAAGCCATCACGGCAACCCTGGCCGAGGGCATCAGCGTCAACGTGACCCTGATCTTCTCCCTGGAGCGCTACCGCGCCGTCATCAACGCCTTCCAGTCCGGCCTGGAGCAGGCCAAGGACAACGGCCACGACCTCTCCAAAATCCACTCCGTGGCATCCTTCTTCGTTTCCCGCGTGGACACCGAGATCGACAAGCGCCTGGACGCCATCGGCACCGACGAAGCCAAGGCCCTCAAGGGCAAGGCAGGCGTCGCCAACGCACGCCTCGCCTACCAGGTGTACGAAGAGCAGTTCTCCACCGAACGCTGGGCCTTGCTCGCTGAGGCCGGCGCCCTCCCCCAGCGTCCGCTCTGGGCCTCCACCGGCGTCAAGGACCCGGCCTACCCCGACACCCTGTACGTCACCGAACTCGTGGCCCCCGGCGTGGTCAACACCATGCCGGAAAAGACCCTCGACGCAACGTTCGATCACGGCGTAGTCACCGGAGACACCATCACGGGCACCTACACAGAAGCGAACCAGACCCTCGACGCACTCGAAGCCGTTGGCGTTTCCTACAACGACGTCGTAGCCGTGCTTGAGTCCGAAGGCCTCGAGAAGTTCGTGGCCAGCTGGAAGGAACTCCTGGCCGACGTTGAAGGCGCCCTCGCCACCGCACGGAAGGCTTCCTAACCAACCATGAGCACAATCAGCTACGACGCCAGCGGTGCCGCGCAGCAGGCCATCGCCCAGAACATCACCAGCCTGGTAGACGACAAGGTCGCCACGAGGATTTTCGCCAAAGACCACACGCTGTGGGGTCCTGAAGCGGAGTCCGAGTCGGCCATCCGTCTGGGCTGGGTTGAGGCTGCCGCCGTATCGCAACCTTTGGTGGAGGGCATTCTCGAGCTTCGCGATGCTCTCCGCGCCGAGGGTGTCTCCCGTATTGTCCTCTGTGGCATGGGTGGCTCCTCCTTGGCTCCCGAGGTCATTGCCGGCACCGCCGGCGTCGAGCTGACTGTGCTGGACAGCACAGATCCTGAGCAGGTCAGCGCTGCTTTGACGGACCGGTTGGCGGAGACTGCGATTGTGGTGTCCTCCAAGTCGGGTTCAACTGTTGAGACTGACTCCCAGCGCAGGGTGTTCGAGAAAGCGTTCAACGACGCCGGTATTGATGCCAAGAGTCGAATCATCATCGTCACGGATCCGGGTTCTCCGCTGGACAAGGCATCCCGCGAAGCCGGTTACCGTGCCGTCTTCAATGCCGATCCCAACGTCGGCGGCCGTTTCTCTGCCCTTACGGCGTTCGGGCTTGTCCCTTGCGGGCTGGCTGGCGTGGACATCCAGGCTTTCCTGGACGAAGCTGAGGAGGCTGCCGAGATCCTCAACGAGGACTCAGAGGACAACATTGGTCTTGCTTTGGGCATTGCCCTGGGCGGCACCAATCCTCTGCGCAACAAGATCGTCATTGCCGAGGACGGTTCCGGCATTGTGGGCTTCGCTGATTGGGCCGAGCAGCTCATCGCGGAGTCCACGGGCAAGCTCGGCACGGGTGTGCTGCCTGTTGTCGCGGGACCGGATTCCCCTGAGGCCCTTGGCGGCGCCGAGGACGTTCTGGTGGTCCGACTGGTTAGTGCGGACGCCGACGTCGAACTTCGTGAAAACGAAGTTGCGATCGCAGGCGGCCTGGCTTCCCAGATGTTCCTTTGGGAATTCGCGACCGCCGTTGCAGGACGTCTGCTGGGCATCAACCCGTTTGACCAGCCCGACGTCGAGGCCGCCAAGGTGGCCGCGCGCGGCCTGCTGGATGCCCGCCCTGAGCCCACTCCGGCCACGTTCACCGACGGCGTCGTGGAAGTTCGCGGCGGCGATTGGCTCGGTAGTGCTTCCACCGCAGCCGAAGCCGTGCAGGCACTGCTGGCCCAGCTCGGCTCGGACGGTTACCTGAGCGTCCAGGCTTACCTGGACCGCATCTCCCATGCGCCCCTTGAAGGCATCCGTGACGAACTCGCCGCTGTCTCCGGCCGTCCGGTGACGTTCGGCTGGGGCCCGCGGTTCCTGCATTCCACAGGCCAGTTCCACAAGGGCGGTCCGGCTATTGGTGTGTTCCTTCAGATCACCGCAGCATCGTCTTTGGATCTGGAAATTCCTGACCGCCCCTTCACGTTCGGGGAGCTCATTGCTGCACAGGCCTCGGGCGATGCCCAGGTCCTGGAAGGCCATGGCCGTCCCGTGTTGCGCCTGCACCTCACCGAGCGTGCTGCCGGCGTAGCCCAGCTCCAGGAAGTCGTCGCTGCACTGGCCGGCCAGGCCAGCGCACTCGAAAGCTAAGGCACAAAACCAAACATGCCAGAAACTGAAAACGGCAGGAAGAACGCCGGCCTGCGGAACCCCTTGCGGGATCCGCGGGACCGGCGCCTGAACCGCATCGCCGGGCCGTCGTCGTTGGTGTTCTTCGGAGTCACCGGCGACCTCGCCCGTAAGAAACTCATGCCTGCGGTCTATGACCTCGCCAACCGTGGCCTGCTTCCGCCGAGCTTTGCCTTGGTGGGATTCGGACGCCGCGAGTGGGACAACGCCGACTTCGCGGCAGAGGTGAAAGAGAACGTCAAGGCCCACGCACGGACCAAGTTTGATGAAGCCGTCTGGGAACAGTTGGCTTCGGGCATCCGCTTTGTTCAGGGCGAGTTCGACGACGACGACGCCTTTGAGCGACTCGGAGACGTGCTGGAGGAGCTGGACGAGACCCGCGGCACGCGTGGCAACCATGGCTTCTACCTCTCCATCCCGCCCAAGGCATTCGAGCAGGTCTGCCGCCAGTTGTCCAAGCATGGCCTGGCGCAGGCGAAGCCCGGGCAATGGCGCCGCGTGGTCATCGAAAAGCCGTTCGGTCACGACCTCGAGTCCGCCCGTCAGCTCAACGACATCGTCGAGTCAGTGTTCCCGCCGGATGCCGTGTTCCGGATTGACCATTACCTGGGCAAGGAAACGGTGCAGAACATCCTGGCCCTGCGCTTCGCGAACCAGCTGTTCGAGCCCCTCTGGAACGCCAACTACGTTGACCATGTCCAGATCACCATGGCCGAGGACATCGGTACGGGCGGCCGTGCCGGCTATTACGACGGCGTGGGCGCGGCGCGAGACGTGATCCAGAACCACCTGCTGCAGCTCCTGGCCTTGACGGCAATGGAAGAGCCTATTTCTTTCAACGCCGATGACCTGCGTGCCGAGAAGGAAAAGGTCCTCGCGGCCGTTAAGCTGCCCGATGACCTGTCCACCCATTCGGCCCGTGGTCAGTTCACCGGTGGCTGGCAGGGCGGCGAAGAAGTTCTCGGGTACTTGGATGAGGACGGCATCCCGGCTGATTCCAAGACCGAAACCTATGCTGCGATCCGCGTGGACATCAACACCCGCCGCTGGAACGGTGTGCCGTTCTATCTGCGTGCCGGTAAGCGCCTGGGCCGCCGCGTGACTGAAATCGCGGTTGTGTTCAAGCGTGCACCCAACCTGCTGTTCCGGGACCACAACGATGACGACTTCGGCCAGAACGCCGTGGTGATCCGTGTCCAGCCCGACGAAGGTGCCACGATCCGGTTCGGTTCCAAAGTCCCGGGCACGCAAATGGAGGTCCGCGACGTCACGATGGACTTCGGCTACGGTCACTCGTTTACCGAGTCCAGCCCCGAAGCCTACGAACGACTCATCCTGGATGTACTCCTGGGCGAACCGCCGCTCTTCCCGCGCCATCAGGAAGTTGAGCTGTCCTGGAAGATCCTGGACCCGTTCGAAGACTACTGGGCGGCCCTGGAAGAACAACCGCAACCGTACGCACCCGGTAGCTGGGGACCGGCTTCAGCCGATGAACTCCTTGCCCGCGATGGACGAACCTGGAGAAGGCCATGATCGTAGATCTTCCCGACACAACCACCTCCAAGATCTCCAAGAAGATCATGTCGCTGCGGGAACAAGGCGGCGTGATTGCCCTGGGCCGGGTGCTGACCCTGGTGGTTGTCACGAAGTCCGGGCAGGAAGAAGACGCCATCGAGGCGGCCAACGAGGCCAGCCGCGAACACCCCTGCCGCATCATCGTACTTGCCGATGCCGGGGTTGAGGCCCCGGACCGGCTTGACGCGCAGATCCGCGTTGGCGGCGACGCCGGTGCTTCCGAAGTCATCGTCCTGCGAGGGTTCGGCCACATGGCCCACGAAAGTGAATCCCTGGTGGCAGGCCTCCTGCTTCCGGATGCACCGATTGTGGCCTGGTGGCCGCACGGCGCACCGGAAAGTGCCTGCGAGACGTCCATCGGTCGTATTGCACACCGTCGCATCACGGACTCCGCGAACGAGCCCGACCCCACCCAGGCGCTGGAGAATATTCGCCGGACTTATAAGGCAGGCGACACAGACCTCGCCTGGACCCGCCTGACCAACTGGCGCATGCAACTCGCAGCCGTGTTCGACCAAGTGGACAATGACCCGGTCTCCGCCGTAGCCGTTGAAGGTGCTTCGGACTCCCCCAGCACCCTGCTCCTCGCAGCCTGGTTGGGCCTTGCCCTGCAGGCGCCGGTCACGATCGTTGCCGATCCGGCTGGCACCGGCATCCGCCGCGTCCGCATGACACGTGCCAGCGGTGACGTCCAGCTTTTCCGCCCCGGATTGTCCGTGGCGGAGCTAACACAGCCCGGTCAGCCTGCACAGCGCATCACCCTCCCCCGGCGCAGCCTGAAGGATTGCCTCGCCGAAGAACTCCGCCGGCTGGACCCCGACGAAGTCTTCGGAGAAGTGATTACGATGGGACTGCCATTAACCAGTCAGAGGAGAGTCCAGACCAGTGCACGCTGAGCCCAGAGTAAGCATCCACCCCGATTCCAAGGTGCTCATGGCGGCCATTGCGGCCCGCCTTATCACCAAGCTTGTGGATGTCCAGGACAAGCACGGTGAGGCCACGGTGGTCCTGACAGGAGGAACTGTTGGGATCGGCACCCTGAAAGCGGTGGCGGATTCTGCCGCTGCACCAGCTGTCGACTGGTCAAAGGTGAACTTCTGGTGGGGTGATGAGCGCTTTGTTGCAGCAGACAGCGATGACCGCAACACCCGCCAGGCACACCAGGCCCTGCTCGCTCACCTGCCGGTTGACCCTGCCCGGGTCCATGAGCCCGGTTCGTCGGGCGAGTTCGCATCGGCCGACGACGCTGCGGCTGATTATGCCGACAGGCTGAAGGCAGCAGCAGAGGCAGAGCATGCAGCTGACATGTCCGATACCCGTCCGGAGGAACCCGGTATCTTGCCGCGCTTCGACGTACTGCTGCTCGGTGTTGGTCCAGACGCCCACGTGGCATCACTCTTCCCGGAGCAGGCAGCCATCAGGGAGAAGAACCGTACGGTGGTGGGCGTCGAAAACTCACCCAAGCCGCCGCCGTCGCGCATTTCCTTGACTTTGCCGGCCATCAACACGGCTCAGGAAATCTGGATGGTGGTAGCGGGCGAGGACAAGGCCGGTGCAGTAGGCCTTGCCCTGGCAGGCGCCAACCCTGTTCAGGTCCCCGCAGCGGGCCCCGTTGGGCGCTCGAGGACCCTTTGGCTCATCGACGAGAACGCAGCGTCACGTGTCCCCCAGCAGTTGGTCCGGAAGGACCCCGCGGGCGCGTAACCGCTCCAACGCTCCAGCCAGGACGATTTCGGCGTCCTGGCTGGAGCGTCTTTCTTTAACGTAATCCAAGTGGGACTTGAAGAGGTCGTCTTCCGGCCGGGTTTCCGCAACCTGGCCTGGGTCTCTGGATGCAAGGAGGCCGCACTTGGGACAGTCCCAGTTCTTGGGTATTTGTTCGTCCGGCAGTTTAAGGAAAACAAGCCGCGTCTCGTGTCCCTTGGCGCACCAATACGGGACACGAATACGCGGCAGTTGTTCTCCATCGCCGTGGTCGCTTTGATGCCGAGGAGCAGATCCGAGTGCTACACCAACGCGGGTGCCCCGGTAACCAGGCGTGCCATGAACCATTTTCGAACCCCTAGCGACTCGGTGGTTGGCCGTCACGGCCCGTAGGCCTTACAGCCAACAGGCCCAGTCTAATGCGAGGGGTACGACGGCGGCACTGGTGTTTGCTGCCGATTGATTCAGAAGTGCTGGGAAGGCTCCGTTGGAGGAGCCTTCCCGCGCGAACTATTAGGAATCGCCACCCGAGGTGAAGCGCATGATCAGGCCCAGGCCGATGATGACGACTCCCCACGTGACACCAAGAATGATGGTGAAGCGGTTCAGGTTCCGCTCAGCGACGCCGGAAGAGCTCAATCCGGAGCTCATGCCTCCACCGAACATGTCGGACAAACCGCCTCCACGTCCTTTGTGGAGAAGAATGAGCAGCGTCAGCAGAAGGCTGGTTACGCCCAGCAGGATCTGCAGAATGACATGAAGAACGTCCACGACGGCCTTTCGAAGAAGCGGAAAACGGGAGCCGGACTAGTCCGTGACGAGGTGGCTCTCGAACCTGACAATGTTAGCAAACTCAGCTGGGTCCAGACTGGCGCCGCCCACAAGCAGGCCGTCAACATCGTTTTCTGCCATGATTGCGGCAGCGTTGTTTGCCTTGACGGAGCCTCCGTAGAGAAGGCGCGTCTTTTCAGCTACGCCCTCGTCGAAGAGCTTGGCAAGTTCGGCGCGGATGGCAGCACACATTTCCTGTGCATCGTCCGGACCTGCAACTTCACCGGTTCCGATAGCCCACACGGGCTCATAGGCGACCACCAGCTCAGCAGCCTGTTCCGGCGTGAGGCCTTCGACACCGGCGCGCAGCTGGGTTAGCGTGTGCTCCACGTGTGTTCCTGCCTGGCGGATTTCGAGGCCTTCACCGACACAAAGGACCGGTGTGACACCGTGGCGGAACGCCGCTTTGACTTTGGCGTTCAGGACGTCGTCGGACTCGTTGTGGATGGTCCGGCGTTCACTGTGCCCTACCAAAACGTATGCGCAGCCCAGCTTGCTGAGGAACTGGCCGGAGATGTCACCGGTGTAGGCTCCGGAATCGAACTGGGACAGGTCCTGGCCGCCGTAAACAACGTCAAGTTCATCGCCCTGTACGAGCGTCTGAACGCCGCGGAGATCAGTGAACGGAGGGAAGACGGCAACCTCTACACGGTTGTAATCATGCTTGGCGTCCGAGAGGGTCCAGGCGAGCTTCTGTAGCAAGGTGATGCCCTGGACATGGTCCATGTTCATCTTCCAGTTGCCTGCGATGAAGGGCTTTCGGACAAAGTTGCCGTTGGCAGAGGTAGTCACATGAACTCCAAGAATGCGTTGATAAATGGAACAGCCGGCAGGACGCGTGGGCGTCCTGCCGGCCGGATTGCTGTTTAGCGGTCCAGGACGCTGAGGCCCGGAAGTTCCTTGCCTTCAAGATATTCCAGGCTGGCCCCACCACCGGTGGAGATGTGGCCAAACTGGGAATCCTCGAAGCCGAGGGTCCTTACTGCTGCGGCTGAGTCGCCGCCACCAACCACTGTGAAGGCCACAGTGTCAGTCAGGGCCTGCGCGATGGCCCGCGTGCCGCTGGAGAATGCCTCGAATTCGAAGACGCCCATGGGGCCGTTCCAGAAGACGGTCTTGGCTCCTTCGATCTGCGCCGCAAAAGCAGACGCTGATTCGGGCCCAATGTCCAGTCCAATGCCGGAGGCACCAAAGGAGCTTTCCTCGATGGCATCCGCGCGGACAACTTCGTGCTCGGCGTCCGCCGCGAAACGGCTTGCAACCACGACGTCCGTAGGAATCACGAACGACGTACCGGCGTCAGCCGCACGCTTGAGGTAGTCCTGTACGACAGGAATCTGGTCTTCTTCCAAGAGGCTGCCAGCTACCTTGTGGCCCTCGGCGGCGAGGAAGGTGAACAGCATGCCGCCACCAACCAGGATGGTATCTGCCTTGCCAAGAAGGTTGTCGATGACTGCCAGCTTGTCCGAGACTTTGGAACCGCCCAGGACAACGACGTAAGGCCGCTGGGTGTCTGCGGTGAGCTTCCGGAGAACTTCCACCTCGGTGTGCACGAGGTCGCCGAGGTAAGACGGTAGCCGCGTTGCGACGTCGTAGACACTGGCGTGCTTGCGGTGGACCGCGCCGAAGGCATCGTCCACGAACGCGCCGTTGTCACCCGTGAGGGCAACCAGCTCGTCAGCGAATGCGCCACGCTCGGCGTCGTTCTTGCTGGTCTCGCGGGCGTCGAAACGCACGTTTTCCAAGATGAGTACTTCGCCATCCTGCAATGCAGCTGCCAGCTCCTTGGCGGAGTCGCCAACGGTATCAGCAGCCAATTGGACGTTGAAGTCCGCAAGTTCCGCAAGGCGGGTCGCTGCGGGCTTCAAAGAGTACTTTTCCTCGGGGGCGCCCTTGGGGCGGCCGAGGTGGGCGGTTACGAGCACACGGGCACCGGCGTCCGAGAGCTTCTTAAGGACCGGGAGGGAGGCCTTGATGCGGCCGTCGTCGGTCACTGTAGAGCCGTCGAGCGGCACATTAAGGTCACTTCTGACCAGAATGTACCGCCCGCGGACACCTTCAGCGATGAGTTCGTTGAGGGTGTGAGATGTCATGTGTCTACCCTAGCCCAGCTTGGATGCGACGAGCTCCGTGAGGTCGACGAGGCGGTTGGAGTAGCCCCACTCGTTGTCATACCAGGAAACAACCTTGACCTGGTTGCCGATGACCTTGGTCAGGCCGGAGTCGAAGATCGAGGAAGCGGGGTCGCCAACAATATCCGAGGACACGATGGGAGCATCCGTGTAGCTCAGGATGCCGGCGAACTGATCGGACTCCGCGGCAGTCTTGACTGCGGCGTTGACTTCCTGGACCGTGACTTCGCGGGAAACAGTGACCGTAAGGTCCGTGGCGGAACCGGTGGGGACGGGAACGCGGATGGCGTAGCCATCGAGCTTGCCCTTGAGCTCCGGCAGGACCAGGCCGATGGCCTTGGCGGCACCAGTGGAGGTGGGAACCATGTTGATGGCAGCAGCGCGGGCGCGGCGGAGGTCGCCGTGGGGGCCGTCCTGCAGGTTCTGGTCAGCCGTGTAGGCGTGAACCGTGGTCATCAGGCCACGCTCGATGCCGAAGGCGTCGTTGACTACCTTGGCGAGCGGGCCAAGGCAGTTGGTGGTGCAGGATGCGTTGGAAATGATGTGGTGGGCCGCGGGATCGTAGAGCTCGTGGTTCACGCCCATGACGATGGTGATGTCTTCGTCGCTGGCAGGTGCCGAGATGAGGACCTTCTTGGCGCCGGCGTCGATGTGCTTTTGCGCAGCTGCAGCCTTGGTGAAGAACCCGGTGGATTCGATGACGATGTCCACGCCGAGCTCGCCCCAGGGAAGGTTTGCGGGATCGCGTTCAGCAAGGACAGTGATGGACTGGCCATTAACAATCAGGTTGCCCTCTTTGACTTCCACGGACTGGGTCAGACGGCCGCCGACGGAGTCGTACTTCAGGAGGTGGGCGAGGGTCTCGGGGCTGGTGAGGTCGTTGACTGCGACGATCTCAAGGTCTGCGCCCTGGGCCAGTGCTGCGCGGAAGTAGTTACGGCCGATGCGGCCGAAGCCGTTGATACCAATACGGGTGGTCACTGTGTGTCAATCTCCTTGGTGCTCTTGCAAGCACGCCTAGTGAGTCGGATTTATGTTTCCAACTAACAGACCCCGCACGTCATTGGGCAGAGGTGATTATCAGATCGGAGGGCGACCAGCCACGTTGCTGAAGGCTAACCGCCTTCCGTGACCTATCTTACGTTTAACTAAGCCTGCCCCCGCAACTGCGGGGGCAGGCTTTCCAGTATTTGGTCCCATTTCACTGTTAATGTGACTTTTGTTACATCAACGTGAACCGGGGCTCACCAGCTACAGAACGATGAGGCCCGTAGCGTTGGTGCGGGCTGCTTCGAAGCGCTTGGCGACATCTGCCCAGTTGGCGATGTTCCAGAATGCCTTGACGTAGTCTGCCTTGACGTTGACGTAGTCCAGGTAGAACGCGTGCTCCCACATGTCCAGCATGAGCAGCGGGGTGGTGCCAACGGCGACGTTGCCCTGCTGATCGTAGAGCTGCTCGATGACCAGGTTGCCACCGATGGGCTCGTAGGCCAGGAAGGCCCAACCGGACCCCTGCAGACCCAGTGCGGCAGCGGTGAACTGGGCACGGAAAGCGTCAAACGAACCGAAAGCGTCCTCGATTGCGGCTGCGAGTTCGCCTTCAGGCTTGTCGCCGCCGTCCGGGGAGATGTTGTTCCAGAATACGGAGTGGTTGATGTGTCCGCCGGTGTGGAACGCGAGGTCCTTGGAGAGGCGGTTGATGTTGGCGAAGTCACCCGATTCGCGGGCTTCAGCGAGCTGCTTGAGGGCGTTGTTGGCGCCTGCAACGTAGGCAGCGTGGTGCTTGCTGTGATGCAGCTCCATGATCTTCGCCGAAATGTGCGGCTCAAGAGCTGCGTAGTCGTAGCCGAGCTCGGGCAGAACGTACTCTGTCACGAAATCCTCCAATGTAATGGACCGAAGTCCGGTTTGGTAACTCTCGTTGTGTTCATCCGGCCGGCAGGCCAGCCGGAAATCCTCGGGGAAGAAGTCTGCTCCTGCCACCAACGGGAACAACCCGCCGCGACCTCGCAGTATTTCCTCCACACGTTCTCGATTCTATGGGCGGGAACTACTCGTCCATCATTTCCGGAGTCACATTTGCTTCCGTACCCGGAATTCCGAGATCCAGGGCGCGTTTGTCGGCCATCGCGAGCAAACGACGGATCCGGCCCGCAATGGCGTCCTTGGTCATGGGGGGATCGGCAAGGCGGCCCAGTTCGTCCAGGCTTGCCTGCTTGTGGGCGACCCGGAGTTCCCCTGCGTACTTCAGGTGATCCGGAACATCGTCGCCCAGGATTTCAAGCGCGCGGTCCACCCTGGCGCCAGCCGCAACGGCAGCCTGCGCCGAGCGCCGCAGATTAGCGTCATCAAAGTTGGCCAGCCTGTTGGCGGTGGCCCGGACTTCCTTGCGCATGCGCCGCTCCTCCCAGACCATCAAGGCGTCATGTGCGCCCATCCGGGTAAGGAGCGCGGCGATCGTGTCACCGTCGCGGATAACCACGCGGTCTACGCCGCGGACTTCGCGGGCCTTGGCTTGTATGCCCAGCCGGCGGGCGGCACCCACCAGTGCCAGTGCGGACTCCGGCCCGGGACAGGTTACTTCCAGGGACGAAGAACGTCCTGGTTCTGTGAGGGATCCATGGGCCAGGAAAGCTCCGCGCCAGACGGCTTCGGCATCGGCCGCGGACCCATTGACGACTACGGAAGGCAGGCCACGTACCGGGCGGCCGCGACCGTCCAGCAGTCCTGTTTGGCGGGCCAGGGCTTCGCCGTCGCGGACAACACGGACCACGTAGCGGCTACCGCGGCGAAGGCCGCCACCTGAGACCACGATGATCTCGCTCTGGTGTCCGTAAACCTCGGCAATCGCGGCGCGCAGACGCCGGGCAGTGGAGGCCAGGTCCACCTCAGCCTCGATAACAATTCGTCCCGAAATAATATGCAAGCCCCCTGCAAAGCGGAGCATCGCCGAAACCTCAGCTTTACGGACTGAAGATTTCTTGATGTCCAGCCGGGACAGTTCGTCCTTGACCGACGCGGTAAGTGCCATCGCGTGTGTATTCCTAACTGTTCCCGAAAATATCGTGGTACGCCGCTGCCAAGAGCAGTGGATCATGGACGGGGCGGCGCCTCGAAGCCCCTACTCTACCCAACACCACTTCCGCACCGATCATCCCCGCAGCTTTCTCAAAGGCCTTCAGGTCCTGGATCGCGGAGGGATCGGCGAGTACGACGTCGACGCTGAACTCCGGTGCGTAGCGTCGCAGGACATCCAAGTGGTCGGCCGCCGTCATGCCGGACGTTTCCTTGGTTTCGACGTCAAGATTCATGGTGACGCAGCGCTTGGCTGCGGTATCGCCCAAGGCCTGCCGAAGCTCCGGGAGCAACAAATGGGGCAATACCGATGTGTACCAGGACCCTGGGCCGAGAATGACCCAGTCGGCGAGCTCGATCGCGGTGAGTGCCTCAGTGCAGGCTCGGGCGTCCTCGGGCAGCAGCCGCACTTCCTCCAGTTTTCCGGCAACGGCGCACTTCGCCTGTCCGCTGACGGTCTGCAGCTCATGTCCCCCGCCGGGCAATTCCACCCGGGCCTGGCCCTCGATGGTCAAAGGCACACTGGACATTGGCAGTACCTGGCCGCGCGCGCCAAGCAACGCCCCGGCCCATTTGAGGCCGGCCACGGTATCCCCCAGCAGCTCCCAGAGCGTGACGATGAGCAGGTTGCCCATCGCGTGGTGGTCCAGGGAACCGCCCTTGGCGGTTCCTGCTGTGAAGCGGTGCTGCATGACGTCACGCCATGTCCGCCCCCAGTCGGTGTCGTCGCAGAGTGCACTGAGGGCCATCCGCAGGTCACCGGGCGGGAGGACGCCGTACTCTTCCCGTAGACGCCCGGAGGAGCCGCCGTCGTCAGCTACCGTGACGATCGCCGTCAGTTCTGACGTCAACAGGCGAAGTGCGGAGAGCGAAGCCGCCAGTCCGTGTCCGCCGCCGAGGGCCACCACGGAAGGACTTTTGTTTTGCTGGCTGCCCGGAACGCCCTTCGGCGGGATGAGGGGCAACGGACCCGTAAGGACTCCCATTACTCACGCCCCAGGTCGCGGTGCGTGGTTGTCACCGTAACGCGCGGATATTGCGCAAGGCGTTTGGAGAGCTCGACGGCGACTGCCACCGAACGGTGCTTGCCGCCGGTGCATCCCACAGCCAGGGTGGCGTAATGCTTGTTCTCCTGGCGGTAGCCGTCCAGGACCGGTTCCAGGGCTTTGACGTAACGGTCGACAAACTCCTGGACCCCATCAGCGGAGAGCACGTAGTCGCTGACGTCCTCATCCAATCCTGTGTGGGGACGAAGTTGCGGCACCCAGTGCGGGTTGGGAATGAAACGGGCGTCGGCCACGAAGTTGGCGTCTACGGGCAGGCCGTACTTGAATCCAAAACTCATGACATTCAGCCGGAGCGTCACAGGTCCGGTATCGCTGAACAACTCAGTGATGGCTGTTGCAAGGCCGTGCACGTTGAACTCACTTGTGTCCAGGACGACGTCGGCATGCTCCCGCAGTTCGCGCAGGACCTCACGCTCTATGCCGATTCCGTCAAGGATCCGTCCGCCGCCCTGCAGCGGATGCGGACGCCGGCCTTGTTCGAACCGGCGGACCAGGACTTCATCGCTGGCATCGAGGAACAGTACCCGGAACGTGATGCCAGTGGCGCTCAAGGCGCCCAGGGCGGTCTGGATGTCAGTAAAGAGGTCCTTGCTTCGGACATCCACCACTACGGCCAGCTTGGGGATGGATTTAGGCGCGTGCGAGACGATTTCCGCCAAGGTGCCAAGCATCTGGGGAGGAAGGTTGTCTACAACGTACCAACCGTGGTCCTCCAAGGCGTCCGAAGCGGTACTGCGGCCCGCCCCCGACATGCCGGTAACCACCAGCAGTTCCGCCTCCGCCGGCTTGACGGGCGTTAGTCCGTCCTGCTCCGCGCTGGCTCCTGCCGTTGCCTCATCCATCAGTGGTCCCCGTTTCCTTGGAAGTGGTTGTTACAGCCTGACCGGTGGCATCGCAGTTGCGGCCACCGGTCAAGTTCTTACCCTAGCTAAGATTCGAGGATTTCGCCGGTCGTCATGTTCACCGCAGGAGCGGCGTCTCCTGCGTCGTCGCTGGAACCCAGATGCTGCACGACTGCAGCTGCCAACGCCGGACCGATGCCCTTGGCGGAGGTGAGTTCCTCCACACTGGCCGCCCGGATCTTCTTGAGGGAGCCAAAATGTGCCACCAAAGCCTTGCGTTTGGCCTCCCCAAGGCCCGGAACGCCGTCCAGGGCAGAGACCGTCATGGCCTTGCCGCGCTTTTGCCGATGGAAGGTGATTGCGAAGCGGTGGGCTTCATCGCGGATGCGCTGGAGCAGGTACAAGCCCTGCGACGTCCGGGGAAGGATCACCGGGAAGTCGCTGTTGGGAAGCCAGACCTCTTCAAGGCGCTTCGCCAGGCCAACCACGTAGACGTCGTCGATGCCCAACTCAGCCAAAGCACGCGCTGCAGCATTGACCTGCGGCTGCCCACCGTCCACCACCACCAGGTTGGGCGGGTACGCGAACTTGGCTTTGGGGGCCGGCATGGTGGGGTCCGACGGCGGCGCTTCAGTTCCATTGGCAGCTGCGGCGGTGCCCGCACGGGTTGGGTTGATGATTTCGCCGGAGACGGGCACCTGGGCGGCCTTGTCAGTGAGGTAGTGACGGAAACGGCGCGTCAAGACATCGTGCATGGCGGCGGTATCATCGGCTGCCGCCGCTCCCGTGATGGAGAACTTGCGGTAATCGGACTTCTTGGGCAAGCCGTCTTCCACCACAACCATGGACGCCACCACGTTGGTTCCTTGGACGTGCGAGATATCGAAGCATTCGATCCGAAGCAGCGGAACCGGAAGCTCAAGGGCCTCCTGAAGCTCCTGAAGGGCAAGCGAGCGGACGGTGATATCCCCGGCGCGGCGGGTCTTGTGCAGCTTCAGCGCCTGCTCGGCATTCTCCCGGACCGTTGACATGAGCGCAGCCTTGTCACCACGCTGGGGCACACGGATATCCACCTTTGCCCCGCGAAGCCCGCCCAGCCATTCGCTCAGTTCGGCATGGTTGCTCGGATTCTCCGGAACGAGTACTTCCCGGGGGATGCGGCCCTGGACCTCGCTGTCTTCCCCGTAGACCTGTTGCAGCAAGTGCTCGATGAGTTCCGGCGTCGTGGCGTCTTCAACTTTCTCCACCACCCAACCACGCTGTCCACGGACCCGGCCGCCGCGGACGTGGAACACCTGTACTGAGGCCTCGAGCTCGTCTTCATGCAGCGCGAAGACGTCGGCGTCCGTATCCTCCGCGAGGACTACGGCGTTGCGTTCGAAGACCTTGCGCAGGGCGATGATGTCGTCCCTGAGCCGTGCGGCGCGCTCATAGTCGAGCTCCGCGACGGCGGCCGCCATGTCCTTTTCAAGCCGGTTGATGAAGCGCTTGGCTTCCCCGCCCATGAAAGCGCAGAAGTCCTCGGCAAGTTGGCGGTGCTCCTCCGGCGTCACGCGTCCGACACAGGGTGCTGCGCATTTGTCGATGTAGCCCAGGAGGCAGGGGCGTCCACTGGCTTGTGCCCGCTTGAGGACGCCTGCGCTGCAGCTGCGGACCGGGAATACGCGAAGCAGGGTGTCCATGGTTTCCCGGATGGCGCCCGCCGTGTAGGGGCCAAAATACCTGGTGCCCTTTTTACGCTCGCCACGCATGACCTGCACCCTGGGGTACTTCTCCCCCATGGTGACGGCCAGGTAGGGATAAGTCTTGTCGTCCCGGAAGACCACGTTGAAACGCGGCTTGAATTCCTTGATCCAGGTGTACTCCAGCTGTAGCGACTCCAACTCGCTGCCCACAACGGTCCACTCCACGCTGCTCGCGGCATGGACCATGGCATGCGTCTTGGGTAGGAGCCCCGACGGGTTCGCAAAGTAGGAATTCAGCCTGGAACGGAGGTTCTTGGCCTTGCCCACGTAGATGACCCGGCCGTGGGGGTCGCGGAAACGGTAGACGCCCGGGGTGGTGGGAATTTCACCCGTCTGGGGTCGGTAACTTGCTGGATTTGCCACGATTCCAGTCTAGTGAACTGGACCGACAGCCAGCGCCAAGCGCTCAGTCCACCGACTTGCTTTGGTTGTAGCTTGTGGACCGTTCCTGACCACTGAGGGCAGCGATGGCATCCATGATCTTGTCCGTCACTTGGCGGCGTGCAGGAAGGGAATGGTCCGGGCCCGTCTTGTCGAAGTAGAGCGGCTCGCCAACCTTCATGGTGAAGTGCTGGGGACGGACCGCGTTCTTGTCCGCTGGCTGCAGTTTCTCCGTGCCTATCAGCCCCACGGGAATTACGGGTGCGCCCGTGGTGAGTGCCAACCAACCGACGCCGGTCCGGCCGCGATACAGGATGCCGTCGCGGGACCGGGTGCCCTCCGGGTAGATTCCAATGCCCTTCCCGGACTCCAGGATGTCCAGCAACGTCTTCAGCGCCTGCACGCTAGCTGCCTGTTCACCACGTTCCACCGGGATGGAACCGACGGCTTCGAAGAAGGACTTCATCACAGCGCCCTTAACGCCTTTGGTGGTGAAATACTCCGCCTTGGCGAAGAACGCCACTGGACGAGGCATGAGCGCCTGGACAATCACGCTGTCCAGGAACGAGAGATGGTTCGGCGCCACGATGAACGGGCCGTCTTTGGGTACGTTCTCCAGTCCAATGACCGTGGGCCGGCACGTGCTGGAGATCAGTCCACGTGTAGTCCAGCGGATCGCATCAAAGACTGCCATCGTTTTGTACCTCGCTCAGTGCCGCCGCGCGGACAGCGTCAAGTTCTTCAATTTTGGTTCGCAACTCAAGGGCGGTGCCGACCACGGCGACCGCACCGGCTTCCTCCAACTCGCCGTCCGAAGCGAAGCCCCAACGGACCCCAATGCAATCCAGGCCGTTGGCCATTGCTCCGGCAACGTCCTGGTGCCGGTCTCCCACCATCACAGCAGGCTGGGAGTGGAGATCCGCCAAGGCTGCGCCAACAATCTCGATCTTGCCGGACGCGGAATTGGCCGCCAGCGATTCGTCGTCGGCAGCTCCCCTAATGGACACAAAGAAATCCGCAATACCGTGATGCTCAAGGACAATCCGGGCAATACCTTGGGGCTTCTGGGTTGCAACGGCGACGGGCCGCCCTGTTTCGGCGAAGAATTCAAGGAGGTCGAAGATTCCCGGATACAACTTGCTCTGGCCAATACCGGTTTCCCTGTAATGCCGCCGGTAGCGGGAAATGGTTTCATCGACCAATTCCGCCGGGACATTCGCTAAATGCAGGAGTGCATCGCTGAGCTTGGGGCCAACCATGGCGTTCAGCACGGCCTGTTCCGGAACCGGGAGGCCCATTTCGCGCAGGGCCGCGGATATTCCTCCTGTGATACCGCCGGCTGGATCGACAAGGGTGCCGTCCAGATCGAAAATTACGGGCACCGTTGTTTGAGTCACCGGGTTAGTTTCTCACGAGTAGCGGCATGCCTGAAACTCGCATGCCGCTACCGGAATACTTCTGGCGTGCTGAAGATATTCTTTAGCCATCCGGCGAGGCAGTTCGGGCTATCAGCGCAGAATTTCAGCAAGGAACGTTGCGGTGTGGCTGTCAGTGGACTTGGCTACCTGCTCAGGTGTGCCCGTTGCGACGATTTTGCCTCCACCTGAACCACCGTTCGGTCCGAGGTCCACAATCCAGTCCGCGGACTTGATGACGTCCAGGTTGTGCTCAATGGTGATCACGGTGTTGCCCTTGTCCACCAGCCCCTGGAGGACCATGAGCAGCTTCCGGATGTCCTCGAAGTGCAGGCCGGTAGTGGGTTCGTCCAGAACGTAGATGCTGCGGCCGTTGGACCTCTTCTGGAGTTCTGCGGCCAACTTCACGCGCTGCGCTTCACCACCGGACAGGGTTGTGGCTGGCTGGCCCAGCCTGACATAGCCCAGTCCCACGTCCACCAAGGTGTTCAGATGCCGCGCGATGGGGGTGAAGGCAGCAAAGAATTCAGCGCCTTCCTCGATGGGCATGTTAAGGACGTCGGCGATTGTCTTTCCCTTGTAATGCACTTCAAGGGTTTCGCGGTTGTAACGGGCGCCGTGGCACACCTCACAGGGAACGTAGACGTCGGGCAGGAAGTTCATTTCGATCTTCAACGTGCCATCTCCGGAGCATGCTTCGCAGCGTCCGCCCTTGACGTTGAACGAGAAGCGGCCGGGCTGGTAACCGCGGACCTTTGCTTCCGTGGTTTCAGCAAACAGTTTCCGGATGTTGTCGAAGACGCCTGTGTACGTTGCCGGGTTGGAGCGCGGTGTGCGTCCGATGGGGCTCTGATCAACGTGGACCACCTTATCCAGGTGCTCCAGGCCATTTACGCCACGGTGCCGTCCGGCAACCTGCTTGGCGCCATTGAGCTTGTTGGCGAGGACCTTGTAAAGGATCTCGTTCACCAGCGTGGACTTGCCCGAACCACTGACGCCCGTCACTGCCGTGAAGAGCCCCAGCGGGAACGTGGCATCCACGTTGTCCAGGTTGTTTTCCCTGGCACCGACAACCTTCAACTCACGTTTTTTGTCGTACTTGCGGCGCTTGGCCGGGATATCGATCTTGCGGCGGCCGGACAGGTAGTCGCCCGTCAAGGACTCCTTGTTCTCCAGCAGCTCTTTGTACGTACCTGAATGCACCACTTGTCCGCCGTGCTCGCCGGCGCCGGGTCCAATGTCAACCACCCAGTCCGCTTCATGGATGGTGTCCTCGTCATGCTCCACCACGATCAGGGTGTTGCCGAGGTCGCGCAGGCGGGTCAGCGTCTCGATCAAGCGGCGGTTATCGCGCTGGTGCAGGCCGATGGATGGCTCGTCCAGGACGTAGAGAACTCCCACGAGGCCGGAACCAATTTGCGTAGCAAGGCGGATGCGCTGGGCTTCACCGCCGGACAAGGTCCCGGAAGGACGCTCCAGGTTCAGGTATTCAAGGCCCACGTCCAAAAGGAACGTCAAGCGGGCCTGGATTTCCTTCAGGACCTGGTGGGCAATCTGTGCTTCGCGGTCGGTCAGGGTCAGGCTGCCCAGGAACGAGGCGCATTCACGCATGGGAAGGGCCGCAACTTCAGCGATGGACTTGCCATTGATCAATACCGACAGCGACGCAGGGTTGAGCCGTGCACCGTTGCACTCGGGGCAGGGAATCTGGCGCATGTACTCTTCGTACCTGTCCCGCGCCCAATCCGAATCAGTTTCGCCGTGCTTGCGGTGGACATATTGAATGGCACCCTCAAAGCCGGTGCTGTACTTGCGTTCCCGGCCGAACCGGTTCCGATACTGGACGACTACCTTGTGGTCCTTGCCGTGCAGCACGGTGTTCCGGACATCCTTGGGGAGCCTTTCCCAGGAGGTGTCCATGGAGAAGCCGAGTTCGTGGGCCAGGCCCTCCAGAAGGCGGTTCCAGTACTCGGTGGTGGCGGTGCCCAGGGACCAGGGAGCGATGGCGCCCTGTGCCAGGGAAAGCTCCGGATTGGGAACAATCAGTTCCTCGTCCACTTCAAGCCTGGTTCCAATGCCACTGCACGCTGAGCAGGCGCCAAAGGGGTTGTTGAACGAGAAAGAGCGTGGCTCGATTTCATCGATGGCCAGGGGGTGCTCGTTGGGGCATGCGAGGTTCTCGGAGAAAGCACGGATACGTGCGGGGTCCCCGGCCTCAAGGTCCACGAACTCAATCAGCACCCGGCCTTCTGCCAAGCCCAGGGCAGTTTCAATGGAATCGGTAAGCCGCTGGCTGATGTCTTCCTTGACCACCAAGCGGTCCACTACCACCTCGATGGTGTGCTTGAACTGCTTGCCAAGCTTGGGCGGCTCGCTGAGCTGGACCAGTTCGCCGTCCACCCGGGCGCGCGAATAGCCTTTGGCCGTCAATTCCTTGAAGAGGTCCACGAACTCGCCCTTGCGCCCGCGAACTACGGGAGCGAGAACCTGGAATCGTGTGCCCTTTTCCAGTTCCAACAGCTGGTCAACGATCTGCTGCGGGGTTTGCCGGGCGATGGGCTCGCCGCAGACAGGGCAGTGCGGGCGGCCTACGCGCGCCCAGAGCAGACGCATGTAATCGTAAATTTCCGTGATGGTGCCCACGGTGGAACGAGGGTTCTTGCTGGTGGATTTCTGGTCGATCGACACCGCCGGCGACAGGCCCTCAATGAAGTCCACATCCGGCTTGTCCACCTGGCCCAGGAACTGGCGGGCATAGGCGGACAACGATTCCACGTACCGCCGCTGTCCCTCGGCAAAGATCGTATCGAACGCCAAGGAGGACTTGCCCGAACCTGAAAGGCCCGTGAACACGATCATCGCATCCCTGGGGAGGTCCAGATCTACATTGCGCAGGTTGTGTTCACGTGCGCCCTTGACTACCAACCGGGACAGGTCCGGCCTGGTGGGCTTGGTATCGGGAACGACGGCTACGCTCTTCGGGGCATCGATGGCTGCATCTTCAGCTAAGGCTTTGGGCACCTACCAATGCTAATCGAAAACTTCTTCGAATTTCCATGTCGTGCCTCACATGCTACTGATCGGTATCAATCAGCGTCATATGCGGCCGCAAGAAGCTGCACAGCTTCCGCGAATGACGCTCCTTGGGCTTTGGCCGCAGCAGCATACTGGGCGGCGACTTCCGCAAGCGCGCCCCAGCGGTCATCCCGGGCACACACGATGGTGCCGTTGCGTCCCCTCGTAGCGACGACGCCAGCAGTCTCCAGTTCCTTATAGGCGCGGGCCACGGTATGTGGGGCAACATCCAACACGCCCGCCAGGTTGCGCACCGGAGGGAGCTTCGCTCCAACTGCGAGGACCCCGGTGTCTGCCAGTTCGATGATGCGCAGCCTCAGCTGCTCAAAAAGGGCAACTCCGCTGCTGGTGTTGGGGCGCCAGTTCCCGGGAAAGCCGTCCATGGCAGTCATCGCGAACACCGGCCAGGCGCCGGGACCCATGCGGGCGTTTGCTGCTGATTGAAGCGTCCATGGTCCATGCCGAGAATTAGACCAGCGACGCGGAAAGGGTACAAGCCACCGACGGCTGGAAACTTAATTGCTACGACCGGCAACAGGTCTTGGCGGCTCATATGTCTTTCCGGGCCACCGCGAAGATCCGGCGGAACGGGAACACCGTCCCGTGGCTTGTGGCCGGATACGCCTCACGCAGCAAAGCAGAGTATTCCTGCTCGAAGTCGGCGGCGTCGCCGGGAGACAAGGCGGCCAGGACGGGCCGCAGTCCCGTGCCCCGCACCCATTCAAGTACCGGGTCCTTGCCCGGCAGCAGCTGCTGGTAGGTGGTTTCCCAAGCGTCAGCTGCACAGCCGGCGTCGAGCATAATACCCAGGTAGTCCGCTGGACTGCCCACAATGCCCTCATGCCGAAGAACGCCGCCGAGGCGGGAGGACCATTTGGGTGACTCGGCGAGCTCCCTCATGAGCGTGTGCGAAGGGGATGTGAAGTTTCCCGGCACTTGCAGGGCGAACCAGGCACCCGGTTTAAGTGCACTTAGCCAGTGACCGAGCATGGCTTGGTGCCCGGGAACCCACTGGAGCGCGGCATTGGTTACTACGACGTCGGTCTCCTGGTCAGGCTGCCAGTCAGCAATATCCGCCTGCTCGAATTCCAGGTTGGCGGATTTCCGGGCCTGTCCAGCTGCCTTCGCCAGCATCTCGCCGGAGGAATCGAGGCCGACTACGCGGGCGCCAGGCCAGCGGACAGCCAGCGTGGCTGTGAGGTTACCTGGGCCGCATCCAAGATCCACCACTTTCTGCGGCGACTCAGCCTGGATCCTGGCCACCAGGTCATGGAACGGCCTGTCCCTGTGATTGCCGAACTCCACATACTTGGACGGATCCCACCTCATATAAGCCTCCTTGCGTTTGGCAGCAGTGCTGGGGCGAGCCTAAACCGTGCGGGCACTAAGCTGGAAACCAATGAAACTTCTTGAGCAGCTCCCTGGTTCCACCCCCTCCAACCCGTTGGGTCCGGACGAGATCTATACACGGTTCGTTGAGTGGACAGAAGGCCGCGGCTTGCAGTTGTACGCCGCTCAGGACGAGGCCATCATGGAGCTCGCCTCCGGCGCCAACGTCATCCTGGCTACGCCCACGGGCTCGGGTAAATCGCTGGTCGCCATTGCAGCCCACTTCGAGGCCATGGCCCGTGGCCAACGCAGTTACTACACCGCCCCCATCAAGGCTTTGGTCTCGGAGAAGTTCTTCGCGCTCTGCGAGATCTTCGGCGCCGAAAACGTCGGCATGATTACCGGTGACTCGGGCGTAAACCAGGATGCGCCGATTATTTGCTGCACCGCCGAGATCCTGGCCAATATTGCCCTCCGCGAGGGAGCTTCCGCGGAACTTGGCGCTGTGATCATGGATGAATTCCACTTCTACTCCGATCCCCAGCGCGGATGGGCCTGGCAGGTTCCCCTGCTTGAACTCCCCCAGGCCCAGTTCCTGCTCATGTCCGCGACGCTGGGCGACGTCAGCCGTTTCGAAGCCGGCCTCACTGAGCTCACCGGGCGGCCCACCACCACCGTCAGCTCTGCGGAGCGTCCGATTCCACTGGATTACTACTATCACCTCACGCCGGTCCACGAGACCCTGGAAGAACTGCTCTCCACCAAGCAGGTCCCCGTCTACGTTGTGCACTTCAGCCAGGCAGAAGCGATCGAGCGTGCCCAGAACCTGATGAGCATCAATATGTGCAGTCGGGCAGAAAAGGACCGCATCGCAGAGCTCATCGCAGGCTTCCGGTTCGCCGCGGGCTTCGGAAAGACACTCAACCGGCTGGTCCGCCATGGCATCGGCGTGCATCACGCCGGCATGCTGCCCAAGTACCGCCGCTTGGTGGAGCAACTGGCACAAGCCGGGCTCCTGAAGGTCATCTGCGGCACTGACACCCTGGGCGTCGGCATCAACGTGCCCATCCGCACGGTTCTGTTGACGGCCTTGAGTAAATACGACGGCGTACGCACCCGGGTGCTCAACCCGCGTGAGTTCCACCAAATTGCCGGCCGGGCTGGTCGCGCAGGATACGATACCGCCGGCACCGTGGTGGTTCAGGCTCCGGATCACGTAGTGGAGAATGCCAAGGCCATGGCAAAGGCCACGGCAAAGTTCGGCGACGACCAGAAGAAGCTTCGCCAAGTGGTCAAGAAGAAGCCACCGGAAGGTTTCGTTTCCTGGGGTGAATCAACCTTCAAGCGGCTGGTGGAGTCGGTTCCGGAGCCCCTTACGTCGAGTTTCACGGTCACCCACGCGATGCTCCTTAACCTTATGGAACGCCCCGGAGATCCTTTCCAGGCGACCCGGCGCTTACTCAGCGAAAACCACGAGACCCGCCCGGCGCAGTTGAAACTCATGAAGAAGGCGTTGGGCATTTACCGCGAACTGCTGGCCGCGGGTGTGGTTGAACGCATTCCTGAAGATGAACAACAATCCGAAGGCCGTTCTGTCCGCTTGACGGTCCACTTGCAGGCCAACTTCGCCCTCAACCAGCCGCTTTCGCCGTTTGCGCTTGCCGCGCTGGAACTGTTGGATCCAGAGTCGCCGTCCTACGCGCTGGACGTTGTTTCGGTGATCGAGGCCACGTTGGAGAAGCCGCGCCAGATTCTCTCTGCGCAGCAGAAGAAGGCCCGTGGCGAGGCGGTTGCCGCCATGAAGGCTGACGGCATCGAATATGACCAGCGCATGGCCATGCTCGACGACGTGACGTACCCGATGCCCTTGGCCGAGATTCTCGGTGAAGCCTTCGAGGTGTACCGAAAGGCTGCCCCATGGGTGGGCGACTTCGAGTTGGCGCCTAAATCCATCATCCGCGACATGTATGAACGTGCCATGAACTTCGGAGAGTTCGTGCAGTTCTACGGCTTGGCCCGCTCCGAAGGCATTGTCCTGCGCTACTTGGCGGATGGATTCCGTGCACTCAGACAGACCGTGCCCCAGGACTTGCTGCGCGAGGATCTTGAAGACCTCATCGCCTGGCTGGGTGAACTTGTCCGGCAAGTGGACTCCAGCCTCCTTGATGAGTGGGAGGAGCTCACCTCAGGGCTTACGCCAACACCGCATGACGCTCCCCCGCCACCGCCGCCGCTTTTGACCACGAACATCAGGGCTTTCCGGGTCATGGTCCGGAACGAAATGTTCCGCAGGGTGGAGCTCTTCGCGGACGAAGACTCTGCCGCCCTGGGTGAGCTGGACGCCGACGCCGGCTGGGACGCCGAACGCTGGGAAGAGGTTCTGGACGACTACTTCGATGAACACGATGACATCGGCACGGGCCCCGATGCCCGAGGCCCCGGATTGCTCATCATCACCGAAGAACCCGGCACGTGGCGGGTCCGCCAGATCTTCGATGACCCCGCCGGAAACCACGACTGGGGCATCTCCGCCGAAGTGGACCTCGCGGCTTCCGATGAGACGGGCACCGCGGTGGTTCGCGTGACGAACGTCAATCGGCTCTAAGCCAATCCCCTGAGGGCCATACGGCAATAAGCCAATCCGCTGAGTGTCAAACGGCTGAAGGAGGCCTCCCATGGAATCCGTCCCCGATCTCGGCAGCAGCTTGCGGGCGCTGAAGATAATGAGCGCACAACCTACAGCTCCTTGGACCGGATCGCGACGATGGTGGGCCTCCGGAGATGGCGTCCCTGCACTGGACGTGGAAGGCCTGGCTTTGGGCGCGGTGCGGGCTGCAGCTACGGCCCTGAACGCCTTGACGGGAACGACGCACAGGTATTCGGTGGCCGCCGGACCCACGGCCACTGCGTTCGATTCCCTGGGGCACCTGCGCGTAGGTGGCCAGAAACCTGAAGGGTTCGCTCCCTTGTCCGGTTTTCGAAGAACAGCTGACGGCTGGATCCGCCTTCACGCCAACTATCCACACCACGCGGCCCGGCTTATGGAGGCGGTCTCGGCCAGCGAACCTGTCGATGTGGACCGCGCATTACTGGCCATGACGTCTTTGGAAGCCGAAGACCTTATTGCCGGCAACAGCGGCGTAGCTGCGGCCGTCCGTACCAGGGAAGAGTGGGCAGCCGCTCCTATGTTTGAAGCGGCCAGTGAAGGGCCGTGGATCAGTTTCGGCCACCTGGGACCATCCACGGAACCAAGCCGCCCGTCGTCGTGGGTTCCTTCCGCGGTTCCAGACCGCCCTTTGGCAGGTCTCAAAGTCCTTGACCTGACCCGCGTCATTGCCGGCCCGGTGGCAACCCGGCTCCTTGGCGCCCTGGGCGCGGACGTCCTCCGGATAGACCCTGCGCACCTTCCGGAGCTGACAGACGCCTTCATTGACTCAGGCTTTGACAAGCGCAGCGCCGAAGCAGACTTCCGGAATCCGGACGATCTGGCTGCGGTCATGGGCCTCCTGGAGACGGCAGACGTGGTGGTCATGGGGTATCGCGACGGCGGGCTGGATCGTTTTGGATTGACCCCTGACGCGCTGCTGCTGCGCCGCGCCGATCTCGTAGTAGTGGCGTTGAGCGCATGGGGCCACGGAGGTCCCTGGCAGCGGCGACGTGGCTTTGACAGCCTGGTGCAGGCAGCGTGCGGCATAGCTGACCGATATGGCCATTTCGACGACGGCGGGTGGAGGCCCGGCGCGCTGCCGGTGCAGGCACTGGATCACGCCACGGGTTATGGCCTTGCGGCGGCCGTGTTCGCTTTGCTGACCCAGCGACTGGGTACGGGGCGTGGCGGAACGGCGCGGCTTTCGCTGGCCCGGACAGCGGAAGAGCTACTTCTCCCTCCGACGGGCACTGGGACTGACGTCGAGCTGCCGGCGCCCGACTACCACGAGGTAGACAGTCCGTACGGCCGTCTCCGGTACGTCGGCCCGCCCATCACGGTGGATGGTGTTCCCATTGCTTATCAAGAACCGCCTGTCACGTACGGTTCCTCCGCACTACGTTGGCGGTAGGCGGTCCGGCCCCTAGTAAGCTCGGAAGCATGAGTGTAATCCGCCCTGCCACCGTTGAAGACGTTCCCACAATACTGCGCATGATCCACGATCTTGCGATCTACGAAAAGGAACCCGACGCCGTCAGGAATACCCCGGAGCTGCTGACCGAGGCGTTGTTCGGAGAGAACCCGCGGGTGTACGCGAGCATGGCCTGTAATGCTGCTGGTACAGTGCAGGGCTTTGCCCTGTGGTTCCTGAATTACTCAACGTGGGAAGGTGTTCACGGCATCTACCTGGAAGACCTCTACGTCGTTCCGGACGCGCGAGGCGAGGGCCACGGCAAAGCGCTTCTGCAGCATCTGGCCGCGACCGCCGTCGAACGCGGCTATGCCCGGGTGGAATGGAGCGTCCTGGACTGGAACGAACCGTCCATCAAGTTCTATAAGAACCTTGGCGCCTTCCCCATGGAGGAGTGGTCTACGTTCAGGCTGACCGGCGAGGCGCTGGAAACGTTCGGGGCAGGTGCCAGCAACGGTAACAAGGCTCTTGCCCATGGCTGAAATGCGAGCCTTGACCGACGCTCACCGCATCCGCGCCCGGCACGAATTCCGAGGCCTCCGAACCGCCGAGCACTACTTCACGGTCCCCCTGGACCATGGTTCGGCTAAATCCGCCATGGATGACCAGACCACCGGCGAAACAATCACTGTGTTCGCACGGGAGTATTCCTCCACCGATCACTCAGAGGAGGAGGCCGCCAAACTTCCATGGTTGCTGTTCCTCCAAGGAGGACCTGGCGGGCGCGGGAACCGCGTCACGTCCCTTTCAGGGTGGATGAAGGCAGCGGCCAAGGATTTTCGGATCCTGATGCTGGACCAGCGCGGCACAGGCCTTTCCACACCTGTGGAGCGACAATCCTTGGCGCTCCGCGGTGACGCCGCAGCCCAGGCTGACTACCTGACGCACTTCCGGGCCGATTCGATCGTGGCCGACGCCGAGTTCATCCGCCATGCTTTGGATTCCGGACCATGGTCAGTGCTGGGCCAGAGCTTTGGTGGATTCTGCGCGTTGACCTATTTGTCCTTCGCCCCGAAAGGGCTGCGGGAGGTCCTCATCACTGGAGGACTTGCTCCGCTGCACGGCCCCGCCGAGCGCGTGTACCGTGCCACTTTCCGGCGGGTGGCGGAGCGGAACGCGGAGTACTTCGCCTGGTATCCGGAAGACCGCGAAACTGTCACCAGGATCGTCCGCCACCTCGAACAGCATGAGGAATTCCTGGCCAGCGGAGAACGGCTGACGCCCGAGCGGTTCCAGATGGTGGGATCGTTCCTTGGCGGCAACACCCGGGTGGACTCCCTGCACTACCTCCTCGAGGACGCTTTCATCGAAACACCTTTGGGTGAACGCCTGTCGGAGGTGTTCCTGGAGCAAGTGCGGAGCCTCGTGAGTCGCGCAGGGAATCCCTTGTACGCGGTCCTCCACGAATCGATCTACGGGCAGGGCGAGGCCACGGACTGGGCAGCGTGGCGCGTGCTGGAAGAATTCCCGGAGTTCAAGCCCGGAGCAGAGACACCCCTGCTCACGGGAGAAATGGTCTATCCCTGGTACTTCGAACAGGATCCGGCACTGATCCCGCTCCACAACGTAGCCGCCTTGCTGGCTGCCAAGTCGGACTGGTGTCCCCTGTACGACCACCAGCAGTTGGCGGTCAACAAGGTTCCAGTAGCAGCCGCCGTCTACAAGGACGACATCTACGTGGACCGTGACCTCTCAATGGAAACCGCCGCGGCAGTCCGTGGGCTTCAAACCTGGGTCACGGACGACTTCCACCATGACGGCATAGGGGAAGACGGCGAAGGCATCTTTGGGCGGCTCTTCGGGCTGGTGCGGGGTTCCCGCTAACCCCACGCGTTCCGTACAGGGGGATTGTTCCTACACGGGGATTGAACGGCGCACCCGGGCCGCGGTGACGGCTGTTAAGGCCAGCATTACGGCGGCCAGCACGCCGGCGGCTATGTTCAGCCCTTCATAGCCGAGCCAGGCGAGGACAAGTCCGGACGTAGCGCCGCCCGTTGCACCCGCTGCGCCCATGAGCGTATCGGAAACGCCCTGCACGGTTACCCTCTGTTCTCCGGCGACGCTCTCCGCAAGGAGGGTGGATCCTGCGATGGTCGCGGCGGACCATCCAAGGCCGAGGATGATCAGCCCAGTGGTGACCAGCACGGGTTCTTGCTGGCCGATTCCAGCGATCAGCACTGCCACCAGCAGAAGCCCGTGGCCCATGGCGATGGTCTGGATGCGGCCGGCTTTGTCAGTCAGCCAACCCCATAGTGGGGACAGGGCGAACATGCCGGCGATATGCAGCGAGATGGTCAGCCCAATGACAACCAGGGCGTCGGTGCTGTCAGTTGTTCCGCCGTGATGGCCTGCGTGTGAAGTGCCTACCAGCTGTTGCAGGTGCAAGGGGGTCATGGACATTATGGCCACCATGACGCCGTGGGCAGCGACCACGGCTGCAAGCGCAAGGATGGCCCGGGGCGAGGAACGAACAGCCTGAAGGCCGGAGCGGATAGTGCCCCTGACGGGGAGGGTCCCCGTGCCTGCGGACTCCGAGGCCAACCGCCGGGCCAGCAGCAACGGGTCGGGCCGCAAACCGGCAAAGAGCAGCGCCGCCGCCAAGAACAGACCTGCGGCCGAGAAGACGAAAGGCCCGGCAATGGGCGGCAGGCCCAACGCAGCCCCCACTGCGGCGCCGGGCTGGATGAGGTTTGGACCGGCCACAGCACCAATAGTGATTGCCCAGACAACGGTGGACAGTGACCTGCCGCGGTGCTCAGCGCGGGCGAGGTCGACGGCGGCGAACCTCGCTTGAAGGTTGGCGGCTGTACCAAGGCCGAGAAAACCGGCAGCGAGCAGGAGCAGCGGGAAAGACTCACCCACCACGGATGCCATCACCAGGAGCGCCCCGATCATGGCAGCCACCAGGCCGGAGACGAGGCCCACCCGGCGTCCCCGAGCTTCCGCAAGCCGTGCCAGCGGTAGTGCGGACAGGGCTGCCGCCAGGGTCAGCACAGTAGTGATCGATCCTGCCCACGCCTCGGATCCGGACAGATCCACGGCCAGGAGCGATCCAATGGACAACGTGGCGCCATTGCCGATTCCGCTGAGGAGCTGGGCCGAGCTGAGCAGGAAAACAGTACGGCGCTGAACCCGTTGGGGGTCCAGCGCCGTAGTAGAAGTGGTAGTCACTTCACGAGACTACAACTTTCACAGCCCGGTTACTCTGCTTCGCTCAAGCTCTTCTTCGCGTCCTCTTCCAGCCGCGCGTCCAGCTTGGACTGGCGGGCCGCCGGGCTGAGCAAGCTGGCAACGACTGCTACCACGATCGTGCCGATAATGACCGCCAACGAAACGAAGGTGGGAATCTCCGGAGCCCACTCGATGTGGTGGCCGTTGTTGATGAAGGGAAGCTCGTTGACGTGCATAGCGTGCAGGACGAGCTTGATGCCAATGAAGGCAAGAATGACTGACAGGGCGTGCTTCAAGTAGATCAGGCGGCTCATCAGTCCACCCAGCAGGAAGTACAGCTGGCGCAGGCCCATGAGCGCGAAGATGTTGGCCGTGAAGACGATGAAGGCACTCTGGGTCAGGCCGAAGATCGCGGGAATGGAGTCCACCGCGAACAGGAGGTCGGTCATGCCGATGGTCACGAAGACGATCAGCATCGGGGTGAAGACCTTCTTGCCGTTTACCGTGGTCCGCAGCTTGCCGCCGTCGAACTTTTCAGACATCGGCAGGACCTTGCGCAGCCGCGCAACCAGCGGGTTCTCGGCGCCTTCTTCTTCGTCTTCACCGGAATCCGTGGCCTGCTTCCAGGCAGTCCACAGCAGGAATGCGCCGAAGATGTAGAAGATCCAGCTGAACTGCTCGATGACTACCGCGCCCAAGGCGATGAAAATACCGCGGAGGACCAGTGCGATGATGATGCCCACCATCAGCACTTCCTGCTGGTATTTCCGGGGCACGGAGAAGCGGGCCATGATGATGATGAAGACGAACAGGTTGTCGATGCTCAGGCTGTATTCAGTAACCCAGCCGGCGACGAACTGGCTGCCGTATTCGGGGCCGGTGAAGTAGAACATGGCACCGGCAAAGACCAATGCCAAGGCAACGTAGAAGGCGACCCAGAGGCCGGCTTCCTTCATTGATGGTTCGTGGGGACGCTTGACCACCAGGAGGAGGTCGATGAGCAAGATGATACCGAGGGCGACGAACGAGCCGACCTCAAACCAGATTGGAAGCTCCATTAATGTGGGCCTTTCGCAGGGTACGGGAAAGCGGTGTAAGTCTCTCCGGCCTGCCAGTGCGGTGAATGCACATTCAGCGGCCCACTAAGTCCGGCGAGGCATCTGTGCCTTGCGTGCTGACGGACGTAGCGCTTGGGATACTCCCCTACGTGACCATAACCTTACCTTAGGCGTGCCCTGCGGACTGCATTTGACGCAATTCCCGCTTCAACTCCCCCACTTCGTCACGGATTCGGGCGGCGACCTCGAACTGCAGCTCGGCAGCGGCCCCGTGCATCTGTTCCGTGAGTTGTTCGATGAGGCCAACCAGGTCCTCCGCGGGAGCCGCGGCCAGCCCGTCCTTCCGGACGGTGGCTGCACCCTTGCTGCCCGAGGCGCGTTTGGCTCCCTTGGCCAGCCTGTTGTTGTTCAGGAGCTCCTGGGTATCGGCATCTTCCCGTGCCAGCTGGTCCGTGATATCAGCGATCTTCTTCCGAAGCGGCTGGGGGTCAACGCCGTTGTCGGTGTTGTACTTGACCTGGATGGCGCGACGCCGGTTGGTTTCCTCGATGGCGTGGGCCATGGAGTCCGTGATCCTGTCCGCGTACATGTGGACCTGGCCGGACACGTTTCGGGCGGCGCGGCCAATCGTCTGGATGAGGGACGTAGAGGAACGGAGGAAGCCTTCCTTGTCCGCATCCAGGATGCTGACCAGCGAGACTTCAGGCAGGTCCAGGCCTTCACGCAGGAGGTTGATGCCGACCAGGACGTCAAAGACACCCATCCTGAGCTCGCGCAGCAGCTCAACCCGGCGAAGAGTATCGACGTCGGAGTGGAGGTACTGGACTTTGACGCCGTGGCCCAGGAGGTAGTCCGTGAGGTCTTCGGCCATCCGCTTGGTCAAGGTGGTGACCAGGACGCGTTCATCCCGTTCAGTGCGTTGGCGGATTTCGCCCAGGAGATCATCGATCTGGCCCTTGGTGGGCTTCACGATCACCTCGGGATCGATGAGTCCAGTGGGCCGGATGATCTGCTGGACAGTGCCGTCTGCCTTCCCGAGCTCGTACTTGCCGGGCGTGGCCGACAAGTAAACGGTCTGGCCGATGCGTTCAAGGAACTCGTCCCACTTCAAAGGCCTGTTGTCCATGGCGGAGGGCAGCCGGAACCCGTGGTCCACCAGTGTGCGCTTGCGGGACATGTCCCCTTCGTACATCGCGCCAATCTGTGGGACGGTGACGTGGGATTCGTCGATGACCAGGAGGAAGTCGTCAGGGAAGTAGTCCAGCAGGCAGTGCGGTGCGGTACCGCCTGCCCGGCCGTCGATGTGCCGGGAGTAATTCTCGATGCCGTTGCAGAAACCCATCTGCTGCATCATTTCGAGATCGTAGGTGGTCCGCATCCGCAGGCGCTGGGCTTCCACCAGCTTGTTCTGGCTCTCCAGTACCTTCAGGCGTTCGGCGAGTTCATCTTCAATGGCTGTGATCGCACGGCCCATTCGTTCCGGGCCGGCCACATAGTGGGAAGCCGGGAAGACGTACATCTCGGTTTCCTCGCGGATAACCTCGCCGGTGACCGGATGCAGCGTGTAGATGTTCTCGATTTCGTCGCCGAAAAATTCGATTCTGAGTGCGAGTTCCTCGTACATGGGAATGATCTCTACAGTGTCACCACGGACGCGGAAGGTGCCCCGGTGGAAGTCCATGTCATTGCGCGCGTACTGCATGGAAACGAACTTGCGAAGGAGGTGATCCCGGTTCATTTCGGCGCCCTTGGTGAGCGTCACCATGCCCGCGATGTACTCTTCGGGTGTTCCCAGGCCGTAGATACAGGAGACTGTGGCTACTACGATGACGTCGCGCCGGGTCAGCAGCGCGTTGGTGGCCGAGTGCCGAAGTCGCTCGACTTCCTCATTGACCGAGGAGTCCTTTTCGATGAAGGTGTCCGTCTGGGGTACGTACGCTTCCGGCTGGTAGTAGTCGTAGTACGAGACGAAGTACTCCACTGCATTGTTGGGCAGGAGTTCCCTGAACTCGTTGGCCAGCTGGGCTGCCAGGGTCTTGTTTTGAACCATGACCAGCGTGGGACGCTGCACCTGCTCAATAAGCCAGGCTGTGGTGGCGCTCTTGCCCGTACCAGTAGCGCCGAGAAGGACGACATCCTTCTCGCCGTTGTTGATGCGTTCTGTCAGTTCCGCAATGGCTGCAGGCTGGTCGCCGGCGGGTTTGTAATCGCTGACGACTTCGAAGGGCGCGACGACACGGTTGATCTCCTGGGCAAGACTCATGACACCAATCTACCCCCGCACCCCGACAGTTATTGTCCGGATTTATGTCCCGCTGCAACGGAAGAATACGACGGCGGTTGCCAGCCGGTGCGGCTTGCCCACTCATCCATCAGCGGCCAGGCCACATCCGTGAACCAGGGTTCTTTGGCATCGGCGTAGGCAGCGGTGCCGGGGTCAGTGGCATGCTGTGCAGCAAGCTGGCGCTTGTGCGCCTCATACAGGGCAACGGCAGAAGGTTCCGCCCTCAACCAGTCACGGAACAGCAGGGCGTATCTCCAGCCGGGCGAGCCGGCAACGCGCACATGCAGGTTCGTCGGGCGTCCCGGATCCGCGTTGGCATGGAAGCGCTTCTGCCATTGGGCTGGATCAGGTTCCGACGGCTTCGGGGTGTCAGCGAAAACGCCGGGAACACGTGGGTATCCTGCTGCGGCCAGACGCGGTGCAATGCGATCCGCCACCTCAAGGTCGGCAACAGTCACTTGCAGGTCTATGACATCCTTGGCGGCCAATCCGGGCACGGACGTTGACCCAATATGGTCCACGGCAAGGATGTCCTCCGGTGCTGCCGCCTGGATGCGCGAGGAGAGCCGGGCCGCTTGCAGGCCCCAGTCCTTTCTGGAGGAGGAGAGGACAGCACCTTCTGTCCGCCTGGCACGAACACCCCGCCGGCAACTGTCCGCGAAAGGCACCAGTCGCCCAAACCATAAGGCATCCACTGTGGCGAGCAGTTCCTCCCGGCTGCCGGAATTGTCCAGGACGATGTCCGCTGCAGCGTTTCGTGCCTCCTGGCTGGCTTGGGCCGCCATTCGGGAACGGGCGTCCTCCAGGCTCATTCCGCGAAGACTCACCATCCGTTGGATCCGCACCTCATCGGGGGCATCCACCACAATGACCAGATGGAAGGCGCTCCCCTGCCCTGTCTCAACCAAAAGGGGAATGTCCTGGACCAGAATGTCCTCATCCGCGGCTTCGGCGACGATTGCCGCTGCTGACTCGCGGACCAACGGATGGATGATGCCATTGAGTACTTCCCGCCGCGAGGGATCCTGGAAAACTATGGCGCCAAGGGCGGGACGGTCCAGTTTCCCCTCAGGGTCCAGGATCCCCGGCCCGAAAGCCTCCACAACACGGGCAAGGCCCGGAGTTCCAGGCTCCACGACCTGCCTGGCGATGAGGTCAGCATCAATGAGCAGGGCGCCCAACTCTTGCAACCTGGCCGCCACCAGCGATTTTCCTGAGGCGATGCCGCCCGTCAGCCCGATCTTCAACACCCCTCCACACTAGACTGAAGCGGTGGAAATTGAGGATGACAGCCGTGCAACCAGTTACACAACGCTCGCTGAAGGTCCGGATTTCCGACACGAACTGGAGATCCGGCGTTCACGCTTCATCACCGTCCTCCGCCGCTCGCCGGAGGAAGATACTGCACGCTCACTGGTGGCTGCGCTGCGACGCGAGTTCCATGACGCACGGCATCACTGTTCGGCTTTCGTTGTGGGTCCGGACAGGATGATTCAACGTTCCAGTGACGACGGCGAACCGTCAGGCACGGCGGGTATCCCCATGCTGGAGGCACTGCTCAAGCGTGAGACAGCACCCGGGGTGACGGATCTCAGTGACGTGAGTGCCGTCGTCGTCCGCTATTTCGGTGGAATCCTCCTGGGCGCCGGTGGACTGGTCCGCGCCTATTCCGAATCGGTATCTGCCGCTTTGGAACTGGCACCCCTGGTGCAGCGTCGGCGGCTGCGGCTTTGCGACATCGAGGTGCCGCACGCGGATGCCGGACGGTTGGAGAACGAACTCCGCGGATCCGGCTTTGTCATGGCGAACACCAGTTATGAAGCCAGGCACACAGTCCTCCGGGTCGCGCTGGCGGACAACAGCGACGCCATCGCGGACGCGCATTCCCGTGTAGCGGCCCTCACTGCTGGCACGGGCAGACTGAGTCCGCAGGGAACGGAGTGGATCGATGTGCCCTGAATCAACGGTGGAACCCCAGGTGGCACTGGCCCACGTTGACGAGGAAATGCTCAAGGAATTGCTTTCCGTTGCGCTGTCGCATGCCAGCGCCGATGAGGTCAGGGCGCACCTGGCGCTCTGATAGCCCGTCTCTGGTCACACAGCTTAAGCAGAAGGACCCCTGCCGCATGGCAGGGGTCCTTCTTTGGCTATTCAGCGCATCCCGTGAGGGGGTGGCGGAATTAGTTGCCGGTCAGCTTCTCGCGCAGTGCTGCGAGAGCTTCGTCGGACGCCAGGGTGCCGGCGTTGGACTCAGCAGCAGCCGGCTCCGAGGAGTAGCTGGTTGTGCCGGAATCGCTCTCACCGGACGTTGCAGCGGCAGCGTCGTCAGCAGCGTGCTGTGCAACCTGCTTCTTGTGGGCTTCCCAACGGGTCTGGGCGTCAGCGTACTGCTGCTCCCAAGCGGCGCGCTGGGTCTCGTAGCCTTCGAGCCATTCGTTCGACTCGGGGTCGAAGCCCTCGGGGTACTTGTAGTTGCCCTCTTCGTCGTACTCAGCGGCCATACCGTACAGAGCGGGATCGAACTCGGTGCTGTCAGCGTCAACGCCCTCGTTAGCCTGCTTGAGGGAGAGGGAGATGCGACGACGCTCGAGGTCGATGTCGATGACCTTGACGAACAGTTCGTCGCCAACGGAGACAACCTGCTCGGCGAGTTCAACGTGGCGGACAGCCAGCTCGGAGATGTGAACGAGGCCTTCGATGCCGTCTTCGACGCGAACGAACGCACCGAACGGAACCAGCTTGGTGACCTTACCCGGAACAACCTGGCCGAGGGCGTGGGTGCGGGCGAAGGTCTGCCACGGGTCTTCCTGCGTAGCCTTGAGCGACAGGGAGACACGCTCGCGGTCCAGATCCACTTCGAGGACCTCGACGGTGACTTCCTGGCCAACCTCGACAACCTCGGACGGGTGGTCGATGTGCTTCCAGGACAGCTCGGAAACGTGAACGAGGCCGTCTACGCCGCCAAGGTCCACGAATGCACCGAAGTTGACGATGGAGGAAACGACGCCGGGACGAACCTGGCCCTTTTCCAGCTTGTTGAGGAACGTGGAGCGGACCTCGGACTGGGTCTGCTCGAGCCATGCACGGCGGGACAGCACAACGTTGTTGCGGTTCTTGTCCAGCTCGATGATCTTGGCTTCGATCTGCTGACCGATGTACGGAGCGAGGTCGCGGACACGACGCATCTCGACGAGGGATGCGGGCAGGAAGCCGCGCAGGCCGATGTCCAGGATGAGGCCACCCTTGACAACCTCGATGACGGTACCGGTAACGACGCCGTCTTCTTCCTTGACCTTCTCGATGTCGCCCCAGGCGCGCTCGTACTGAGCACGCTTCTTGGAGAGGATCAGACGGCCTTCTTTGTCTTCCTTGGTGAGAACCAAAGCTTCGACCTGATCGCCAACGGCAACAACATCGCCGGGGTCAACGTCGTGCTTGATGGAAAGCTCGCGGGAAGGGATGACACCTTCGGTCTTGTAACCGATGTCGAGCAGGACTTCGTCGCGGTCGACCTTGACGACGGTACCTTCGACGAGGTCACCGTCGTTGAAGTACTTGATGGTGGCGTCGACAGCTGCGAGGAAGTCCTCAGCGGTACCGATGTCGTTAATGGCGACTACGGGGGTACCGGGCTTCTCGGTGGAGGTGATGGTCATGTAGTAGGGGCTCCGTTGTGGATAGTGTGTCGGTCAGGCAAACCGCTGCCGCCCGGGTCCGGACGGCAGAACACGGCAAAATACCGGGTCATCCTGATTTGTGGATTAATACAAAATGGACGCATGCACGTAGTACACGCCCGTTTATTCTAGTCGTATCTGCAAAGCAGGGTCAAAAGGACCCCGGCAGGACCAGAGAAGGCCTTCACACAGGCAGGACGTCTCCGAGCCGCGCGAACGTAACCCCGCGGTCCAGCAAGCGAGGCAAAGCCCTCGCATAACCCTCTGCGGTTCCCGCGCCCGGCCTGTTGAAGTGCGAGATGACGATGTCTCCCGCCGCTGCCTTGGCCAGTTCTCCGGCGACGGTAGCCGGAGCAAAGGTGGCCCCGCCGTCGCCGTTTACCGTGAAGTTGACCGGCAGCATCCCGAGCCTGCGGGTCATGCTTGCAGCGACTTCGTCGTAGAACGCCGTTCCTGGCCGGAAGAAGCGCGGGGAAACACTGGTCAACTCGTGCATGAGGGCTTGGTTGCCCATCAATTCCTCGTACACTGCCGCGGGGTTTGCCGTTCCGGCAATGCCGTAGGCGGACTTGCCATTCACTGACAAGGGCAGGTGAAGCGTGCCATGGTTCGCGAGCTCGAACAGGGGGTCGGAGGCCAGTTCCGCGGCAAGTGACCTGTTCGCCGTAATCCAACGGCTGTTGATGAATAGTGTGGCCGGGACGTTGAGGCTGCGAAGGGACTTCAGCAGTTTGTGGTCACAGCCGGTTCCGCCGGGACCGCCGCAGGCATCGAACGTGAGGGCCACATGCCGGGAGGCAGAATTGTTCACCACACCCGTAACGTGAAGGCCCCACTCCTGCGGCCGCAAGGGTCCAAATTCTGCCAGGATCTGCGGCTTGCCCGGGATTGCGGCTGGCGATGCGGAAGCGCTCGACGGCGGCACTGGAGTCTGGTCGCCTGTGTCGCCGTTTCCTCCCTCACCGCTGCCGGGTTTGGCGGCGAGGGCAGCAGTAGCCTGCTCGCTGGACAGCGCGGCGATGGAGGGCGGTGGCGTCGCAGGGCCGGCCCCGAGCCCGTTTGGTGGAGTAACAGGGGCCGTCTGCCTTGGTGCAGCGGCGTCCGGGAGCGCCCTCCCGTTGTCCGCGCAAGCCGCCAGGGCTGTAGTTGCCAGCCCCGCCATCCCAAGCAGCACTGAACGCCGGCCGGCCAACGGCCGCCGCTTGGAATCCCCCATGGATGTCCTTGTCTATTGAGTATTGGAGTTTATTTGTGAAGGTGCTGCTTGCAGGAGCTTTTTCTAGAAGTGGGTGAGACAGTGTGCCGGCCGTTCCACAGCGAAAAGCTGCTGGGCTGCGAACGCGGCACCTGGCTTGCATTCACTCATCCGCCCGGCAGCAGTGAGCGTCACTGGGGACACAGCACCAAGATAGATGGACGCGAGATCGGCGGCATCCATGCACAGATCGGGTTCCTGGCCGGATGCCTCGGTGACGGCCGCGGTAGCACCGCCGTCGGACTCCAACGCCCACGTGCCACCAGCCATACCAAGCGTATCCGAGACTTCCATGACGAGCTTTCCGGCAACCGGGTACCGGCGGGCGGACAGCGCTGCCGGAACGTCCAGGATCCGTAGCCACAACATGTCCCGCACGTCCGAGGAGTCTATGCACCTGGGATCTTCCAGGGCCCACGTCAACGGATCATCCACGGGCGCCTCGGACCAGGTCACCTGGTCAATGAGATCAATGCTCCCAAGGAAGCGCCAGAGATCGAGATAAGCCGCATTGGTACCAGCAACGAGGTCCACAATTTCCATGGTGTAGGGCCTGGCATCCCAGCCCTTGAAACGATAGGAAACGTAGCCGTCCGGGGTCCCGGAGGCGTTGTAGTGCAGGGCGCTTCTGACAGCAGTGTCCGGCTTCCCGTCATGACCGATCGCTCCGGAAGCCAGCAAGCGATAGTACTCCTGACGGTCCACTGAGCCAGGAGTCGCCCGCTGGACGTGGCCGAAGACCTGCGGCGCAACGTCCAGGAGCACGGCAGGATCCGCCACCTCTACCGTTCCCGTCGCCGGCCCCTTGAGACGGAAACGAGGACCCGTATCGACCTTGATGCTGCGTTCAAATGTAGCCACGCCAAAACCGAAGCGGCCGTAGATGGAACCCTCTGAGGCGGTCAGCGCTGCCATGGCGAGATCATCGTCCTTTGCGCCCGCAAGGTCAGCGGTGATCATGCCCCGGAGCAGCCCTTTGCGCCGGTGCGTTCCACGGACGGTCACGTTGGTCACCAGGTTTGATTCAAGTTGTCTGCCAAACCCGATGTTCAGGGATTTTCGCATCGTGCCGTACGTTGCCACCGGGACCTCCGCACCCAGAGCGTGCTCGGGAACGTCACCGTTGATGTACACCCCGGTCAATTCGCGGTGGTCCGCGCGGTAAGCCCCCAGGGTCCTGGCGATGTAGTCGTCGTCGCGCCTGTGCTGGTGGAAGCCGTGCGAGACCGCCTGGACCCATGCGGCACAGCGGGAGTAGGCAGGGTCCTCACGATCAGCTACTGCAGGGAATTGTTGAACCCTGTATTTATCGGCATATTTCTCGGGGGAGTTCGTTTCGGAATAACTTTCATTGGGATCAGCCACGCCCCGAGCCTAGCCAGACGCCGGAGGGCGCGCCACCATCGAGGCGGCGCGCCCTCCGGCGAAACTTCGGAACTTACGGCGGCTAGTGGCCGGCCTCGTACCAACTGGAACCTACGCCGAGCTGAACGTCCAACGGGACTGACAGCTCAGCAGCAGACCCCATTTGCTCCACTACCAGTTTTTCGACCGCGTCGCGCTCTCCCGGTGCCACCTCGAGGACGAGTTCATCATGGACCTGGAGAAGCATCCGCGATTTCAAGCCCTGGCTTGCAAGTTCGGCCGACACGCCCAGCATTGCGCGCTTGATGAGGTCGGCGGCGGAACCCTGGATGGGCGAGTTCAGGGCAATGCGCTCGGCTGCTTCACGGGCCTGGCGATTGGTGCTGGTGAGGTCAGGGAGGTAACGGCGGCGACCTTCAATGGTGGCTGTGTAACCGTCCACCCTCGCCTGGTCCACAACGCCCCTGAGGTAGTCACGCACACCGCCGAAACGATCGAAGTAGTCCTTCATCAGGGTCCTGGCCTCGTCCACGGAAATCTCCAGCTGCTTTGAGAGGCCAAACGAGGTCAGCCCGTAAGCGAGGCCATAGGACATGGCCTTCACCTTGGAACGCATCGCGCTTGTGACTTCGGCAGGAGGGACGTTAAAGATCCGCGAGCCCACGAAACGGTGCAGGTCCTCGCCGTCCCTGTATGCCTGGATCAGTGCCTCGTCACCGGAGAGGTGGGCCATGATGCGCATTTCGATCTGTGAGTAGTCAGCGGACAGCAGGCATTCATACCCTTCGCTGACCACGAAGATCCCACGGACCCGGCGTCCTTCCTCGCTGCGCACCGGGATGTTCTGCAGGTTGGGGTTGTTCGAGGAGATCCGGCCCGTAGCAGCAATGTTCTGAGCGTAGGTGGTGTGAATACGTCCATCCTCCGCCACGGATTTCTTGAGGGTTTCCACCATCTGGGCGAGCTTTGAGGATTCGCGGTGTGCCATGAGCTGCACCAGGAATTCGTGGCCGGTCTTTTCCAGCAAGCCCTTCAGGGATGCGGCGTCGGTGGTGTAGCCGGATTTGATCTTCTTGGTCTTGGGAAGCCCAAGTTCCTCGAAGAGGACAGTCTGGAGCTGCTTGGGTGATCCCAGGTTTACCTCATGCCCGATTGCCGCAAACGCCTGTTCCTGGGCGTTCTCGATCACCTTGGTAAGGTCCGCAAGCTGTTCGTCCATGCGGTCCGTGGAGACGTAGATACCGGTCAGTTCCATCTGCGCCAGGACGCGGGACACCGGAAGCTCCAGCGTGGTCAGCAGGGCGTCGGCCTTGATACCGGCAAGTTCCGTTTCGAAGTGCTTGCTGAGGGCATGCACGACGGCGGCCTGCTGGACGAGCGCTGCGGCCGCGGCTTGGTCGCTGCCTCCCGTGAGGTCCAGCTCCAACTGCCCGGCGGATGCGGTCACAACGCCCAAGGAGATCTTGAGGTGGACTTGGGCGAGCTCCGGGAGGTCGTAGCTGCGGCGGTCCGGCTGGATCAGGTATCCGGAAATCGACGTGTCATCCACAACGCCTTCCAGGCCCAGGCCTCGGTTGTGCAGTGCCTTGAGTGCAGCTTTGAACTCATGTACTACTTTGGCTTCTTCGGGGTCCCGCAGCCAACGCGCCAGCACTGATTCGGCTGCTGAATCCAACTCCGTGAGGTCGATAAAGGCAGCGCCATTGTTCCGGACCACAGCCAACGCGCTGGCATCCTCGCCTATACGGCCCTGGACCGGCTGGATGGCTATCGCGGCACGTGTGCCGGAACCGGCACTGAAGAAGGCCTCCAGCTCAGCGGCGTCCTTGATGGTGGCAAACTCGGGGGCTTCGATGGTGTCCGGGGCAGCACCGGTGGTGTCGTCGCCGTAGAGATCGAACAACCGGGCGCGCAGGGTACGGAATTCCAGCTCCTCAAACAGTTCCTCGATGGCCTGCCGGTCGGGGCGCGGCTCGTGGAGGTCCTCCAGCCTGACGGGCAGTTCGAGGTCTGTCAGGAGCTGGTTCAGCCTCCGGTTCCGTTTGACGTTCTCAAGGTTCTCCTTGAGGGCTCCGCCCACCTTGCCACCGATGGCGTCCAGGTTCTCCAGGATGCCCTCCAGGCCACCGTAGAGGTTGATCCACTTGGCGGCAGTCTTTGGCCCCACGCCCGGTACGCCCGGAAGGTTGTCCGCGGATTCGCCCACCAAGGCCGCGAGGTCCGAATACAGGGCGGGCTTGACGAAGTACTTCTCTTCAATGGCGGCGGCATCCAGCTTGGGGATGTTGCTCACGCCCTGTTTGGGATAGAGCACAAACACATTGTCATTGATGAGCTGGAAGGAGTCCCTATCCCCCGAGACCAGGAGGACCTCAAAGCCGGCGGCGTCCGCCTGGGCAGCAAGGGTGGCCAGGATGTCATCAGCCTCGTAACCGGGCAGCGCAATGGTCTTGATACCCCATGCCTCCATGACCCTCGCGATCAGCGCGATCTGGCCTTGGAACTCCGTGGGCGTCGCGTTGCGGCCACCCTTGTACTCGCTGTACTCGGCCTTGCGGAACGTGGTGTCGTCAGAGACATCAAACGCGACGGCGACGTGCGTGGGCTTCTGGTCCTTGATCAGGTTGATCAGCATGGAGGTGAACCCGTGCACGGCGTTGGTGTACTGGCCTCTGGCAGTAGAGAAGTTTTCAGCAGGAAGGGCGTAGAAGGCCCGGAATGCCATGGAATGGCCATCCAGGACCAGCAACCTGGGCCGGCCCTCCCCCGTGGTGCTGGATGAAGCGGTGGAAGACGGGGTGGGTGCTGTTGCAATGGCAGCAGCTTGGGCCGTTGGAACCTGGTCCGGTTTGGTTGTTTCACTCACAGGTGCCAGCCTAGTTGGCATGATGGACAATTTCACGCCGAACCGGTTTGTCGACGAACTCAACGAGGCAGGTGTGCCCGAAGAGTTCCATGATTGGCTTTCCGGGCACGGCGTTGGCTCCCTTGTGGTGAAAATGGGTATTCGGTTTACCGAACTCAGTGCCGAACGAACTGTGGCAACCATGCCAGTGGAAGGGAACACGCAAGTAGCCGGCATCCTTCACGGCGGAGCCCACGTGGTCCTCGCCGAAACCCTGGGTTCATTTGCTGCCTCGCTTCACGCCGGCAGGGGTCGGCACGCCGTGGGAATCGAAGTCGGAGCGACGCATCACCGCTCGATTGCCAGCGGAACGGTAACCGGCACGTGTACCGCCATCCACCTGGGCGGGACCTTGGCCACCCACGAGATCGTTATCACCGATGAAAAAGGCCGGAGGCTTTCAACTGCCCGGATTACCAACATGATCCGGACCAACCGCCACTGATCAACCAGCTACGGCCAAAACAGTTACTGCGGCGGCATGCGGTAATGCAGTTCAGCCGCGGCCCCGCCAAGGATGCGCGAGGAGAGCAACTCAAGTGGCGCCGTCGGGCCCTTGAGCGGCAGCAGCCGCTTACCGGCGCCCAGTACAACGGGGATGATGGTGACGATCATCTCGTGGAGCAAGCCGGCGTTGGCGAACTGGGCCACGAGGTCCCCGCCGCCCACCAGCCAGACGTTCTTGTCTCCGGCGTCGGCGAGGAGATCCGGTGCGAACTCGCTCACGTCCCCACGGACGAACGTGACGTTGGAACCGGCCGGAGCTGAATATTCATGATGCGTGAACACCCAACAGGGGGTGTCCGGGTACGGCCACTTGCCGGGCTCGTGCTCCATGAGCCAACGGTAGGTCTCGCCGCCCATCGCGATACAACCCACACCTGCGAAGAAGGACTCATAGCTGCCGCTCACGCCTTCAACCTGGTCGAATTGCAGGAGCCAGCCGAGATCGTCATCCTCAGAAGCAATGAAACCGTCAACGGTGGACGCCACGTAGTACTGGAAGATCGACATGGCCCCAGACTAGTCAGTTGGCGCTGGCGTTCCCATACTCCACACGGACACTGCCATCATCGCGGAGTACCACCACCCGGCCCTGGGCAAGCGTCCATCCATCGTTGAGCAGGAAGATCCTTCCTCCGCTGACCACCAGCAGCCGCAGGCCCGTATACCGGTACAGCGGCTCAGCGTCTGTACCAGCGGAGTCCTCATGGACGTTGGGCGCTGTCACGGCCAACCGCTCCTTGCTGTACACCACGGCTGTTGGCAGCAGGCTGGATCTTTCCTGGTAATCGATGGCCGCGCCCCGCCCAAGGGCTTGCGCGTAATCGGAGGTTCCCCAGAACAGCAGCAGGGTGACCAGGACGAACACAAGGGATCTTTCGAGCGAGCGCGGACTGGTGGCGCGGAGTACTCGTTGGGCGGGATCAGTGGCCCGGCGACGCACACTCAGCCCCCATGCCCCCACCAGCAGGCCGGCGGCGATGAGGAAGGGTGCGTAGAGCAGGATCCGTCCCGGCTGGGTCACGATCGCCACCCACATCACCGCCGCGTAGGCGAAGCCAAGAACCAGCACCACCAGGGCGGCCCTTCGCAGGAGCGTCCGGTAGCGTGCGGCGCCCAGGAGCCGGGAAACGAGCCGGTCCACCATGAGCCACAACAACCCGATCACCACTAGCCAGGCCAACGGCTGAAAGAGCGACTGGATACTCCGCAGGATAAAGTCCTGCACGGTATAACCAAACAGGCTGACGTCCAGGCCCATGGCCTTCGCCTGGGCATCCGTCCGCGCCCAGCCGAAGTAGACCAACAACGCCGTGGCCACGGTCAGGGGCGGACCAATAACGGAGAGGACGTCCAGGGTCCGCTGCCAGCGGCTGTTGACCAGGCTCCGCTCATCGGCTATTTGTGACGCATCGGATTCTCGTGACGCAGCGGGTTCCTGGGCGACGCTCATGGAGCTGCCGTGGGGGACGCGCCACCAGAAGGAATGGCCGGCGGGGCGCTCTGCGTGGGTTCAGCGCTTGGCCGGGTTCCAGGGGTTTTGGGCGTTCCACCCGGGCCCGTGCTGGTCGGCGTGGAATCTTCATAGAAGAAGGTCACTGTTCCGCTGATGTCCACGGTGTCCGTAATGGAGATGCGGACGGAGTCGCGGCCGTCGGACGGCGGCATCCTCAGGTATAGCGTTTCGTAATCCCCTCCTCCGGCAACTATTTCGGGGGCTGCCGGGACGCCGTCGAACAGGATGTCCGCAACCCTGACGTAATAGCCATCCAGCCTGACGACAGTTCCGCCTGATCGGGGGCCGGAGGCACGTGCTGTGCCGGCCACTGGCCTCAGGTCGTTGTCTACCACCGTGAGGCCGCTCAAGTGCCGAGGGCAAGCTTCACCCGGGGCGGTCTCGGGCTTTAGTGGCACTCCCGGGTTGCTGCGGTGTTGGGCGATCGCAGAGGCTGACGTTGCGGCCACCGTGAACTCAAGACACTGGGTCTGCGGTATGCGCGGTGTTGCTGCAACGGCGTTCGAAGCCCGCTGCCAGTCCTGCTGGGTACCACTTTGCAGTGCCTTGCAGACAGCCGCGCCCGCCAGCCAGACCGCAGCGTCTTCCGCGCCTTCCAGGCTTTGGGCCAGGGCATCGCATTGGAATTGCTGCAGCAGAAGATAGCGTTGACCCGATGTGGGATCGTTGGGGCCTACCGGTCCAATGGGCACCCAGCGCAGCACCGGCGCTTCTGCTTGTGGAGCTCCGGGCCCCGCCGGACCTGCGGGCTGCCCTGCGGTGGGATCGACGGCGGTGGGAACCGCTGGTGATGTTGCGGTGGTGACGGACGGAGCCGGATTGGGAGAAGGACTACCTTGTGGGGCGGTGTTGGGAACGCAGGCAGAAAGTGCCAGCACCAGGACCGGAACCAGCGCCAGTCCGATGAGATGGCTTCGGGAATGGCACTTCATGACAGCCCCACATCTGCCGGATCACGACCACGCAATGATGTAACTTCACTGCTGATTATTCTCCCGAACGGACTTTGCTGCCAGAGAGGCGTTACTTTCCGAAGTAGGGCACGATTAAGTAGATGCCGAACAGCACAGCGAGCCCGCAGACGGCAAAGCATACGGCCGCCAGGGAGCGAACCAGTCCGGGCGACTTCTGCTGGGCGTCACCGGCAATTGCGGTGAGGCGTACTCCCAGGGAGTAAAGGACCACCAGGGTCACAGCAGCAACGAGCGTGACGCCGGCAACCTGAAGCAATTCCAGCCACTTCATCGCTGCACATCCTTGTTGTTGACGGACTTTCGGGATTTCTTTTTCTTGCTGAACTTGACCGCGTGGCCGGCCTCTTCGACTTCCACTGCATTGTGGTGGCCGACATGCGATTTACGCGATGCAACAAACATGAAGACGACGGCGGAGCTACCGACAACCGCGGCGATGACCACACCCACGACGCCGATGTTCACCAGGAGCGCGGTAAGTGCGCCCACGATGGCCGACGCCGGCAGGGTAAACAGCCAACCCAAAGCGATCTTGCCGGCAGTGCCCCAGCGCACGGAGGTGCCCTTTCGGCCCAGGCCGGAGCCAATGACCGAGCCGGAGGCGACCTGCGTGGTGGAGAGCGCGAAGCCCAGATGGGAAGAAGCCAGGATGGCTGAGGCAGTGCTGGTCTCGGCCGAGAAGCCCTGCGCAGGCTTTACTTCGGTCAGGCCCGATCCCATGGTGCGGATGATGCGCCATCCGCCGGCATAAGTGCCGATGGCGATGGCCAAAGCACAAGCGGCCACAACCCAGAACTGTGGACCGGATCCCGGCGCCTGCGTACCTGCGGCGATGAGGACCAGGGTGATGATGCCCATGGTCTTCTGGGCATCGTTGGTGCCGTGCGCGAGGGCCACGAGGCTGGACGTGAAGATCTGGCCGGTCCGGAAACCACCGCGCTTCTGCGTGAGCTTGTCGCCCGTTTCGGGGTCATGCCGGGAAGTCAGCGCGTAGGCCAGGCGTGTGCAAAGGTATGCCACCGCGCCGGCGATGAGTGGTGCAAAGACAGCCGGCAGGATCACCTTCTGCAGCACAGTTTCAAAGTTGATGGAGTGCACTCCGATACCTACTACGGCGGCGCCGATGAGGCCGCCGAACAGTGCGTGGGAGGAACTGGAAGGCAGGCCCTTGAGCCAGGTGACCATGTTCCAGAGGATTGCACCCATCAGGCCGGCAAAGATGATGTCCGGCGTGATGTGGATACCGTCCGAGCCTTCCCGGATGAGTCCGCCGGAAATGGTTTTTGCCACTTCAGTTGATAGGAACGCCCCAACAAGGTTGAGCACGGCAGCCAGGGCAACCGCCGTCTTGGGTTTGATCGCCCCCGTAGCGATAGGCGTGGCCATCGCATTGGCTGTGTCGTGAAAGCCGTTGGTGAAGTCAAAGAATAGGGCCAACGCTATGACAAGCGCGACCATGAAGGTGATTTCCACCTGTTGCCCAATCTGCAGAGTCGACGTTCAGGAGTTTCACTTCCCCATACCTGCCATGCACAGCATAGTTCAGCCATTGTTCAACTGACTGGACTTGCCGCACTCTATCCGGCGGGCTTGAAACCTTAAGAATCCTACGTGCCAACCACCGAGCCGACAAACATGCACCAGCGCTTCGGTCAACCGAGGAAGGTCCGGACCGCGGCAAGATCGCTGCGGGAGAGTCCCTTGCGCGGATCCGGTGAGATGCAAAGCACACGGTCCTGGTGGTATTCGGCCCAGGAACGGGCGTCTGACTCCTGGCCAAGTTGGTCGTCCAGCCACACGAAGCGCTCAGCTCCCATCGCTGCCAGGTCCTTCTGAAGCGCCCCGAGTTTCCACCATTCCGGGCTTTGGTCCCACCCTTGGCTGGAAAGCACAGGCCAATCCTCGCCCTTCAGTCCAATGGCAGGACAGAGGAACTCCGGGGCAAGGCGCTCCCACGTGGTGAGCCATACAAAGCGGGCGGAGGGATGAGCCGCGAGCTCGTTGAGTTCGGCCACTGCCTCTGGCGCGAACGCGACGTCAAGGATTCCGGCGTCGGCGATTTTCCATTCACCACCCCAATCAGTGACGCCTTGGGGACCGAACGGGTTCACCACGCCGTCGACGTCCAAATAGATGGAAACCGGCATGTTGGAGGCCATGGCCGTCCTCCCTTCCCCCAGGTTCCGGTGTATCAAGCCCAGCGTACGGTACTGCGGAGAACTTCAGGGGAAGAAAATGCTGCCAAAATCATTCTCTTGACGTTCGTCATGGAAATGATAATCTCGAAGGTATGGAAAAGCCCCCAGTCCATTCCCCCCAAAGTGTCCGCCACATAGAAGATTCAGTGCGCACCGATTTCCGGCATGCGATGTCCTATGGCGGTTATCTGGACCTGGACCACCTGCTCAACTCGCAGCATCCGCTCAGCCAGCCGGAGCACCACGACGAACTGCTGTTCATCATCCAGCACCAAACCAGTGAGCTTTGGCTCAAGCTGGTCCTTCATGAGCTCCTGGAAGCCCGCAGGCTCTTCGACCAGGACAACCTTGGCAAAGCCCTGAAATGCATCGCCCGCGTCAAGGCCATCCAGCGCACCATGACCGAACAGTGGTCGGTCCTGGGTACGCTCACGCCCCGCGAGTATGCACAGTTCCGCGGCTTCCTGGGCAGTTCCTCAGGTTTCCAGTCCTACCAATACCGTGGCGTTGAATTCCTGCTGGGCAACAAGAACCGCGGCATGCTGCGGGTCTTCGAAAGCGACCCCGAGGCACATGCGCTGCTCAGCAGGCTGCTGGAGGAGCCCACGTTGTACGACGCCTTCCTGGCGGTGCTCGCCCGCGCCGGATACGACATTCCAACAGACATCCTTGAGCGTGACACCAGCGAGCCGTGGACCTTCCGCAAGGATCTGGTGCCCGTCTTCCAGAAGATCTACGAATCGGACGATACCCAATGGGGACTGTACGAGGCGTGCGAAGACCTGGTGGACATCGAAGACAACTTCCAGGCCTGGCGTTTCCGCCACCTGCGCACGGTCCAGCGGACCATCGGATTCAAGGTAGGCACCGGCGGTTCCTCAGGTGTGGACTTCCTCAAACGTGCCCTTGACCTCACCTTCTTCCCCGAGCTTTACGCCGTCCGCACTGAGATCGGCAACTAACAAACTTCCGGACACCACCCCCCAGGAGGGAACCATGACTACCGCTCAGCAGACCCAACGGCCAACGTCGGCCGAACTGGACGCCGCAGATCCGCTCGCCGCCCAGCGTGAGGCCTTCTACACGCCCGACGCCGGTCAGCTCACCTCGTATCTGGACGGCAACTCCCTCGGGCGTCCCTTGAAGGCAACTGCTGCCAACCTGCAGTCGTTTGTCCAGGACGCCTGGGGCAGCCGGCTGATCCGCGGCTGGGACGAACAGTGGATGGATGAGCCTACGCGCGTTGGCGACCGCATCGGCGAAGTGGCCCTTGGTGCGGCTCCCGGGCAGGTCACTGTGGGCGACTCCACCTCGGTCATGTTGTACAAGCTGATCCGGGCAGCAGTGGATTCCCAGCCGGGGCGTGACGAGATCATCATTGATCGCGATAACTTCCCCACGGACCGCTTCATCATCGAAGGGATCGCCAAGGAACGCGGGGCAAGCATCAAATGGATCGCATCCAACCCCTCCAGTGGCGTCCGTGCCGCGGACCTCGACGGGCTCCTTGGCGAGCGGACCGCCGTCGTGGTTCTTAGCCATGTGGCTTACCGCTCCGGGTTCCTGGCAGACGCGAAGGCAATCACCGGCAAGGTACATGCTGCAGGTGCCCTTATGCTCTGGGACCTGTGCCATTCCGTAGGTTCCGTGCCGTTGGACCTTGATGCGTGGAACGTTGACCTGGCCGTCGGCTGCACCTACAAGTACCTCAACGGTGGTCCTGGCTCCCCCGCGTTCGCATATGTCAACGCCTCACGGCAAGACGTGCTCCAGCAGCCAATTTGGGGCTGGATGGGCGCGGACAATCCGTTCGGCATGACGGATTCGTACCGTCCCGCAGAGGGAATCCGCCGGTTCATCACGGGTACTCCTCCGGTTCTTGCCATGCAGCCGATCAAGGACATGGTGGAGCTGATCGCCTCTGTGGGCATGGATTCGGTGCGGGAGAAGTCGGTTAAGCTCACGGAGTATGCGATTGCCCTGGCAGATGAGCTCCTGGTGCCACTTGGAGTGGAAGTCGTGAGCCCCCGCGACGCTGCCGAGCGTGGCTCCCACATCACGGTGGACCACCCGCTCTTTGCCGACGTCACAGCCAGGCTGTGGGAGAAGGGCGTCATCCCGGACTTCCGTCCCCCGCATGGCCTGCGCATCGGCCTGTCTCCCTTGAGCACGAGCTACGCCGAGGTTGAGCTGGGAGTGACCGCTATCCGCGACGCCCTCGCCGAACTGCTGTGAGTGCCGTTCTTGACGACATGGACTCCCGTCCCGGGAGTACCACATCGTTGCTGCGAACAGTCATCGGCCTGTACTTGCGGGAAGCCGGCGGATGGATGTCGGCTAAGGACATGGTCGTCCTCATGGAGGCCCTGGGCACGTCCGGCACAGTGACCCGGACGGCCCTGGGCCGCCTGCGGAAAAAGGACGTTGTCCTTCAGGAGACGCGCGACGGTATCCCCGGGTTCACCCTGACCGAGGGAGCCGCCACCATGCTGGCCCGCGGCGACCGCAGGATTTACAACCCCATCAGCATGTCACCGTCCGATCCGTGGTGCCTCGTCTCCTTTTCGATTCCGGAGACGGAGCGGGAGAAGCGCCACCAGTTACGGCGCAGGCTCCACTGGATTGGGTGTGGCACTGTGGCCGCCGGCCTGTGGATCTGCCCGGATACCCTTCGCGGCGAGGTGGAGGAAATCCTCGCCGACCTCGAACTCCGAGGGATGGCCACCCTCTTCGTCACGCAAACCCCCTTGGTGGGCGGCACCCTCCAGGACGCTGCGTCCGCTTGGTGGGATTTGGATTCGGTGGCAGGGCTGCACAAGGATTTCATCCGCCAGCACGGCGCCGCAGTGCCTGGGCAGGACGGCGCGGGCGTTGAGGCGACAGCACAGGCGTTCGCCATTTTTGTCCAGTGCATCGATCGCTGGCGGATCATCCCGTACCTGGACCCGGGGTTGCCTGCTACGTTCCTGCCCAAAGACTGGCCCGGGGCTGAAGGGACAGCGTTGTTCAAGCGGATCATGGACGCGTACGCACAACCCAGTGCCGAGTTCGTGCGCCGCACCCTTGGGAGCGAGTTGGCGGTCGTTGCTCGCTGAGCGGTTTGCCAGCAGCTGTTTTCAGATGGTGCTCGCTGAAGCGGCGCTCTTGACCCGCGAGACGAACCGGAATCGATCGCCGCGAAACGTGCTGCGCGTCCATTCGACAGGAACCCCGGCAGCATCCCGTGCCAGGCGGTGGACCACCAGCAACGGCGCCCCCATTTCGATGCCGAGCAGCCGGACGTCCTCCGGCCCAGCCAGTGCTGTCTCCACGGTGTCCTCGACGTCGGAGATGTGGATGCCGTATATGTCGGCCAGGGCTGCATAGAGCGAACCGGCCTTCTCGAGGTTTGCCTTGAAGCGCGGCAGCTTGCCCGGGAGGTAGGCGATCTCGTGCGCCAGCGGTTCGCCGTCGATCAACCGGATTCGCTCAAGCCGGGTGACAGCAGCGCCGTCGTCGAGCCCTAAATGCGCCGCGACGTCGATGTCTGCCTTTGCCACTGCCAGAGAGAGGAGCTGCGAATCAGGCCGTAGGCCTTGGTTCCTCGCGTCGTCTGAGAAGGACGTGAGCTGCCGCACGTGGGTGATCTTTGGCGGTGCGACAAAGGTGCCATGCCCTTGGATGCGGCCCAGTTTCCCTTCTGCAACCAGCTCGCTGATGGCTTGCCGCACGGTGGTGCGGGACGTCTTGTACTTCTCTGCCAGCGCCCGCTCCGTGGGAATGAGCGTGCCCGGCTGCTCTCCGGCGATCGAGGCAAGCAGCTCGGTCTTGAGGACGTAGTACTTGGGCATCGCCGGCGCGGCATCGGTGGACATATTGGACATCCTACTTGTAGACAACGCCATTGGTCTATGCCAATCTTGTGCAGGTTGGTCTAAACCAATTTCGGAAAAACTCCGCAAAACCCCTACTTTTCCACAGATCCAAGGGACAAAGATGTCGATCCTGCAAGACCTACGGCAAACACCCAAGCTCGGGCTCCTGGTGGGCGGCGCCGCCGCCACCATAGGTGTGATTTACGGCTACGACATGTCCAACATTGCCGGCGCCCTGCTGTTCATCACCAAGCAATTCAGCCTCACCACATCCCAGCAGGAGCTGGTGACCACCGCAGTGGTTGCCGGGGAAGTCCTTGGGGCGTTGGTGGGTGGCTGGCTATCCAATCGCGTGGGCAGGAAAGCCTGCATGGTGGGCCTCGCGATCGGCTACGCCCTCTTCGCCGTGCTCAGCGCAATGTCCAGCGATGTGCCGACGCTGCTCACCGCCCGCCTCCTGTTGGGCCTCACCATCGGTGTCTCCGTGGTGGTGGTTCCCGTATTCGTTGCCGAGTCGGCGCCGGCGAAGGTCCGCGGCGCCCTCTTGGTGGCGTACCAAGTGGCGACCGTCTTCGGCATCATCGTCGGCTACCTGGCCGCCTACGCCCTTGCCGGCACGGGCTCCTGGCGGTGGATGCTTGGCCTTGCTGCGATCCCCGCAGTCATTGTCCTCGCCATAGTGATCAAGCTGCCGGATACTGCCCGGTGGTACATGATGCGAGGCAGGACTGCTGATGCCAGGCGAACTCTGTCCGCCATTGAGCCCCACGCGGACGTGGAAGCAGAATTGGCCGAGATGCAGCGGGGCATCAGCGAAGAACGCGGCGGCGGCCTGCGCGAGATGCTGCGCGTTCCTTACCTTCGGGCCACCGTGTTTGTGGTTGGCTTGGGCTTCTTCATCCAAATCACCGGCATCAATGCCGTGGTCTACTACAGCCCAAGGATCTTCGAAGCCATGGGCTTCAGCGGCAACGCGGCGCTCCTGCTGCTTCCCGCGGCAGTGCAGGTGGCCTCGCTCGTCGCTGTTTTCGTGTCCCTGTCCTTGGTGGACCGGCTGGGACGCCGCCCGGTGCTGTTGACCGGCATCGGGATGATGGTGGTGGCCAATGTCCTGTTGGTAGGTGTCTTCATGGCCGGCCAGGACTTCGGCGGGCTGCTCACTGTCCTCGGCTTCCTTGGCGTCCTTCTTTTCACGGTTGGCTTCACGTTCGGGTTCGGTGCACTGGTGTGGGTGTACGCCGGCGAGAGTTTCCCTTCCCGGCTCCGCTCACTCGGAGCTAGCGCCATGCTGACCTCCGATCTGGTGGCCAATGTCCTGGTGGCAGCGTTCTTCCTGACCATGCTTCAGCGCTTGGGTGGTGCAGGTACCTTCGCAGTGTTCGGTGTTCTGGCTATCCTCGGCTTTATGTTTGTCCGCAAGTTCGCTCCCGAGACGAAGGGCCGCCCGTTGGATGAAATACAGCAGTACTGGGAAAACGATGGGAAGTGGCCGGAGCCTGACGCGGCCGGACACATCCCCGCACAGGAAAACACCGAACCGGCGGTTGTCCGGTGACGCCGACGGTGTTGGGCCTTCACATTGGAGGTTCCAAGACACATGCTGTCCGTTCGGACCTGGGCTCGGACCTGGGCTCGGACCCGGGCCGAGGCCAGGGCCCGGAGACGAGCAGCGAGGCACCTCTGGAGATCACCGAGGCGAGCGCCAACCTGTCCTCAGTGGGTCATCAGGGAGCAGATGCCGTGCTGCGGCGGATCGCGGCCGCCGTCGGTGCTGGTGTTGAGGCGGTTTGCGCCGGTGCTGCAGGGGCGGATACTCCTGCCAGCAGGGCAGTCCTGAGTGCTTTGCTTACCGGGTATTTTCCCGGCGCCAGGATTGAGGTGGTCCATGACACCCGCATCGTCCTCGCCGCAGCAGACCTCGACGCCGGAGCGGTCCTTGTCGCAGGCACCGGCTCGGTAGCTTGGGGCCGGAACCGGGAAGGGCGCGAAGCGCGCAGCGGCGGCTACGGCTACTTGCTCGGGGATGAAGGCGGAGGGTACTCCGTGGTCCGTGACGCCGTCCGGGAGGCCCTGCGCGAGTACTATGCGGGACTGGTACCCGGCACTATGGTCAGCGCCCTTTTGGCTGCCACGGCGAGCGCGGACGCGCTGCAGCTTATGGATCTCTTCTATGCCAAGCCAGAGCCGGACCATTGGGCGGGCCTTGCCCCGCTGGTCCTGGATCTTGCGGTTGAAGGTGATCCTGCTGCGTTGCGGATTCAAGCGGAAGCCGCGCATTCCCTGGCCACGTTGGCCCGGCAAGTGCTGGGCGAGCTCGGATTGGATCTGCCGTTGGTGATGGCTGGCGGGCTTCTGGTCAATCAACAGCAGTTGGCGGGCGCTGTTGCCCGCAAAGTTGCCTTGGAGGATCCGTCGCTGATCAGGATCCAGAGCCAAGCGCCGGTGCACGGAGCCGTAAAGCTCGCGCGGCAGCTGATCCAGCCCTGACTTCCAGAGATTTTGCCCCTTCGAACAACAGACAGGAACCATGATCATCACTCCTACCTCCCCAGACGTCTCGCACCATACTCCCGGCGTCAAGATGACCAACGAGATCGGCGAGCAGCCCCAGGTTCTTGCCGGACTCCTGGACTCGGGCCGCCACCAGTTCCTGGCCATGGCGGACATCATCAAGAAGGCATCCCCACGGTTTGTCCTGCTCGCCGCCCGCGGCACGAGTGACCATGCGGCGTTGTACGCGAAGTACCTCATTGAAATCAGGTTGGGGCTGCCTGTTGGCCTCGCGTCGCCGTCGACCCTTACTGCCTATGGCGCCACGCCCCAACTGGAGGGCGTGCTGTGGTTGGCGGTTAGCCAGTCCGGCGGCTCGCCGGACCTGGTGGAGTCGACGGCGGCGGCGCGTCGTCTGGGCGCTCTCACTGTTGCGGTGACCAACTCGCCGGAATCCCCGCTGGCTGGGGCCGCGGAGCATCACCTGGATATTGGGGCGGGCAGCGAAACTGCGGTTGCCGCTACCAAGAGCTACACGGCGCAGCTTCTGGCCCTGTGGTTGTTGGTTGATGCGTGGCGTGGTGGAACGTCCGCCGGCGCGGCGGGCCTTCCGGAGTGGGCCGCTTCCGTCCTTGCGGACGACGCCGTGCTGGAGGTCGCTGGTGGTTACCGCTTTGCCGATCGCATTATCACCACGGGTCGTGGCTATTCCTACCCCACGGCGAGGGAGGGTGCCTTGAAGCTCATGGAAACCTCCTACCTTCCTGCCCAGGCATTCTCTGGTGCGGACCTCCTGCACGGGCCGTTCGCGATGATCGACTCCCAGCACCCTGTGATTGCCGTTGTGCCGGAGGGAATCGGAGGTAAGGCCATGCGCCCTGTCCTGGAGAGGCTCGCAGGCCGCGCAGCGCACGTGTGCGTGGTGGGCGATCCCTCTGCCGCCCTTCCAGGTAGTTTGGTCCTTCCATTGCCTGCGGGCGTGCCCGAGGAACTGTCTCCTATCCTGCAGATCCTGCCCCTCCAGCGATTGGCGTTGCAGTTGTCGGTGGAGCGCGGCAATGATCCGGATGCGCCGCGCGGCCTGCTGAAGGTCACCGAAACCTGGTAGGCGCAGCAACCTGGTGCGGACCCGTGCGTGGCTGGATGTGCAGGCAGCATCCAGCCACGCGGACCGATGATGCGTTCAGGTAACGGGAGTAGTCTGGATTCATGCCTCTCACGCGTGGTGGTCGGTAGCAATGGCGCGGGCCCGGCAGCGGTGGCTGCCAGCTCTCTTGATTCCCCTTGCACTGGCACTGGCGGCGCTAATTGGCTCCGTCCAGGCCGGCGCAACTGTCTCCCTGCCGCCCAAAACGGCCGACGAGATCCTGGCGATGATAGCCCGTACCGAGGTGCGCGCTTTATCCGGCACTGTGGTGCAAACTGCGGAGTTGGGGCTCCCTGAAGTTCCAACTGCTGGGCCGGGAATCGTGCCCGGAGCCACGTCTGCACTTGAGCTGCTCACGGGTTCGCACACAGCCCGGGTATACGTGGACGGCCCTTCCAAGGCCAGGCTGCAGATCATGGACCGGATGGCCGAACGCGACTTTGTGGTCAATGGAGGCGATGCCTGGTTCTACAACTCCGCTGACAACAGCGCGACGCACTTGAGCGTCCCTGTGCCCTTAAAGGCTGAGCAGAAAGACTCCCTTCCAAGTGAAACAACCCATCCCGGCATGCCCACTCCGGAGGCAATGGCCAGTCGTTTCCTGTCAGCCATTGATTCCAGCACTGAGGTAACGGTGGGCGAAGCTTCCACTGTGGCGGGTCGCAGCGCGTACCGGCTGAGCTTGGTGCCGCGCAGTGACGGAACTTTGGTTGATTCGGTATCGATCGACGTCGACTCCGAAACCGGGTTGCCGCTGGGCGTCGAGGTCCGAGCGAAGGGCCAGCCGGAGCCCGCGTACTCACTTGCCTATACCGACGTGAACTTCTCCACACCTGACGCGGCCTTGTTTAACTTCACTCCTCCGGCCGGTGCAACTGTCACAGAGAAGCCGGTCCCCATGAAGCCGTTGCCACCCGCAATGGAAGATCCTGCCGTCCCAGCTCCGGATGCTCCTGTCCCAGCCCCCAGTGCGCCTGCTCCGGATGGTTCTGCTCCGGCACCTGACGCTGTTGTTCCAACACCTGAGGGATCAGCCACTCCTATGCTCCCCCACCCCAGCCCTTCAGTGACCGGCGAAGGGTGGGCCACGGTGATCGGTTTGCCCGCTGGAACGGCGCCCGCCGAACTCACATCGAACCCGCAACTCGCCCAGGCCCTGCAACCCGTGAGTGGCGGACGGGCGTTGACTACCTCCCTGGTGAGCGTCCTCATTCTCGACGACGGCCGCGTGTTTGCGGGATTGGTGCCTCTGGATCGGCTGGAATCAGCCGCGACGGCCCAATGATCGGGGTGCACAATGATCGGCGCCCCTTGATCGGCGCCCTGTGACGGAGATCCGTGAAGCTGCTCCCGGCTCCCAACCCATTGACCTTGCCATAGAAACCCATGGCCTCGTGAAGCGCTTTGGGCACCGATCCGCGGTGGACGGCATTGACCTTGCGGTCCCCCGTGGTGCGGTTTACGGCTTCCTGGGGCCCAATGGTTCGGGAAAGACCACCACCATCCGGGTTTTGCTGGGTCTCGCTTCAGCGAACAGCGGTGAAATACGGGTTCTGGGCAGGGAGATGCCCCAGCAGTTGGCCTCCGTGTTGCCCGAGGTCGGCGCGCTGGCGGAGGGGCCGGGCTTCTATCCGTTTCTTTCCGGTACTGCCAATCTGCTGCGGTTGGACTCCGCGGACCGCCATGCATCCTCTTCCACCCGACGCCAGCGCGTCAACGAAGCGTTGGACCGCGTCGGCTTGAGCCATGCAGCGGGGAAGAAGGTACGTGCCTACTCACTGGGCATGAAACAGCGCCTCGGGCTTGCCAATGCCATGCTCCGGCCGCGGGAACTGCTGGTGCTCGACGAACCAACCAACGGGCTGGACCCCCAAGGTACGCGGGAGGTGCGCAGCCTGGTGCGCTCCCTTGCCGCCGGCGGGACCACCGTCTTCGTTTCCAGCCACCTGCTGGCCGAGGTGGAACAGATGTGCACCCATGTGGGGGTGATGAGTGCCGGACGGCTGGTGGCCCAAGGACCGCTGGACGAACTGCGCTCTGCCGGGCAAGCGCACGTCTTAGTGCGAACGCCCGACGTCGAACGTGCTGCCCGTGTCCTGGCCCGCCTGGGTCTGGTACCCGGCGAAGCGCCTGCCCGCGGGGTGGTCCAGGGAAACGGACTGGATGGCGTTGAGCCTGAAGAGATCGTTGCAGCCTTGGTGGCCGACGGCGTCCGTGTCAGGGGTTTCTCTGTGGAGAACGCAAGCCTGGAGGAGCGGTTCGTGTCCTTGACCGGAGAGGGGTTCGACGTTGTCGGCTGAAACTGGTGACTCTGTTGAGACTGCAAAAGTGGCTGGAACTTCTGGAAGGGCCGGAACAAACGTTAGTTTCAAAGACAGTGCCGTCCCTCCCAGGATGGGGTGGGCGTTGCTTGGCTCGGAATTATCCGTGCTGTTTCGTCGCCTCCGTACCTGGGCCATGCTGGTGGCCCTCGCCGCCGTTCCGATCCTGATTGCCCTTGCCGTCAAGCTCTCTTCCCGGCCAGCGACACCCGGCCGTGGGCCACTGTTTTTGGATCGCATAACCCAGAACGGCCTCTTTGTTGCTGTGACAGCCCTTGTGGTGTGTGTCCCGCTGTTCCTCCCCCTCACCATCGGAGTGGTGGCAGGAGACACCATCGCCGGAGAAGCCAACCTTGGCACGTTGCGCTATCTGCTCCTGGCGCCAGCGGGGCGTATCCGCCTGCTGCTGGTCAAGTACGCCGGGGCCATCGCTTTCTGTTGTGCCGCAACGGCAACGGTCGCAGCCGCGGGTGCCTTGGCCGGCGTCGTGTTCTTCCCCATCGGTCCTGTCACGCTGCTCTCCGGTGACACGATCGGGGTTGGCGAGTCGGTACTGCGCTCGTTGCTCATCGCTGCCTACATCACGGTCTCGCTCCTGGGATTGTCCGCGATCGGGCTCCTCATCTCGACCTTCACGGACGTACCTGTGGGGGCGATGGCCGCCACGATCGTCCTCTCGGTGGTATCGCAGGTACTGGACAACCTGCCACAACTGGAGTGGCTGCATCCTTGGCTGTTCAGCCACCACTGGCTGGGCTTCGCCGACCTCCTGCGGCAGCCGGTCTCCTGGACATCGTTTGGCGAAAACGCGCTGCTCCAGGCCGGCTATATTGCCGTCTGCGGCGCGCTGGCCTACGGGAAATTCTCCACCAAAGACATCCTGTCCTAGCTTTGCCGTAGGCTCTCTGCATGGCCAGATTCTTTGACGTCCACCCTGAAGATCCCCAACCACGCGCCATCGGCCAAGTGGTTAATATTCTGCAAAGCGGCGGGCTGATCGCCTACCCCACCGACTCCTGCTATGCACTGGGTGCCCAGATTGGCAACAGGGAAGCCTTGGATCGCATCCGGACCATCCGGCAACTGGACGACAAACACCACTTCACCCTGGTCTGCAAGGATTTTGCCCAAATGGGGCAGTTCGTGATGATCGATAACGATGTTTTCCGCAGCATCAAGGCCGTCACCCCGGGCAGCTACACCTTCATCCTTCCGGCCACCCGCGAGGTTCCCAAGCGCCTGCTCCACCCGAAAAAGAAGACAGTGGGCGTGCGCATCCCGGATCACAAAGTGGTCCAGGCGCTCCTTGCGGAACTCGGTGAACCATTGCTGTCCAGCACGCTCCTCCTGCCTGACCAGGAGGAGCCACTGACCCAGGGATGGGAAATCAAGGAACGGCTGGACAACGAAGTGGACGCAGTGATCGATTCCGGCGATACCGGTTCCGAGCCCACCACCGTGATCGACTTCTCCAGCGGCGTGGCAGAAGTAGTGCGGCGCGGAACGGGCGATCCTTCACGGTTCGAATAGGGTTCCAACGGAGGTCGAACCGCAATCAGCGGAACTGGAAACGGCAGCTCGCGTTCAATACAACCTGGGCTAGTCCTGTCAGTTCCAAGGCGATGGCCGAGGGCTGTGTGGACAGGGGCAGCGGCGGGTAGGCCAGGGAAATGGTGAGCTGACGGTTCCCATCAGCACTGCTGATCGAGATGGTGCCAAAGCCGGGTACGTCACCTGAGTGGCCGTAATAGAAGCCGTTGGTGCACGTGTCCTTCCAGTGGTCCAGGCCCAATCCGTAATCGGCGAAAACCGAACCTTTCATCTCCACGAGGCTCTCCGGTAACAGCAGCCGGCCTTTGAGCAACGCTGCGTAGAAGGCGTTGATGTCCCCCACGCTGGCGATCACGCCCTCTGAAGCCGGGCCGCCTGGCTGCGCGGAATGCGTGACGTCCACGGTTTCATCCCGCACCACTGCATAACCATGGACCAGCGCGTCTGGAACGGGGCCCTCGTCCAACACCATGGTTGTGTGCAGGTTCAAGGGATCCAGGATGCCCATTCGCAGCACCGCGCCCAGTGGAGCGCCCCGGAGCCGCTCCACCAATAAGCCAAGGACTGCATCATCCGAAAGTCCGCTGGCATAGGGAGTCCCGGCGGTGTGGCCCAACAATTGCCGGATCGTCACTGACTCTGGCTCCGGCGGCAGGAGGACGTCGATCCCCGGCAGGTATTTGGCGATTGAATCCTCAAGTACCAGCCGGCCTTCTTCCACCAGCTTCAACACGGAGACTGCCACCAGGGTCCGCGTGAGCCCGCCCACCCGGATCGGATCATCCGCCTGCACAGGAGCACCTCCGTCAAGGCTCCTGACACCTGCCGCATGCCTCCACACTTGTTGCCCGGCTCTGGCCTCTATCAGCACCGCGGGCGCACCGTTTTGGAGCATCTCCCGGCTAAAGAGTTCCAAAGTTGCCTGCAACTCGCGAAAGGCAGGTGTTGCCGATGGTGAGGCTGATGCTGCTGTGGAGGGCGGCGCGGGCACCGTGGGAGGGGGCGCCGTCGAGCTTGTCGCTGGTGCCGGCGGAAGCGGGTTGGGCTGCGGTTCGCCCGTGCAGGCAGCGAGGAACAGGCCGCTCACAAGCGTTGCGGTCACCATGCCCCGGCGTGAACCTGGATGCACACCTGCTCCTGCGTTTACTCCTCCTGCTTACGCGCCCGGCTGGGCTGTACCCGCATGGGCTCCCCCGGCATCTTGGGAAACTCCGGTGGGAACGGCATTTCGCCTTGGCCGTTCTTGACATCGCGCTCCCACCATTGCAGAAGGACGTCGATGTCTCCGGGCTTCTTATGCATAGTGGCCCAAGGGTCGCCCGTTGTCTTCAGTCGGTCCGGGACTGTGGTGATGGTGTATTTGGCCGGATCTGCATTCTCCAGCTCTTCCCACGCCAACGGGCACGATACCTGTGCATTCGGCACGGCACGCGGGCTGTATGCACCGGCAATCGTCCGGTCCCGGTTGGCCTGGTTGAAGTCCACGAAGATCCTGGTCCCGCGTTCTTCTTTCCACCATGCCGTGGTGACCTTCTCCGGCATCCGTCGCTCCAACTCCCGGCCCGCAGCGATCACCGCGTGGCGCACTTCCAGGAACTCATGCTTGGGGTGGATGGGGGCGTACACATGCAGTCCCCGGTTGCCCGAGGTCTTGATGAAGGCCGTCAGCCCGGCTTCGTCCAACAAGGCCCGGAGTTCCTGCGCAGCCGGTATGGCGTCGCCAAAGTCGGTTCCAGGCTGGGGATCGAGATCGATACGCAGCTGGTCGGGATTGTCGGGATCGTTGGCACGGGAAGCCCACGGGTGGAAAACGACCGTGTTCATTTGCGCTGCCCACACCGCGGCCGCGGGTTCGTCGATCACCAACTGCGGATGGGTCCGGGCACTCGGATAGGTCACCATGACCGAGCGGACATACTCCGGCGCACCCTTGGGAGGGTTTTTGGAGAAGAACATCTCGCCCTCGATGTTGCCCGAGTACCGCTGGAGACTGACGGGCCGGTTGCCGTTGGCCGCCACAAAAGCATCGCCCACATCCACCAAATAGTTGGCCAGGTCCAGTTTCGTCAGCCCGGCCTCAGGCCACATGACGCGGCTTGGACTTGAAATTCGAACTTCGCGGGGGCCCTCGGGACCGGGCACGGAGACTGTTGCTGATTCGCTCGCCATGGCCACAAGCTACCCCGTCCAGGGCGTTCCCGTCAGCATCCCGCGTTCCTTTTTTCGGGCGGCGCGAAGTAGTGCCTGACAGCTCCAAGGCCAAACTGCACCATGATGGATACATGCCAAACACTGAAACCGCCCTGACTGTTGCCGTGGGAGACACCAAGGTATCGGCAATCCACGTCCGTCCGGAGAAGTCGTTCGCCACTCTCGTTGTTGCCCATGGCGCCGGAGCAGGAAAGGAACATCCCTTCCTGCAGGGATTTGCCGATGCGATGGCGGAGGAAGGCGTCAGTACGCTGCGCTTCAATTTTCCGTACCGGGAAGCGGGGCGACGGTTCCCCGACCGTCCGCCGGCAGCCATCGCCACGTGGCGGGCCGTCATGGAAAAGGCCGAGGAGCTCGCAGGCGATGAACCGTTGTGGGCAGGGGGAAAATCTTTTGGGGGTCGGATGGCATCCATGGCCGTGGCTGAGGGAATGCCCACGAGTGGCCTGGTGTACCTCGGGTATCCCCTCCATGCCCCGGGCAAACCGGAGAAGCTCCGCGATGAACACCTCTACGGGATAACCGTGCCCATGCTCTTCCTCCAGGGCACCCGCGATACATTCGCGACGCCGGAACTTCTGGAGTCCGTGGTGGCCAGGATAGGCCCGACGGCGACTCTCCAGTGGAGCGAAAATGCCGACCATTCGTTCGTGGTCAAGGGCCTCAAGCGCAGTGCCGCCGAGATAGGTGCCTCGCTTGCACCCGCGGTAGCGGGGTTCATCAGGGACAACAGTTGAGGAACTACTTCGGCACCGGTTCGTGACGCAGATAGGATCGCCGGAAGCGGCCGGTGCCCGCTGTCAGGGCCCGAAGCTCAACGGCGTAGCGCAGAAGTTCCTGGTCAGGGACTTCGGCCGTAATCTCAGTACCTTCGCCGTTGGCTGCCGTTGTTCCGGTCACTCGTCCCCTCCGGCCCGACAAATCGCTCATCACCGCCCCCACGTGTTCGTCCGGGACACTGACCACTACGGCGGACACGGGCTCCAGCAACTGGATCCTGGCCGTTGCCGCGGCTTCGCGAAGCGCCAACGCGCCGGCTGCCTGGAAGGCTGCGTCGGAGGAATCCACGCTGTGGGTTTTTCCGCCCACCAAGGTGACTTTGATATCCACCACGGGGAACCCGGCCGAAACGCCCTTGAGCATCTGTGAGCGCACGCCCTTTTCCACGGAAGTGACGAACGTACCGGGAATAACACCGCCCACCGTCTTGTCAGCGAATTCAAACCCCTCCCCGCGCGCCAACGGCTCAACTTCGATGTCGCAAATGGCGAACTGTCCATGTCCGCCTGATTGCTTGACATGCCGGCCGTGCCCTGCGGCCTTGCTGGCGAAGGTTTCCCGCAGCGGCGTGATGACCTCCACTGTTTGAAGCTTGACGCCCTGGTTGCGCAGCCTGTCCAGTATCACCTCCGCATGAGCTTCACCCATGCACCACAGAATCAACTGGTGCGTGTCCTGATTGCGTTCCACCCGAAGCGTCGGATCTGCTGCGACTACCTTGCCAATGCTCTTGGCCAGCGCGTCCTCATCGCTACGGGACATTCCTTCGATCGCTATGGGCATCAGCGGCTCAGGCATGTTCCAGGTTTCGATCAGCAGTGGGGCGTCCTTGTCCGAGGCAGTGTCCCCGGTTTCCGCGTTTGCCAGCTTGCTGATGGCGCAAATGTCACCGGCGATGCACTGCGAAACAGCCTTCAGGCTCGATCCGACCGGCGAATACAGATGCGTGACGCGTTCATCGCTGTCGTGGTCCTCGTGGCCCCTGTCCGCCAATCCCCTGCCGCCGATGTGGATGGCTGAATCTTCACGGAGGGTTCCGGAAAAAACACGGACCAAGCAGACGCGCCCCAGGAATGGATCCACCGTGGTCCGCACCACCTCGGCAGCCAGGCGTCCTGCAGGATCGCACTCCAGTGGTTTCAAGGACGAACCATCGAGTTTCATCACTGGTGGCGCCGCGCGTTCCAGCGGCGAAGGCAAAGCATCAATCATCAGTGCCATGAGCTCAGGAAGTCCCAAACCCGTCTCCGCCGAGGTAGCCATCACAGGGAAGAAGGAGCCCCTGGCCACAGCGGTTTCCAGGTCCGTGATGATGTCCTCCAGCGGCAACTCTTCACCGCCCAGGTAGCGGTCCATCAAAGTCTCGTCTTCGCTTTCGGCAATGATCCCTTCAATCAAAGGGCCGCGGGCTTCCTCCACGGCAGGATCATCGCTGTTCCCCTCGAGCACCGCTGCCAACCCTCCGCCGGAGGGCAGGTACAGCGGGAGGACAGACTCACCGAAGGCTTCCTGGCAACGCACGACGGCGGCGCTGAAGTCCGCGCGGGGATGGTCCAGGCGGCTGACTACGACAGCCCGCGGCATGCGGATCTTCTCGCATTCACCCCATAACGCGATGGTGGCGCCGTCGATGCCGTCCACGGCGGAGACGACAAAGAGGGCCGCATCGGCGGCCCTCAATCCTGCTCGTAATTCCCCTGTGAAATCCGTGTACCCCGGAGTGTCAATCAGGTTCACTTTGACCTCGCCCACCAGGATCGGGGCCACTGACAAGGTGACGGACCTTTGCTGATGGATGGCTGAAGGGTCTGAATCGCTGACGGTGGTTCCCTCGGTGATCGAGCCCATCCTGGCGATGGCGCCGGTGGCAGCCAACAGCGCTTCTACCAGCATCGATTTCCCCGCACCTGAATGCCCCACGAGTGCCACGTTGCGTATCTTGGCAGGATCACTTGCCGCCAGAGCCGTACCGTTCTCGCTTCGTCGGGACTCGGGTGTGCCGGGTCCGGCCGCCTTGGCCGTCTCCCGTGTGCCCTTCGCGGACATGAGCACCTCCTGGTGTCGTATCCAAGCTCGGAGTTCGAACGCGCCGAAAGGTTCGAACGTGTAAGAGGATTGGACACCCTGAGGCGACCACAGGGCAAGACCCAGCCGCGGCCGAAGAGCTGGCGGCGAAGCGGCCAACGGGTACTAGGCCCGGACCATCCCCCATAACAACCATGCTGAGGTGACTGTGCTTCCTGTGATGACCACGGAGAATCCTGTCAGCCACAGGAATGATGGGACACCCGTGGTTCGGCCAAGGATGTAGGCGTCCGACGCTGCGAGCCGGTCCCGGCGCCGTGTATGGACGCCGGCGAGCTTGAAAAGGTCGCGCACAGCACCCACTGACAGGGCGATCCCCAGGGCCAGCACAGCATAGTTGACGATGGTGGGCGATCCGAAGAAGACCAAAAGCTGAGCGATAGCTGCGCTGACCACCGCCACGAGGATCCCTGTCAGGTTGCGCAGGAAAATCAGGGAGACCAGCAGGATGAGGGCACCTAAAGACATCGCAGCCCCTGATCGGCCGGCGGCGAACGCGGCAATCAAGGCAAGTCCCACGACTGCGGGCGCTGGATATCCCCAGAACCCCGACCAGGCCGCACCAAAGGGGCTCCGGCCGCTGCTGACGAGGCGGCCCGAATGATCCAGTCCAATGCGAAGACTGTGGACAAAGCGCCCCGTCATGAGGGCGGCATAGGCATGGCCAAGCTCATGGACGAAGGTCACGTACAGGCCGAACCATCGCCAGGTGGCTCGAGGGATGCTCAATATGGTTGCTGCGGCGAGAATCGCCAACAACGCAGGTAGGGGCACGGCAGTAGTGTGGACGTCGGTGAAGCCACGGACCACAGCCGCCCACCAGGTTTGTACAGGGTTCACAGCTGCGTTCACAGGACCGTTCACAGCACAGAGGATTTGAGGCGTGAACGGAGTCCCGCAACCAGGATCTCCAAACCGAAATCGAAGGCTGCTTCACCACGCTGGTCCGGCGGACCCGCGTGCGTTAGCGCCTGGGTAAGGGCCGGGTAGCCGTGAACCGGAGGTGCCCACACGACGTCGGGAGCGGCCAGGTCCAAGGCAAATCCCAAGGCAAAGCTGTCGATCGTAGAGATCGCCGAAACCACATCCTGCCCCTGGAAACCGGCATTTTCCAAGGCGACCGCCAGATTCTCATAGAGAGCCAGCACCTGATCGTCCTGCACCGTTTGCAGCACCAATAGGGGCGCCAGCCGGGGGTGCCGGGCGAACGCGTCGCGGTAGCTTCGGACAATAACCCTGAGGGCCTCCTCCCAGTCCTGCCCTTCGTGGAGCGTGTAGGGGCTCTGGGCGATGATCCGTCCGCGCATCAGCTCCAGTATTTCTTCCCGGCCGCTGACATGGTTGTAAATCGACGATTGACTGACGCCGATCCTCTTGGCCAATTTGGGCAGGCTGAAGTCCCCGGCCTCGTCCACCAGCTCCAAGGCGGCCGTGACGAGTGCGTCGATGGATATCAGCGGAACCAGCGGGCGTGGCATTGGGTTCTCCAATCAATGTGTTGTTACGACTCTAGCCAGAAGTTTCGGCAAAGGTATTGTGCCCCCAATCACAAGGCCTTACGATAAACGAAAGCCTTTCGCTTATCGATCGGCTCCTCCCCCAAATCTCCCCGCATTAGACCTCCGAGGACACCATGTCTGAAATCGAAACCCGCCCTCCTGCAGCGGATGCTGGAAACGGGCTCAAGAAGAACGCCATCGGCACCGGCGGCATTGCCTTCCTGGTGATCTCCGCAGCAGCCCCCTTGACCGTGATGGCCGGTGTGGCACCTGTGGCCATTGGCATCGGCGGCATTGGCGCCCCCATGGGCTACGTCATCGCCGGCGCCGTTCTCTTGATCTTCGCTGTGGCTTTCATGGCCATGACCAAGCACGTCAAAGCAGCCGGCGGCTTCTACACCTACATCACACTTGCCATGGGAAAAACGGTCGGGCTTGCCTCCGCCATTCTCGCCATCGTTTCCTATAACTGCCTGCAGATCGGCGTCTACGGGCTCTTCGCAGTCCAGACCCAGGCCATGCTCCGGACACTCTTCGGCCTGGATGTCCCATGGCCGGCCGTAGCCTTGGTGGCCGTTGCCGCCGTCTGGTTCCTTGGCTATCGGGGCATCGACGTTGGGGCCAAAGTCCTGGGTGTGCTGCTTATTGCCGAGACCGCCATTCTTGCCGTCATGGGCGCCGGCATTCTGGCGCACGGCGGCGCACAAGGCATCAGCGTTGCCTCGTTCTCTCCCGAGCATGCCTTCACCCCTGGCGTCCTGGCCATTCTTGCCATCTGCTTCGCCGCCTTCATGGGCTTTGAGTCCACGGTGCTGTACCGCCGTGAGGCCCGCAACCCGGACAAGTCCGTGCCCAGGGCAACCTACATTGCCGTCGGCTTCATGTCCGTGTTCTACGCCTTCATCGTGTGGACAGTCATCCAGGCCTACGGCGACGGTGACGTGATGGCCGCTGCCGGTGAATTGGCCGACGGCATGTTCTTCGCCACCATCAACCACTACGTGGGTCCTTGGGCAGAAGTTGTCATGTACGTGCTGATCGTGACCAGCGTCTATGCCTCCCAGCTGGCATTCCACAATGCCATCAACCGCTACGTTTACATGCTCGCCAAAGACGGCGTCCTTCCGGCATTCCTGGGCAAGACCCATCCGAAGTACAAGTCCCCGCACCGCGCCGGGCAAATCCAGACAGCCCTCGCCGCCGTCGTCATCATCATTTGCGCCATCGCAGGCGCCGATCCCTACAAGCAGCTGCTGATCTGGGTCAACACCCCCGGTATCTTCGGCATTGTCGCCTTGCAGGGACTGGTGTCCGTGGCAGCTTTCATCTATCTTCGGCGCAATCCGGAGGCCGTGACCAACCGGCTGCTGATTCCCTTGAGCATCGCTTCAGCCATCCTGCTCTTCGGCGTGGTTGCCCTGATCGCCATCAACATCGAGCTCCTGACTTTCGCCGATGCCTTCACCAACACCATCCTCGTGTTGGCGACCCCCCTCGTTTTCCTGGCGGGCCTGCTGATAGCCCGTAGATTGCGCACCACCCGCCCTGACATCTTCGCCCGGATTGGAAGCTTCGAAACCCATGACTCCTGACCTCATCGTCCTTGCTGACACCATCCACACGCTCGACGACCGCCCGGCCAACGGCTCCGGGCCAGACATTCAGGCCGTTGCCGTCAGCGACGGGATGATTGCCGCCATCGGAACCCGGGAGGATGCGCAGGAGTGGCGTAAGCCGGGCACCCGGGTAGTGGATCTTGGCGGTGCAACACTCACGCCGGGCCTGGTTGATTGCCACATCCACCCCGTGTTTGGCCTGGACCTGACCATTGGCTGCGACCTGTCAGGCGCGTCCACTTTGGCTGAAGTACGCGCGCTGCTGCAGGCAAACCCAGCAAACGACGGCGGCTGGTTGCGTGCCTGGGGTCTGAACCCGAACGCGTTTGGTCCAGTACCCCTGCACCGGAGTGTGATCGACGAGGTCTCCGGAGACCGGCCGGCCATGATCCGGTTGTTCGACGGCCATTCGGCGTTGGCGAACAGCCGGGCACTCGAAGTGGCCGGGATCCGTGGCCGCGTTGAATTTGACCAGAGCGCCGAGGTGGTCTGCGACGCCGATGGCGTCCCCACCGGGATGCTCCTGGAAGCAGCGGCCATTGAACTGGTGCAGCGTCACATTCCCAAGGAATCGTTTGAGGATCGCAAGACGCGCCTGGGCAACTTGCTCCGGGACTTCGCCAGGTCGGGCCTGACCGGCGGGCACGTCATGGACCACGACGAGGAGTCGGCGGCACTTTTTCAGGCTTTGGAAGCCGACGGCGAGCTGCCCCTGCGGCTGCGGAGTGCGCCGTGGTGCATGCCGGGCACGCGCGAGGTTGAGTGGAAGGGACTTGCCCGCACTGTAGGCACCGGCGGGCGCCGCTGGTCAGTCGAGGCCATCAAACTGTTCGTTGACGGAACCGTGGACAACGGGACCGCGTGGCTTTACGAGCCGGACCTGTACGGCCAATCCACTGCGCCGTTCTGGCCGCGGCCCGAAGAATACACAGCAGCGGTTCGATACTTTGCCTCCCTCGGCATCCCGACGGCGACCCACGCCATCGGCGATGCCGGCGTGGAACATGTCCTGGACGCCTTGGAGTCCCTCCGCGGCGTTGTGCCATCGGACGTGCTCCGCCAGACCGTCCACAGGATCGAACACATCGAAACGGTGCCCGACCAGCTGGTGAAACGCTTCCAGCACGCCGGAGTGGTGGCGAGCATGCAGCCCACGCACTGCACGCACTATTCCGTGGCGGACCACAGTGACAATTGGTCCACCAGGCTTGGCAAGGTCCGTGCCGACCGCGCATGGCGTTGCAGGGACCTCCGTGAGGCTGGAGTTACCGTGGGCATCGGTTCTGACTGGCCAATCGCTCCCTACGAGCCCTTGCCAATCATGGCAGACGCCCAGTTGCGGCGCCGTTCAGGACATCCGGAGCAGGAACCGATCGCACCTGCCCAGGCACTCACCGCACTCCAGGCGCTTGAGGGCTACACCTCACATGCGGCACGGGCTGCGGGACTGTGGGACGTTTCGGGCTCGATCACGGTGGGCAAGCGCGCCGACTTCACCGCGTTCGAACGCGATCCAATGACCACGGCGCCGGATGAGTTTGCCTCCAGCAGCGTGTTGGGAACATTCGTGGACGGCAAGATCCAATTCATGCTGGAAAGGCTCGCCTAGCCTTAGTGGTCCGGTGAGCTACATCCGGTTCTTGGTTTTGGACGTAGCCGGCGCCGTCCACGGGTCCTCGGGCCAGGGATGCCTGGGGTAGCGCCCACGCATCTCTGCCCGAACCTGGGCATAGGGCCCGGACCAAAACGATGCGAGATCACCTGTCACTGCCAACGGCCTGCCTGCCGGAGACAAAAGGTGGAATAGCACCGGTACCCTTCCGCCAACGAGGCGAGGCGTGCGGTCCCAGCCGAAACACTCCTGCAGCTTGACCGCCACAACCGGGCTACCGCCGTCGTGCTCCGCGTTCTTTCGATCGGAGCCGTCAAACCCCTCAGAGACCTCCGGGTACTCGATTCGCACCCGCGAGCCACTGGGCACCTGAAGTCGCTCAGGCACCAGGCTGTCCAGGTTGGCGGCCTCGGGCCAGGGCAGCAGGCGCCGGAGTGGATCGCTGAGGTCAATGGCGGTGGTGGGGGTGCCGGTGGCCATGGATTCGAGCTCCGGGGCAAGCCAGTCATCCAACCTGCCCACCAGCGCGGATTCGCTGACATCGGGCCATGGATCGCCGAGCTCCCGGTGCAACAAAGCCAGACGTCGGCGCAGCGCATCTGCCGCAGCGGACCACCCGATCATCGAGAGTCCTGCCTTTTCCAGTGCAACCGCAACAGCTTGACGGCCCTGCTCCACGCTGGGGCGCACGGGCGTCGAGGACAGCACAAGGGCTCCCAACTTCCGCTCAACCTTGGCGGTCACCCGTCCTTGGGCGAAACGTGCCGTTACGTCCTCGACCAACAGCTCCGGCGCCGCAGCGGCCGCCAGCTCAGCGGACAGGGGCGCCGCCGATCGGATCACGGCTCCCGTGCCCGCGGCGTCCCTGCCTTGGGCGCGGGAAACCTCCGCCACGGCCAACCAGTCGTGCCCGGCCAGCGAGCTACCTGCGGGCAGACCAGCCCTGGTGCCCGATGTCAGCAGATATGTTGGTGCCCCTTGGCCGGGAACCCGCCTGGCAATACGGTCCGGGAAGGCCAACGCGACCACGAACCCGGGCGCCTCCCCCACTGACACATCCAGTGCCGGTTGTTGATGGACGCCTTGTTGATCCACAGTTCTATCCACGGTGGAGGACGTCTCCTGGCGCGCGAGCGATTCCATCCGTTTGACGTCTTCGGCGAATCGTCGGGCTGCCGGGTCTGATCCGGAACGAACTGCCGCCAAGAGCTTTGCGAGATCGGCACCAGGCGCGCGTTGATCACCGGCTACCAGTGCCACCGTTTCAGCGGCAAGGCGACGGCCAACCAGCGCAGAACCATCCAGCAGTGCGCGGGCGAGCCGAGGGTCTGCCGGGATCTTCGCGAGCGTCCTGCCCAAGTCCGTGACAGTTCCTTCCACTGTCACCGCACCGAGTTCCCGCAGGACCTCCACGGCGTCATCCATAGCGGCACGCGGTGGTTCGTCGGGCAGTGCAAGCCCACGGCCCCCGGGGGCTCCCCAGCAAGCGAGCACCAGAGCGGCGCTGGTGAGGTCGGCCACCGAAATCTCGGGGGTTTGATGCGCTGGCGCGGCGGCGAAGGCCTGCTGGTCGTAGCACCGAACCACCCTGCCTGGTCCTTGGCGCGCTGCGCGTCCGGCCCGCTGCTCGGCCGAAGCCTTTGAGCAGGACACCGTCACCAGTCCGGACATGCCTCTGCCCGCGTCACGACGCGGTTCACGTGACAGGCCGGAATCTATGACGAGCCGGACACCCGGCACCGTGAGTGACGACTCGGCCAACGCCGTTGACACGATAATTCGAGGAGGGTCGCCGGGTTCCCGGCCGGAAACCGCACGGTCCTGGGCGTCGGGACCGATCTGGCCGTGCAGCTCAAGTACTTCAACACCGGCCCGGACCCGCCCGCGGAGCCGGCTGGCGACGTCGGAAACTTCACGGACGCCTGGGAGGAAGACCAAAGCGTCAACGTCGGGGTTTTCCCTGAGCGCTTCCTCGTGGGCACCCACCGTTGTTTCAGCAACATGATTCAGGAAGCTGTATGCCACGCCGCGCTCGTCCAGGCGCTGACCTGCGGCCGGAACCCAGTCGACCTCCAGGGCATGCAACACGGAAGGACAGTCGACGACGGGAGCCGGCGTGCCGTCGTCGGCCTCTCCCGACCCACTTCGCCCCAATAATGCGGCGAAACGCCTGGCGTCAACGGTTGCCGACATGGCCACCAGCGTGAGGTCGCCGCGGAGTTCCTGGACTTCCGCGAGCATGCCCACGAGCAGGTCGGTTTCGAGTCCACGCTCGTGGACCTCATCCAGGATCACCGCTTGCGTTCCCTCAAGTCCGGGATCAGCCAGGAGGCGCCGCAAGAGAATGCCGGGAGTGACGAACTCCACCACAGTGTCCGAACCCGATTTGCTCTCGCCGCGGACCGTAAAACCCACTCGGCTGCCCAAGCGGCTGCCGTCGAGTGAGGCAAGACGGCGGGCGGCTGAGCGCGCGGCCACCCTGCGCGGTTGGGTGACGACGACGCGGGGCTGGCCCGGGTGCCTCTCCCCCACAAAGTTGGCCAGCAGTGGAGGAACCAGGGTGGTCTTTCCTGTCCCGGGCGGTGCCTGGACGACCACCGTTCCGCCGTCGCCCTGACTCTCCAAAGCGGTGGCGAGCTTCCCCAAGGAATCAGCGAAGACCAGCCCTGCCCCGATGGTGTCCAGTCTGAAAGTCACCACACCATTGTCCCTGCTTGCCAGCACTAAAAAGGCCACGCCCCTCGGTCAACCTGACGGCTGTGAGGAGGCGTGGCCCTTTCAGTGGTCGTGCTTTTAGGCCAGCTTGTTAGCCAATGGTGGACGTGTCAATGACGAAGCGATAACGCACGTCGGAGGCGAGCACGCGCTCATAGGCCTCGTTGATCTTGCTGGCCGGGATGACCTCGATCTCGGCACCGAGCCCGTGCTCGGCACAGAAGTTCAGCATCTCCTGGGTTTCACGGATTCCGCCAATCATGGAGCCGGCGAACCTGCGGCGCCCACCGATGAGGGCGAAAGCATTCACGGGCAGCGGCTCGGCCGGCGCGCCAACGTTTACCAGCGTTCCGTCAAGGCTCAGCAGCTGCAGGTAAGCGCTGATGTCGATGGACGCGCTGACGGTGTTGATGATGAGGTCAAACGTGCCTGCCAGTTGCTCGAACGTGGCAGGATCACTGGTGGCGTAGTAGTGGTCAGCGCCCAGCTTCAGGCCGTCTTCCATCTTCTTCAGGGACTGCGAGAGGACCGTCACCTCGGCACCCATGGCGTGGGCAATCTTGACGCCCATGTGGCCCAAGCCGCCCAAGCCCACGATCGCGACCTTCTTGCCAGGACCGGCCTCCCAGTGATGCAGCGGGGAGAACGTCGTGATGCCTGCGCACAGCAGCGGTGCGGCGACGTCGAGATCCAGCGCTTCAGGGATGGTGACGACAAAGTCCTCGTTCACGACAACGCTGCTCGAGTATCCGCCCTGGGTGATCGTGCCGTCACGGTCAACTGCGCCGTAGGTGCCCACGTTGCCGTTGAGGCAATACTGTTCCTCGCCCGCCAAGCAGTTCCTGCACTCTTTGCACGAGTTAACCATGCAGCCGACACCAACCCGGTCGCCCACTTTGTGCTTGGTGACGTTCGGGCCAACTTCGGTAACGATGCCCGCAATCTCGTGGCCAGGGACCAGCGGGTACTGCTGGGGACCCCAATCCCCGCGCACAGTGTGGATGTCCGAGTGACAGATGCCAGCGAATTTGATGTCAATGTGGACGTCGTGAGGTCCAACCTCGCGAAGTTCGATGGTGGTCAGGGTGAGGTCGCCCGTGGCCGAAGGTGAAGCATAAGCGTTAGCGGAAGGCATGTTTCTCCTGCGTGATGAAGATTAGTGGATGTTTCCATCTAACCCTCTTTTCCAAAATGCAAGGAGTTACTGCTGTTAGGGGTAATGACAGGGACTCCCTTGGAGGGCCAAAAGCCATACCGTTGGAAACATGGACAACAGGACCGAGACGCGCGATTTCCTCTCTACCCGAAGAGCGAAGATCACCCCCGAGCAAGCTGGGCTGGCCGCCTATGGCGGCAATCGGCGCGTCCTTGGGCTCCGCCGCGGCGAAGTTGCCATGCTTGCCGGCGTAAGCGTTGAGTACTACACCCGTTTGGAGCGGGGGAACCTCTCAGGCGTCTCGGAGAGCGTCCTCGAGGCACTGGCCAACGCTCTGCAACTGGACGACGCCGAGCGGGCACACCTCTTCGACCTCGCCCGTGCGGCCAACGACGGCGGCCGGCTGCGGCGGCGTCCGGTACGGAAGCAGTCCATCCGACAGGGTGTCCAACTCACCTTGGACGCGATCACGAATTCGCCTGCCTTCGTCCGCAATGGCCGGCTCGATATCCTCGCAACCAACGCTTTGGGCAGAGCACTGTACTGGGATAGCTTTGACACTCCTTTCGGGCCGCCCAACCTTGCCCGCTTCCTGTTCCTTGACCCTCGCAGCCACGACTTCTACACCGATTGGGAACGGGCTGCGAACGACACCGTGGCCATCATGCGGACCGAGGCCGGGCGTAACCCCTACGACCGTGGACTCACAGACCTCGTGGGTGAGCTGTCCACCCGCAGCGAAGAATTCCGCATGCGCTGGGCGGCGCACAACGTCCGGCAGCATTACACCGGGAAGAAGCAGTTCAGGCATCCGATCGTCGGGGACCTGCACATGCTCTATGAGGCGTTTGAGTTGTCCGCCGACGACGGCCTGACCATGACCATCTACAACGCGGAGCCTGGCACCGGAACCGAGGATGCCCTGCGGTTGCTGGCGAGTTGGGCTGCCACCACACTCGCGTCTGAAGCTGGCACGTCCGAATCCGGCACGTCCGAATCCGGCGCGTCTGAATCCGGCCACGACCTCCGCAAGACGAACCGCAACTAATTCCGCAACGAAAAAAGGAACAATGGACATAACCCCCAAGACCACCAGCACCAAGGGACCGTCAGGGCTCTTCACCGGCGACGTCTACTTCGACGTCATCGCCAAGGGAGACGAGCCCTCCCGACTGCGGGTGAACATCGTCCGCTTCGCTCCGTGTGCTAGAACGGCGTGGCACACCCATGCGGCTGGTCAGACGCTCCACGTGACGGACGGTGTGGGCCTGGTCCAGGCGCGCGGAGGCGAGGTGAAAGTGGTCCGTCAAGGTGACACCATCTATACGCCTCCGGGCGAATGGCACTGGCACGGTGCTGCTCCGGAGCATTTCATGAGCCACCTTGCCATGTGGGAGACAACCGGAGCCACCGACGGTTGCGAAACAACGTGGGGCGAGCTAATGACAGATGAGGAGTATGGCTATCCGGGCTGAGGGTTCTTAGCGGGCTTCCTAATAATGTCAGCCCCCGATGAAATGATTTGATCATGGAAGATATGGGGCAGCTGACAGCACTTCGGACGGAACCGTCCCCTGTTGTTGCTGCCCTGGCCGCTGCCCGGTCACGGCGCTTCTTGAGCATGCCGGACTTGGTCAGGGCGGGGTTCAAGGATTCGACGGCGCCCATCACCGCGATCGGCCATTTCCACGGGCTGGGCAACAGAGCCAGGCTGGGCAACGACGCTGCGCTTGCTCAGCCGAACTCCCCTTTCGAAAATAGGCATCCCAATCCTGCGGCGCCCGGACAGGTCCCGGCGGCTCTTCTTGAGGATGGCGCGGCTCTTCTGGACCCCTTGCGGTTGTCCGCAGCGGCCGATGCGGCGCGGCTGTTTGGGTTTGTTGAGGCCGCTGACTTTGCCGGCAGGATCGAGGAGATCTCCCGGTCCTTGGAGTACTTGCAGGTTGTCGCAGCGCAGGCGGTGGAAAGGACCCGGAAGGAAGCACAGCAAGCGTCGCCGGGGTCGTCGGCCGGCGCGCCGGAGTGGCGGACCGGTTGGACTGAACCAGCCACGGGTGCGACGGTTACGGGAACGGCCAGCGTCCTGGATGACGGGTACCGGAATGCCGCTGAGTTCCTTCGGGCCCGGTTGCGGATCAGCAAAAGCGAAGCCAACCGCCGGCTCGCCCTCGCACCCGACGTCCTTCGGCAGGCCGGGATGGCCGGGCAGGAGATCCCGGCCCGGCGCGAAGTGCTGGCCGAAGCCCTCTCCTCAGCCCTGGTGCCTTCCCGCTCCGCGACGATCATCAGCAGCGCACTGGATAAAGTCCGGCTGCTCACCGATGACGACACCCTCACCCGGATGGAACACGCCCTCACCGCCACGGCCGTTGAATCCGACCCGGACTTCGTCACCAAAATGGCCAAACGCTGGGTCGATTCGATCGACCAAGACGGTCCCGAACCGTCCGAGGAAGTTCTCCGCCAACTCCAAGGCGCGTTCTTCCGTCGTCGACGCCGCCACGGGCTCCACCACATCGAAATCTTCGCCACCGCGGAACAATACGAAACCCTGGCCACCGCCATGAACACCGCCACCAACCCCCGACTCACCACCGGAAACGGTAATGAGTCGGGAACCACCAATGCCACTGGCGAAGGCGACGGGAACGGCGGCGACACCAACGAAGGCAGCGAAAACGGGCAGAGCGGCGGCGGGATCAAG